>CAYNFZ010000077.1:3269-6778 GCA_964396725.1 uncultured Pseudomonadales bacterium
CACCCTCACCTCACCTTTGCCATTGCCGGTGAAGGCCCTCAAAGACTCCACCTTGAGAAACTCATCCACCAGCTCCATATCGCCTCCCACGTCAATCTCCTCGGTTCCGTTAGTCACGCCCAACTCCCTACCCTCTTTCACTCCGCCGATTTATTTGTCCTTTGCTCCGAGCACGAAGGCATGCCTCGCGTTATCATGGAAGCCGTCCTTTCCCAGACTCCCATAGTTACCACCAGTGTTGGCGGTATCACCAATCTCCTCACCCCATCCTACTCCGCCGAATTCGTCCCCATCAGAGACCCTGCTGCCCTCGCGAAAGCCATTCACCACCTCCTCACCCATAAACGCCTTCAGCACCTCTACACTCAAAGAGCCTTTGATCGCGTCACTACCTTTCTTGATTTTCCCATCAACCTCCGTCTCCTCACCAATTCATGGCGCCAAGCCGTCGCCAGCCTATGACCAAAGTCCTAGTCATCTTTCCCAAATACTCAGCCCACGATGCCAGTCATTATCCCTATTGGTATCAACTCTTCCACCAAGCCTCCCGCTCTCTCAACCTTCTCGTTCTTTTTGAATCCGGCCATCAAGCACCCCAGTCCCTCTTTCCTTCCCTCACTCAGCGCTTCACCCAAAAACCCCTCAACCTCATCGAGCGCTTCTTCCTCATTCTCCATTTCCGTCTCCAAGGTTACACCCGCGTCTACATCCACTACTCCTATTTTGCCGTTTTTCTCACTCGCCTCCTCAAACTCTTCTTTCCCCTCACCCTTTACTACTGGAACTGCGAAAAATACTCATCACTTCCTCCCGACCGCCTCTTGCCTCTCGCCCTTGCCTCATCCGACGTCGTAGTCACCGGTCACTCTTCTCTAGCTCCCAGCTATCGCCGCATCTTCTCTCTCAAACAAAAACCCATTCGTATCGTTCCCAACTTCGTTTCCCCGATTCATCCCCAAACCATCCCTCTTGATTCTAGTCTGACTCACATCCTCTTTCTCCACCACCTCTCTCCTCGAAAAGGCAGCCGCGATCTTCCCGCCATCATTTCCTCGCTTCTTCGCCACAATCCCACCTATCATTTTCACATCATCGGCTCCGGCCCCGATGCCTCCTGGCTCCAAACCCAACTCCATCCCCACCGCCACCACCTTACTCTCCACGGTTACCTGTCTCAACCCCAAGCCCTCCGCTACCTTGCTTCCTCAAACTACTTCATTCTCCCCTCTCGCTCCGAAGGTTTCCCTCGCGTTATACTCGAAGCCATGATCCTCAAGGTCCCTTTCGTCGCCACTCGAGTTGGTTGCATTGCCCACATTATCAGTCATCTTCAACATAAATTTATCGTTCCACCAAACCAACCTACCACTTTTGTGCACACATTTTTAAAACTTACTCGCTACTCTCACAAAAAAGCTCTGACCCATGCCAATTATCAACAAGCCAAACAGTACAATCTCCGTTTTGCCACCGCCCAATTCCTCCAACTGTTCCATGACCAAAACTAAACTTCAAGCCACCATCACCGAATTAGTGGGATTCATCATCCACGAATCCTGCCAAAATCCGCTTGGAATTTCCATGACTCACTACTTTTATCCCCGGTCTCACAGCTGGCAACCCCAAATTGCCGAAATCGACGACTTTGGCGATTACCACACTTTCGTTGCCTGGGCCGGCCATATCTTCAACCGCCCCGATTGGATCGAATTTCCCCAAACCCAACTCCGGCTTTGGCAGCATTTCAAACACCCTTCCGGTTGGTATCCCGCTCAAATCGACTGTTCCACCGGCAAACCCCTCGGCTCACCCTGGATCGTTTCCCTCTACGACCTCCAAGACACCGTACTGGGCTTTTATGAACTCTGGTCCCTCACCCAGGAACCTATCTATCTTCAAGAACTAGAACAACTCTTTGACCTTCTTTCCCGAGTCGCCGCCAACAACCGCGGCTTCCTTCCCAACCGCATCATCCGCCCCTCCTATTCTTCTCTTCCTTGGTCCACTTCCAATCCCATGGTTACTGGCTTAATTGCCGAACACTTGCTTCTCGCCAGCCGTTCCACTAGTCACACCAAATACCAGCGTCTTGCCCATACCATCCTCACTCCCTGGTTTTCCACTAACCTCTACCAAAAACATTCTCTTCTTCCTCAAAGTCACCATCCTTTTTTATCTCCCTTTTCCACCACTAAAATCTTCAAAGAACATACCAACTTTCTCTACGCCCTCTTCCAGCACCCCAACAAATATCGCCATCACATAGAAGAACTCCTCGACCACCTCCGCCAATTCCAAACTCCCTCCGGTGCTTTTCACACTTTCTTTGACTCCCGCCCCGGTACCGTCCTTCCCCAAAACTTCGACAAAGCCCAAAACTTTGCCGCTATCGACCTCTACACCCAAGCTAGCCTTTCTTTCTCCGATCACTACCTCGCTATCGCCCAACTAGCCGCCGAATTTTGGCTCTCGTACCAAAATCCTCGCACCCACCTCATTCCCGACTACATCAAACCAAACGGTACCCTGGCCTACCCCATCGCCAAACTCGACCAAACCGCCGACTTCTACAGCAGTCTCCTCCGTCTTTACTCCGTGACAGAGGATTCTCGCTATCTCAAACTCGCCCAGAAAGGCGCCCTAGTTCTCAAACAAACTTTTGGGGCCAAATCTTGGTGGCACCGCATCGTCAACACTCGTACCGGCCACCCCCCCCAAGATTCATCCGTCCCTCCTTCAGATCGTCCGGTCAACCGCAACCTTACCAAATACATCGGTGGAGCTCTACGCTTCTATCTCTCTCTCTACCAAGTTCTTTTGGGAAAACATATGTATCAAGATCACCAATTATGGCTTATGTCTCGCGATCGCTAATGAACCTCACCTACGTTGCCAGCACCAGACTTCCATCCGAAAAAGCTCACAGTATCCAAATCATGAACATGTGTTCAGACCTCGTTGGCTATGGCATCAAACTCCGCCTCATCGTTCCTTTTCGTTTCCAAATCAACCCTCGACTCAAAGGCAAAAAGCCCAATCTATTCCGCTTCTACCAACTCGACCATAGCTTTCCCATCATTACTCTTCCCAATCTCGATTTACTCATCCTCGAACAATACGGCATCAGAATCGGCATGCTATTCCATATTCTCCAGGAAATTTCTTTTGCCATGGTAGCTTGGCTCTTCACTCTAAGCACCACCGACGTCATCTACACCCGCTCCAAACCATATGCCGCTATCCGTTCTCTGCTCAGACAACCCGTTATCTTCGAATCCCACGCTCAGTTCAACCACTCCCGGCTAGACACCATTCTGGCTCGTTCCACCACTGTAACCTGCATCACTAAACCTATCCAAAAATCCTGGGCCCAGCAATCCGCCACCACTCTTTACTTACCCGATGGCGTCTCCTCAGCTTTCTTCCATCCTCCCTCCAAAAAAATTTCCAAATCATCTCTTGGCATCAAGGAAAACGCCACCATTATTTCCTACATCGGTAGTCTCTCT
>CAYNFZ010000078.1:0-6767 GCA_964396725.1 uncultured Pseudomonadales bacterium
GTCAATTTGTTTTGAGTACAGAAAGAGTGATGGACCAACTTGAGCATAAATGTGATATATCGGGAGTGTGAGGGATTGCGATTTCTTAAGGGGAGAATTGATGTGAGTAAAGGTTTATTGATGGCTTGTGATTTGTGTTTGATATATTTTGGTGAATCGGTCAATTTGGCACCTTAACGTGCTCATGTTCAGGCTTACTATGCCAAGGTGGTCTGGACAGTCCTTTAGTGCACCCGTACAAGGGAAAGGACAGGCAAATGTTTGCGGTAGATGCTTTTGTAGGATTGGTGCTGGTGAAAGCACCTGAGGTTGTAAGCCTTAAGTTTATAAGCTGGAACTCGCTGACTGACCCGCAGAAGGAGTGGGGTTGGGTGGATCTGGTCTCGCTGATAGCAATGGCTCCGGAAGAAAGCATGGAGAGTATGATGTCTGTGCTGGAAGCTGGCGGTTATGAGCGCAGTTTTTCGGTGGCCGTGATGGATTTACACAGCCCTGATCTGGGGGTGGTAGAAATGTCGCTGGGTTCCTTACCGTTTTTGAGGAACCCTGAGCCGAGGCAGGTGTTTGTGGCAGCGGGTGACGGTCAGGAGTGGGGTGAGCTGCTCTACAAAGAGCGAGTGCAGCATTTCCAATTGGCGTTGGCTGGTAGGGTCGGGGCACGGTTGCAGATCGGTCTGATCGATAAGGGCTACGCTGCCTGCTACTGGTGGGAAAATATGGCCGGTTGGGATTTCAAAGAACGCTTGACAACGTGGTTGTATGAAAATGATCTCAAAGTGGTGGTGAGACATTGTCTTGTACCTGTTTTCGACGAAGGCAACGAGCTCGAGGTCAATAGCCTGCACGTGTTGGCCGTGTGTAACGATGACAACACCGAGGTGCGTTTGCGGACTGCAAGCGAGGCGTTGATGCTGTGGTGGCAGGAGAACGGTTGGCACAATATTGCCCCTCCCGAAGTGATTGCTCTTGGAGCGACGGTGTTGGTCAAGTCTTTAGAGCCTGAAGCGGCCAGCTAACCCAACAACTTCTTTCTGGTGTTAGATTGATCGAGATGATCCCCATGTGGAATTCCCATGTGGGGATTTTTTTGTGGGTGGAATAGTTTGATATACTTTTGCGATGAGTAGTCGAGAGCGAGAGTTGCAGTGTGTGGTGGCGGGGAGTTTTAAGTTCAAGCCGGAAATCGACATAAAAATAGAAGAGTTGGTTGATCATGGGGTGGTGGTGTTGGCGCCAGAAAAAGGTTGGTTGTATGTGCCAAGACGGAGAATCTTGAGAGTGGAAGAGCAGGGATTCCGGCCGCTTCCCGGTGAAAAAGGAATGAGTGTAAGACAGATTGAAGATGAGTTTTTGTGGTGTTTGGCAAAATCTGATTTTGTGTATGTGGTGAATCCAGCGGGGTATGTGGGCCAGGTGGTGGCGATGGAGGTGGGGGTAGCGTTGGCGCTGTCGGTGCCGGTATTTGCCCAGGAGGAGATAGGTGTGGATCTGGACGCTGATCCGGCGTGGAAAGAAAGGGTGGCTGGGGTGGCGGTAAAAACCGTGGCAGACATTGTGGCTGAATTGGGTAGTGAAGACGTTTAGATTTGACGAGGTTCTTGGGTGATGTAATCGTTGTAATAGGCTCGGATTGTGTCGGGAAGGCTGTCGAAGCCGGAGATGATGGCTCCGAGCTGGAGGGCGGCAAGGAATTCTTCGGGGGTGAGTTGGTTGACGATTTGGCCAATTTGTTCCTTGAAGGAAGTTCCGGTGTCCCAGAACCAAGGTTGGCTATTTTGATCATGGTTAAGTAGCCCAGCGGAGAAATAGGGTGCGGGCCCAGGTCGAGGTTCGATAACATTGGTGACGATATAGTGCATTTGTGGGTCTTGGGCGTGAGTGAAGACAGTTCCGGGAGAAATGGTGAATGTTTCTGGCATGGTGGGAATTATACCGCTAAGGCTTTGAGTAGAGAAACCAGGTAACTAGACCAAGAAAGACTCCAAAGCCGAGAAGGATGACGAGGGTGATTTTGAAGCGTTTTTGAGTGGTAGATAATTGGGACCAGGGTTTTTGTTTTTTGCCGGCGGCGACACCGATAGCGATGCCGGTGGTTAGACCAATGACGTAAGAGAAGGTGTCCATGGGTTGGTGTCCTTTGTTGGGGCGGTAATGAATACTGGGGATGATTTTAGCTGGCAGGCGAGGTTGGGGAAAATATTGGAGTGATTTTGGGGGTCGGGGAGAAAAAGTGATTGTGGTAGTATGGGAGAGTGAAAAAGACGGCGGGATTATTGGCAGTAGTGTGGGTGTTGATGATGGTGGGAATTGGGGTGTTGGCGGCTGAGACCCGGGGAGTGTCGTTGGCGAGTTTGTTCGAGAGGGAAGGGGCGGGGACGAGCGAGGCGCAAGAGGTGGAAACTGAGGAGGCTGAGGCGGAGTATGTGAATGTGCCTAGTGGCTGGGTGGAGTATGACAACCGCGAGTATGATTTTTGGTTTTCGTATCCGTCGGAGTTTGAGGTTTTGGACGGCGAGGAAATCGGTGAGTGGAGAAAAGGGGTGGTGGTGGTGGCGAATGGAGAGGGAGCAGAAGAGCTGGTGATCCAAGTGTGGGAAGATGAGGAGGAGTATAGGTCTGAGTTTGGGGACGGGGTGAGTGCGTCGATGGTGTTGGCGCATGAGGGGAGGTATTTTTCGTTTGTGAAGGTGTGCCAGAGCGAGGAGGTGGAGATAGTGGTGAAAAGTTTCCGGTTTGGGGAGGTATGCGACGCAGGGTGAGAGCTAAAAAAAGGAGGAAAGTGAGAGTGATCCGGGGGAGTAAAATTGATTTTGTGGCGGCGGGTTTTGCCGGAGATGATCTGGAAGAAGTGTTGGAGTTGCGCAATTCGTGTACTGAGTACAGCTTGGCTCATGAAGGGGGAAGAATCGTGGGGCAATTGCGGGTGGCAGTGGTGTTGGAAGCGTGGGAGGCAGTGGGGAGGGATATGGAAGAGTTGCGAGATGTGTTTGAGAGAAGAGGAAAGTTTACACGACGATGTGATGATAACTTGAACCATAATTTTAGACAAGCGGTGGATGATTGGAGGAGGGACAAGTTGCTGCGACCTTGGGATGGGTTTGAAGATGGTGATGGGCCGGTTGAGGATTTGTATGGGGATTTGGTGGAGAGGGGTTAGAATCCGTGGATGGTAACGTGGGAGATGTTTTCGCCGTGGTGACCGGCGCGTTCGATGTGTTGGGCAAGTCTGGAGTACAATAGGAAAGAAGGAGTATCTAAATCGGAAGCGTGGCGGGTAAGAATTCGTTTTTTGTATTGGTTGAGTTGGTCGAATTGATGGGGGAGCTGTTGGGCCTTGTCGGTGTGGTGGGTAGAGAAGGCTTGGAGGGATGATTGGAAGGCTTGCGAGCTTTTGGTGAGGAGAGTGAGGAGGGAGCGAGTGACTGGAGGAGGAAAATGGTGGTGGTTGGAGTCAATGAGTTGGGAGACGCGGTGAAGGTGATCGGAGGCGCGTTCGAGGTCGGTGACTACGTGGGAGAGTTGGGCTAGTAGCTGGGTGGAGTCGGGATTGAGTTCGGCGGTGGAGATTTGGTTGAGGTATTGGGAGATAGCGCGATAGAGAGTGTCGATGTGGGCTTCTTTGGTTACGATAATGTCGGATTTGGTTTGGTCCCCGGGGAGAAGCTGTTTGATGTCGGAGAATAAAGATAGGGTGATTTGGCCCATGCGATGTGTTTCTTTGGCGGCGTGGGAGATGGCAACGTGGGGGAGATGGAGGATGTGGGGATCGAGGAATTTGGTGCCACGTTCGAGTTTAGTTATTTTCCCTGGAGTGAGTTTTTTGGTGAGGGAGACGAGAGGTTTGGTGAATCCGAGGAAGATGAGGGAACTGGCGAGATTAAAGATGGTGTGGGAGTTGGCGATTTGACGGCCGAGGTGGGAAGAGGTGAGGGCGGTGAGCTGGGAGAAGGGGGTGAGAAAGGGGAGGATGATAACAACACCCAGGACGTTGATGAGAGCTTGGGCAATGGCAATGCGTTTGGCGGTTAGGGACATGTGGATGATGGCAATGAGTTCGAGCAGAGTGGTGCCGATGTTGGCGCCGAGCATGATGGCGATAGCGGCTGGAAGGGTGATGGAGTTGGTGGCTCCAAGGGCAACGACGAGGCTAGTGGTAGCAGAACTACTGGAAGTAATGCCGGTGAAGATGGCACCGGTGATGATACCAAGGAGGGGATTGGTGCCGAGACTTTCAAACAGAGCAAGGCTTTGGGGTGAGGAGCTAATAGGCTTGGCTCCAGACTTGATGATTTCCATGCCCATGAAGAGGAGGCCGAAGCTAAAGATAACTTTACCGAGGGTTTTGTGATTATCCTTGGCAAAATTGGTGATGATGAAGCCAAGAAGTAAGAGGGGGTAGAAAAGGTTGCCGATTTTGAAAGCAATGAGTTGGGCAGTAATGGTGGTACCGATTTCGGCTCCGAGAAGAATGCCGATGCTGCGCTCTAGGTTTAAGGCGCCGACGTTGACTAGACCGATGAGAGTCAGCACGGTAATAGAAGAGCTTTGAGTGAGAAAGGTGACGAAGGTGCCTACAAGCATGCCTTTGTAGGGGCGGTTGGTGAGGTGTTTAAGCGCAGATTCGATTTTGCCACCAACTACGTTTTGGAGACTGGTGGAGAGGAGCTGCATGGAAAAGAGGAAAAGAGCTAGGCCACCGAAAATGTGGAGGATGACTGGGGCGTGGTGCTGGAGGGGTGACACGGGATGATTATAGTGGAAAGGCGGATGTGGTGTGAAATGTTGGTGGATAATTAGGTATGTTATAAATTGGGAATGGTGAAGATTTTTACTGAGAGAGTGTGTTTGTATTTGAAATCGGTGTGGCCTTGGTTGATGGGGTTGGTGATAGTGGTTGTGGGTTTTTGGGTGGTGATGCGAGGTGGAACGCCGGGGTATTTGACGAGTGATGATAACGGGAATTATTTCTTGGGGGCATATAGCCACAACTATGAAGCGCTAAAACAAGGGAAGTTGGCGCTGGTGAATTTTCACCAAGCACTGGGAAATGTGCAGTTGGGACAGGGCCAGAGTGGGACGCTGTACCCGCCGGTGTATGTGGGGTTTGGGGTGGCGGAGAAAGTAATGGGAAATATGCAGTATGGAATTGATGTGGTGATCTTGCTGCACTGGGTGTTGGCGGTTGTGGGGATGTGGGTGTGGTTGTCGAGTTTGAAGGTGAGTAAGTGGCTAGCGTGGTGGGGGAGTGTGGCGTATGTGTTGCTACCGTTTGGGGTGGGGGTGGGGAGGAATTGGATCGTGGTGGTGTATTTGGTGGCGTATTTGCCGTGGAATTGGTGGGCGTTGGAGCGGTGGTTGAGTCGGCGGGGAAAGGGGGAAGTGTGGTGGTGGGTGGGGATCAAGACGATGTTGGTGTTATGTGGTTATGTGCAGTGGGTGGTGGTGAGTGGGGTGGTGGAAGGAGTGTATCTGTTGATACGAGCACACCAAATCAAAGAGCAAAAATCCCCGCAGAGCGTGGCTGTCGCAAAAAGCAAAAATACAGGTAAAAATGTAAAAACTTCTAAGATTGGTGGAAAGATTTTCAGAGTGGATATGGTTGGGGTGTTGGTTTCGTGGATTAAGATTTGGCTGTTGGTGGCGATGCTCTCGGCGCCGGTGCTATTGCCTTTATGGAAGACGGCTACAAGATCGGTGGTGCGAGCCGAGTCGGTGAGTTACCAGGATTTTGTGCGCAATAGTGTGGATGTAGTGAGCTTTTTGAAGGCGCAGGTGGGAGTATTTGAGGATGGGGAGTTGTTTGATGGCTCGAGTTTTGTGTACCATCTGGGATTGGTGTGGATTGTGGTTGCGGTGTGGGTGGTGTGGAAACAAAGAAAGAAGTGGAGTGGAGTGGAACGGGCTTTGTGGTGGAGTGGGTTGGTAGCGGGGCTGTGCAGCACGAGATTATATGGATGGTTATATCAAGTGTCGGTGGTGAATTGGTTTAGGTGGCCGTTTAAGTATGTGGCGGTGTTTGAGTTTATGGTGCTCTCTGGGATGATGATGGGTTTGGGTAAGTGGGTAGGAAAGATACAAAGGAGAAAAATAGTTGCAGTGGGAGGGTTGATGGTTGGGCTGGGAGTAAATCTGGGAGTGATTTGGGTGAATAGAGGAAGTGAGACGAGTTTTTCGTATCATCGAGTGGTGGTGCCGGCTAAACCTGGATGGTTGGAGACTGTAGAGGTGAGTGACGGTAGAGTGTTTAGTTATGGAGTGACTTTGGATAAAGCTGAGGATCACGCTCAATTGGCGACGTTTAATATGGCTTCGGTGTATGGGGTAAATCATTTCGGAGGGCATGACGCAACCCTGGCAATGTCGGTGTGGGAAGCGATTCGAGGAGTGCCCGCGTTTGGGGCGCTTGACCATGAGTTTGATGGGGAGATGGTGGAGTATTTGCGATCTTGGGGAGTGAAGTATTGGGTGAGTAATGATCGGGCGGCGGCGGGAAAGTTGGTGGATGGAAACGAGGAGATGGAAGTGGTTTGGGATGGAGAGGAGATAGTGGTGGAGGATGAGAAAGCGGCGCCTTTGGTGTACTGGGATTTGGGGGAAGCGGTGGAGTATAAATTTGGGGTAAATCGGGTGGAGGTGGAAGCGACGAGATCGGGGAGGCTGGTGTTTAATGTGGTGTATTGGCCAGAATATCGAGCATTTGAGGATGGTGATGAAGTGGAGGTGAAGGAGTTGACGGGAAGGCCGGTAGTGGAAGTGGGGGAAGGGGT
>CAYNFZ010000079.1:0-6763 GCA_964396725.1 uncultured Pseudomonadales bacterium
TTTTTGGCGGGTTGCGGGAGATGGATGAAACTGGAGTAAGGGAAAAAGCTGAGTTGTCGCGAGAGTTGCTGTTGGGATTGTTGCCGTTCATATATTCAGTGGGGACACGCAAGAATCGGCTTATAAAAGAGTTAACCGAGATTGCCCTGTCTCATACGTGCTATTCGGGGTTGATAGAGTTTCGTCCAGGAAGTTTGTTTTTGTTGGCGCTAACTCAGAATAGAGAACGGGTTGCTAAGTTTAGGCGATTGGATGACAAAGACCTATTGGCTGAGCTGAGAGATTTATATCAAGGATCAATTGTTCAGCATGGCATGTTGCCGAGATTGAAAGATGTGAATGCAATTCTTGATAGATACGAGGGAGGAAGATAGGAGTTTTTTTGTGTATGGGGAGGGGGTGTGCTGGGTGTGTGTATGTGGATAATGGATCAAGGACGTGAGGTGGTGGGGTTAAAAAGTTGATTTTGAGACGGTGTGGAGTTCGAAGAGTTCGTGATCGCAGTAGTCGGTGAGAATGTGGTTTTTCCAGGAAGAATCTCCTTGGTATACATCGATTTGGGAGGACATGATGCAATTGGAAACCTCGGTGTGATCAAGGCCAAGGAGGTGGCCTCACTCGTGGAGGATGGTGGAGTGCTCGATTTGGGCGGCTTCGGTGAGGTTGTTGGCGACTTGGTTAATAGCATCAGTGAAAATAAAGATGGTGTCGCGGTGAAGAGTGACGCCGACGAAGGTGGGAGCTTCTTGGTACGAGGGAAGATAAATGAGGTTGAGTTGAGGCTGTTGGTTGGAAGAGTGGGGCAGTTGGGTGTGGATATTGGTTGAAGGTGGAGGTGGGGTAAAATAAGGCATGGTAGAAAACGGTGGTGAAAGAGAACCAGATTGGGAGGCGGTGATGGTGGGGGTTGATGATTGTCACTTGCTTGTAATGATACGCAAGAGAATTGGGAACCTGTGCTTGGTCTAAGAAGACTATAATGGGGGGAATAGTTAGTGATGGGAGGAAAGATGAAAGGTTTTTTTAGTCACTTAGAGGATGAGACGGTGGCCAATGATAATTTTCGGAAAGTGTTGTTTACGGCCAAGCACTGCCAGTTGGTGTTGATGGCTTTGAAGCCGGGAGAAGAGATTGGGTTGGAAACTCATACGGAGAATGACCAGTTCTTTCGATTTGATCAAGGGATGGGTGAAGTGGTAGTGGACGGGGAAGTGTTTAAGGTGGCCGACGGAGACGCGGTGGTGGTGTCGGCGGGGAGTGAGCATAACGTGATGAATACGTCTCAGGATAAATCACTTAAGTTCTACACCGTCTACGCCCCGGCTCATCATCTGGATGGAACAGTGCACGCGACCAAGGAAAAGGCGATGGCGGCAGAAGAAGCGGAGGAGAAGTAAAAAGACTTCGTCAGGTTAGGAAGGCGAGGAAAGGGAGCGATAAGGACAATTTCCGACGCGGTGGAGATTGATGGTTTTTGTGAGTAAATTAGCCTGGTGGTAGAATTTCATTTATGATACTAGAAGGTGGAGAGCCAATCGGAAGAGTTGAGCCGACGACAAGAAATGTCAGAAAGATGCTTGAGCCTTTAATGGGGAGGGAGGAAGTGTGGAGAGCGATGAATTTTCCGTTACCGGTTTTGGTCTCGGCGAAGGAAAGTGAGAGGCTTGATATTGATACGGGTGAGCGAATGGATTTTTTTGAGGAGATGTTGGTGAGGGTATTTTGTGAGGATCCTTTGGAGGAGCCGATGCGGCCTTTGTTGGTGATGCTGCAGTTTCTGGATGATGAAAAAGGAGAGTTGGGATTGGTAGTTGCGGTGAGAACCCATGATTTGTCTTTGGGGAATGTGGAAGTAAGTGGAGTTGAAGCACCGGCTTTTTTGAGTTGGAAATATCACGGACAACCGTGTGAGAGAGTAAGCAAGTTCATCGGTAATTCCGGCTATCCTCATATTACAGTTGATCGAGTTTGGGAGATAATCGATAGGCAAGAGAAGGGGTTGGGGGTGGTGAAGGATGAGAACAAAATGATACCGTTTCCTAGTGCGCAAATGCGAAAGAAGAGATTGGTGGAGTTGGGATTGATGTAAGCCTCGGTTTTTTGTGACTGGATTGTGGTGGGTGGTAGAATAGTACACCTAGTACACCCCAGGGGTAGTACACCCCAGGGGTGTATTGACAGTTGTTTGCAAAGGTCAACGAATTAAACCCGAAGAAATTATTATGTGAGGTATTAAAGACTGATTTTGGTCTGGGGTTGGAGTGAAATTTTTTACACTCCTCTACTCTACTTAAATTTTGCATGAGTTTGGCCTGGGATTGGGGTAAAATAAGGCATGGTAATGGTAGAAAACGGTGGTGAAAGAGAACCAGATTGGGAGGCGATAAGGGCGGAAGTGGAGAAGCACGTGGATGTGGAGGAGATGTTTGGGGTGTTTGCCGAGATGAACGAGGGTCGGACTGTTGATGGTGAACGTCTCGTTGTGGAGCATCTGCTGGAGGAGATTGTGTTTGCTGGTGAAGCCCAGTTTCCGGAGGAGTCGATGGAAGTGAAGGTGGAGTTGGGAGTGCATGTTGTGGCGGCGAGTGTGGGGTTTGAATTGAGAGAGTGAGGTGAGTTTTCCCGGTGTTGGAGTAAAATGTGGGTATTAAGTTTAAAAAAAGTTACAGATGCACTCGATAGAGAGAGCTTTGGGAATTGCGCTGGAGGCACATGGTGGGCAGGTGGATAAGGCAGGAGAAGTGTACATGCTTCATCCGCTGCGGTTGATGATGCAGGCTGAGAGTATGGATGAGATGCTGGTGGCTTTGCTTCATGACGTGGTGGAGGACTCTGAAACTAGCTTTGATGATCTGGTGGAGGCTGGGTTTGGCGAGGAGGTGGTGGAGGCGGTGAGGTGTTTGACGAAGGAGGAGGGAGTTACCTATGAAGAGTATCTGAAGAGGGTTAAAGCCAATCCTCTAGCCCGGGTGGTAAAGCTGCTGGATTTGAAGGACAACATGAACTTATCTAGGCTCCCGAGAGTGACGGAGGAGGATTGGGAACGGAGGGAAAGATACGAGCAGGCGTATCGGTTTTTGGAAGAGTGAGGTTTTTCGAAAATGTTTTTTGGGAATGATGATTGAAACTGTGAGTGTGTTGCCTGAATTTGACCTCCGGTTGGGGTAAACTGGATAGGTGAAGATGGCTGATTTGTTTAAGCAATGACGCCCGTGAGAAAAGTTGATTGAAAAAGAAGTGGCGAATTTGGGTGAAGGCCAGAGCGGTGGAGATACTGGTGCGGATACGGAGGCTGGGGAAAATGCTAAAATGGAGTTGAAGTTGTAGAGGTTAATGATGTGGAAGAAAGAACAGCGGGTGGGGAAAGATTTGCGGCGGATAAAGCAAGTTTGGCTGGTTTTGGTTCTGAGTGCTGTGGTGGTGGTGATAGAGATACTTGGTCCGGACTGGGTGGAGCAGTTTATACCCCGGGGTGAGTTGTTTTTAGTACCGATGGCAGTGTTTTCGATTAGTGGCGTAGTGTTGGTGTGGAAGACCTGTAGGCAGCAAATAAAAGGACGGTTAAGATGGTTTTTGTTGTTGGCCGGGGGAAGTGGGTCGGCCTTTTTTGTGAGTGTGGTGCTGCATAACCTGGTTTATGCTTTGATGATAGGCTTGATGGGGCAAGGTTTTTGGGAAAAGGTAGGGGTGCCGGACGAGCCGGTGTTTTTCTTGATAGCCTTGATTTTATGCCCGATATTGTTGGTGATAGGAGTGGCAGGGAGTGGTTGGTATTTATTTATAAAAAAGGGTGACAGTGTGGAAAACAGGTGAGGAGGTGAGGGGCATGGCAGATGAAAATAAAATGATCGGTGAGGTGACCCATTTTTATGACAAGATTTCGGTGGCGGTGGTGAGGTTGGAAGAAAACCTGGAGATGGGAACGGCGGTACGGTTTATGGGAAACACGACCGATTTTGAACAAGTAGTGGACGACATGCAGTTTGACCACAAGGAAGTGGAAGTGGGTAAAAAGGGCCAGGAAGTGGGCATAAAGGTGAGTCAGAAGGTGAGAGAGGGAGACCGGGCAATGCAGGTCAAGTAGAAGAGGTTGTTTAGTAACTCGTGAGAAGCCGAGTGATGGTTGGTCCAGCCTACACAGAAAATCCCTAACTTTAGTTAGGGGATGAATGCGAGAAAAAATTTCTGCTTCGGCGGATTTACGCTCGAAGTAAGTCAAACAGAATCCCCCAGCTCCTACTGTGGGAGCTTCAATGTGGTTGAGTTGAGAAATTGTGGGGATACAACTGGGGAAGGTTTGATGATGAGAAAAATCTGGATTCAGCCTGGGATTGGGGTAAAATATGGATATGACCGAGAAATACAAAGGTTTTTTGTTTGGCAAAATATTTGGTGACAACCCGCCCAGTGGATGAGTTGTCGGAAGACAATGAGTTAAAAGCTAAGGCAATGGCGATAACTCAAACTTTTGATAAGTCAGTTGACTATATGAGAGAAGAATTTCCCGACGAGGGGGTTAGAAACTTGATGACCTGGATGTGGAGGTCGATTGGAAATAAAATTACTCCTAGTGCGTTGACCCCGGCAGTAGACTCAATTAGTTTTTGGGTGGAAGCAAAACAAGATGGATTGATAGGTATGGTTTTAATTCCTGAAAATTGGTTGGAGATGGTGGAGAAGGATGCCAACATGCAGTTGGGGGCGTTGGTGTTTACAGCCAGTCAAGTTTGGGATTACACGGAAGTTTTAAAAACAGGAAACGTTGGAGTATTGGTGGATTCTCAAGGCATGATTGCTCGAGCCTGTAGGTGGGAAGCAAGATATCTGAGGCAATTGCGGGAGTGGGACCCGGAGTATGAACTAAACGAGTATCAGAGACACGTGCTTGAGCGATTTGGGGACCAGCAGTCATGATTTTTGTCTGAATTTGGTCTGGGTTTGGGGTAGAATACAGCAAAAATAATTTTAAATATAGTTTGATATGACTGAAATAGTTAGGTTTGACGAAGTACCAATTCCAACAAGGGACGAAGTGATAGAAGAACTAAAGCAACTCACAAGGTTTGGGGTTGGGGACCCGGCTGATCTACCCAGAGATAATCCCAAAGTGTCAGCTGCTCTGGTAGTCTTGGATAAGTGGGCGGAGGCTTAGGAGAGAAAAGCGGTTCAGGCTGGAACGACTGAGGCGTATTTGGAGTTTAGTTTGAGTATGACTTCGATTTATGCAGATGCCGGTTTCCGAGATGAAGAGTACCTGCGAGATGTGGCAGATGATTGGTTGTGGCAAGACCAGAATTCGGCGCGAGAGGCAGGATTGATGAACTTGGCCCGGAAAATTCAAGACAAAAGAAGAGAGTTGAAGAGGATTGTGCGAGGGAGTAGTGAGAATGGATCTTGATTCAAGTACCAGAAATGTGCGGTGAGATTTTGAGTGAGTTTGGCCTGGGGATGGGGTAAAATAGTGGTGTAAAGACACCCCAGGGGTGTAATGCTCTAGACACGTCGGGATTGAAAGAAGGATATATGTTCGTGCTTGAGAATTAAGATCGGAGTTAATGTTATATCCTTGATTTTCGACCCATCATGACGATTTGATTGAAGGGGATCATTAGACCGTATGGCGATTGTAGAGTCATGTGTGCTTGGTGATTTTCTCCACCCATTTCTTCCAGAAAATGATGAAAACCACCTTTTGCTAGCAGGGCTCGGCCGAGGTTGCTGAAGTCTTTGTTTCTATACCAGGGATATAAAATCATATTCTGATCAACCGGTTGGTTCATGATGCCGTGGTAAGGCGGCGCTTCTCTGGTATCGATTTCGTCGTGGATAAAGTGCATAAAGCCTTCTTTGACCCAAATGATAACTCCGGCTCCCAGATTCTCTTGGATGAAGGCTTGGATACTTTCCGGACTTAGTCTGGGTTCCAATTCGGGTTGATATGCCTCTAAACTGAAATATGATGAAGTTTCAATTATCATATTTTGTAGTACACCCCAGGGGTGTAATCCTCTCCTCCTTCGCTCAAGCTACCATCTTTCGCACGAAGCTACCACCCTTTGCTCTTCGAGCTTCGGAGGGGCACAGCAGAATGGCACAGCGGAAGGATAAAAAGACATGTCGGGATATTGTTTGAGAAACTGATTGGGTGCCATATCGGAAAGTGCCACTGAGGACGGGATTTATTTACCATGTATATGATCAAGGGATTGATAGAAGGGTAGTGTTTTCTAACAGACGTTTTTATCGTAGGTTTTTTATTACTCTGCGGTTTTATCAATATAACCAAAGGTCGGTAAAACTAGCTAACTATTTGGAAAAAGGTAGTGATAAGTTAAGTGTGCTGATACGAATTAGAGAACACCCAAAGCTAGTTACTGTGATGGCGTATTGCTTGATGCCTAATCATTTTCATTTGATTATTAGACAAGAGATGAATAATGGAATTTCTAAGTATGTGGGTGACGTGCTAAACAGTTATACCAAGTACTTTAATATACGCAACAAACGCAAAGGCTCGTTGTTTCTGAATCCGTTTCGAACCGTGAGAGTAGAGACCGACGAGCAGCTATTGCATTTAGTGAGGTATATTCACCTGAATCCTTATTCAAGTGGAATTACTGGGAATATTGAAGAGACACTGAGTTATCCTTACTCATCTTTAGCTGAGTACTTGGAATTGAGGCCGAATGACGGATTGATCGATTCTAAAATGATAAATAGCTATTTTACGAGTGCACGGGAACATGGGAATTTTGTGACAGAA
>CAYNFZ010000080.1:0-5181 GCA_964396725.1 uncultured Pseudomonadales bacterium
CTACCTTAGCCGGCTGTTTCTCCCCGAAAAACTCCTCCCCGAGTTGACTTGTCACCGCTTCCGTCACCTCAGAGTTCACCATCGGTACCCCACTCGCCTTCAGCACCCGCACGATGGCCACCGCCAACGCCCGATCTTGTACCTTGGCTCTCTTACCCATGTTTCTTCTTTCCTTTCTTGGCTTTCTTCTTATTCTTCTTCTTGGATCCTGAGCCTACGCTGGATGCAGCCTCGGATTCAGCGCTACTCTCTTCACTCTCCTGCCGTAGCCGCCACCAGATCCGCTCCTCCACGATCTGTTCTACCTTTCGACAAATTAACCCTTCATCAGCCAAGCGTTTCATCACCTTGCAGAAAGAGTCATAGCCAAAGTGCTCGGAGAGAATCTCGTTTTCCACATCACCCCACAACCCGAGGGACCAGAGCACAGAGGTCACTTCACCGTACCATTCACCTGTCGTCCACACCTCCGACGGATCGGTTCTCATAGCCCAAAGGATTGACTCCTCAAGAATCAACTCTGGCTCGATCGCCCGGTAGCCCTCTGACCCACCTCTGCTGATCATTCGCGCTTGTATTAGCGAACCCAGCCTCATCTCAACCGCTCGCTTAACCTGTTTAACATCCCTGCTTCCGAGCGACTCCTGCATCCATTCAAAGCCTGCAACAACCTGGGCGATCTCTTTACTCGTCAACGTTTGGCGCTTTCCGTCTTCATTCATCGGCTGCGCCAGTAACGCCAGATAGATCGCCCGCCAGAACAGCGTATTCCTCTTAACCATTTTCTTTTCTCCTATTCCAGGCAATTCATCAAGATCACACTCGAAGTTGATTCGTTCTCCAGTCGTAGAATTCACCACAACCCCCGGACTAGTCCTTCTTGGCTTTCTTCTTGCGCTTCTTGCTTTTCTTCTTGGGCTTTTTCTTCATCTCCCGCCCTCGATTTCATTCAACATCTCATCAAGGCGGCGGTACTGTGAACTATCCCCCAAACCAATCGCATCCAACGCCAGCATTTGCTGCCGCACCGAATCAATCGCCATCTGCTGGGTAAAATACCCTTCTTCGATTCCTTCGATTATCAGATCAAAAGGAGGTATCTCCTCCGCCAAGCTCAACTGCCTATCTTCTGCTGTCATCTCTTGCCTAGCTGCCCCAGGCGAGACCTCATCATCTTCACCGAGTGCGGCCAATACCTCGCGCAATGGAACTACCCTGACGCCAGGCGGATTAGCATCCTCTTGGCCTCCCACCGGATCAAAATTCAGGATGACCTGCACTGTCATCTTATCAGCCTCAACCAACTTCATCAGCCGTAGCAAAATCGACACAGACTCACGGTCACCCACTTCATCGTCATCAAAGATATCAGGAAAGTCTCCTTCATTAAGAGGCAACATGTCCTGGTCAACAACCAGAATCGCCTCATTATCTTGTTCCTCGACTCCGATCGCCCCCTCAAGAATCAGCTCAAGAACCGCATTCAACAAAGTCCCTGGAGTTAGCAGAATCTCTGGGTCAGCACCCAAACTCTCCAGATTTGCCCTGACGAACCACTCCAAACCCACGGCAGACACTCGATCTAAATCGTGTATCACCGCAGCCACCGAACCACCAACAATCCCAGCACCCAACTTCTCGACTGTACCCTGATAAAGTGCATCCTGCTGTTCTAGATACAAGTCCATGCCGGTCTTGCCCTGGTCCGCAGAAGAAGTCTCCTGGCCTTCATCTCCGCAAGGCGCCAAACCCCACAAGGTCCGATCTGGGTCTTCCAAATTTTGCTCCGGATCATCTGGATGTGCCCACACTGACTTCAACTCAACTAAGTGGTCCAATGCACGAGAGAATGAGTCAAAACTAAAATGTTTGACCAAAGCAGGGTCTCTTTCATACCACATCCCCAGATCGTCCAATCGATCTTGAACATTCTCAAACCATCCCCAGGCTACGTTGGTGTGTGGAGCTGCCGCACTCATGGCATCCAGGATCAGCCTTTCCAGAATCAGTCCTGGCTTGACCACGGAGTATTTTCCAGACGAATCTATGGCGATCAAACCATCCTGCCTCATAAACCGCAAATTGCCCGCTACTACAAAAATAGGGTCACTTTCACCCAGCGCTTCCTTTGCCCACGTGTACTTTAGCAATCCAGCGGCAATCTGACTCGAATCCCAAGGCGATCGCGACCCCCCTGATTTTTTCGCATCAAGCAAAGTTCGGTATATACCCCATCGAATTAACGTTCTTCTCGTAACCATTGCCCTTCTCCTTCATCTCAAGCACTCATCTGAATTTTGCGATCACTAAAGCTCTACGGTTGCAGTATCTCCACAACCCCCGGACTAGCTAGTCCCAAAATCAGCGTCAGAAACTTTCACTCTCAAAGCCGCCGCATACTCCACCAAGTCCAGGTCACGCATCACTACCAAGGTCTAGGCCACTACTTTGACCCGCTCATACTCCCCAAACAGCTCGATCAGCGTCTGTTCAGACAACTTCCTACCCAGAGCTTGCCAAACCTCAACCGCCGTCTACACCTCACGATCCGACCCCGTCGAATCCCTCAAACTCGCCAGATATCGCAACACCTCGGCTCGAATCCACAAATTGCGCCTAGGCACTTTCTTCATCTTCTCATCCTTTTCTCTCTAATTTTCTTCTCGTACCTCTTGTACTTCTTGTATCTCTTCAATCTCCATTTGGAACTTGGTATTTGGAATTTATTCGATGCTTGATTCTTGATACTTGGTGCTTATTCCTCTCTCTTCTCATCATCATGTTAAAGAACTACAAATCCACCGGACTTCACATTCATCCAGCGCGATTCATCGGCATTTTAGCAGACAAACTTCCACAGACAACGTCAAACCGCTCCCAACACACCCTACCCTGTGGCTGCAAACACTCATCATTCACTCCCCAACTTCCCGTTTTATTCACTCCCAACTTCGCCTCACTACCACTCCCCTCACCACTCACCCGTTACATCACACCCGAATTTATTGCCATCCTGAATCTGGTTATTGCATGCTCAACCGCGCCCAGCGTAGGGGAACTTAACCATCAGTTTTCTTTACTCTCTTTGGAACTTCGATATTAGAATTTATTTGGAGCTCAGCTATTCGAATTTCGACATTCTTTTTGGAACTTCGTCATTAGTCATTGGAATTTGTTTTGGTCAATTAGGTCAATTAGAAATTAGGAATTTGCAATCAGGAATCAGCAATTACCCCCTCCCAATCAATCTACAAACTAATATCTCAATCTACAAACTAACCCATCAAAATTTCCTCTCACACAAACACCAAAAAAGCACCTTCACCTACCAAACGTTTAGCATTTGACGAAATCGGTAAACTCTTCAAGCCGATTTTGTCATCCTGGGTAATTCTGGCGACATGTGAGGAGCCAGATTACGCATGGACCTCAATAGCATTTAGCATTCTCCATGCTTCCTCAACCACCAAAAACATATCCCCACCACCAAACCACAAAACCAATTAATCATTCAGAATTATTGTTCAGGCATAAACGTTCATTATCAATCATTAATTCTCGATGTTTAGCACTTTGCCTTGCGCACTAAGCATCAAGCATTAACGATTGTCCCAGCCTGCCTAGATCAAATCCACGCTTTCCCATTCCACCACACTTTCTTCTCCTTTTTTTTTGCCGTCGTATCTGGTACATCAGTAAAAAACCGCAAGAAAAACTTCACCTCATCCCGCCAAGTCCACTCTCTATCTTGTTCAGCCATCTGCTTCTGGCTATAGACTGTCATAATCCTCCCATCATCCAGCCCACCATTTCCAGGATGCCATCTGGCTGGTAATCCATGGCTCCCTTAACCTTGATATAATCCGAATTACTCATTGCTCCCCCATGCTTCTCTGCTGAAACCGCTTTCATCTCCTCTAACTCGGCCTTTTTCAACTCATAAGCCCCCATCTTTTCCACTTGCTTTGCACCCACCTCTATCTTCTTTTCTTCCACCTTCTGCTTTACCTCCTCCTTTTTCTCCTCTACTCGAGTCGCCACTTCCTCCATCTTCTTTTCTCGAGCTACCTTAAACTCTTCCAGTTTGACTTTCCTCGCTTCAATCACTTCGTTACGTACCTCGAGTCGGTTCTCCACTTTCTCATGAACCGCTTCTAACCTATTCTGAATCGCCTCCTTCCGTTCCTCAATCCGCCCCTCCACTCTGGCTTTCTTGTCTTCAAACCTATCCAGCGCCCGCTCTTTCCACTCCTCCAAGTTTCCCAACACCGATTGTACACTATTTGTACTCGCCTCATTGGCCTCATACACAAAGTTATTAGAAAGCACCGCCTCATGCTTGGCTATTCGCTGCAACATCACTTCTTTCTGAGTGTCGCTCAAATTCGCCATCAGGCCTTCCAACTTGCCCAACTTCTCCTCATATCGCGCTTGGGCTTTCGCCAACGCTTCTTGAGAATACCCCTCTTCCTCACCCGCTTCTCCTACTATTATTGCCAGTTCTTTTTCTGCATTCTCGATCACTGTGCTGGGATCATTCAAAAACCTCTCCTTCAAATCATCTACAAACCGCTCCAACACTAACCCAAATCCTCCCGTCGACCCAGGCTTAATCAACTCCAGGTCTTCTTGAGTTACCACCACATCTTCCTCACCCACTACATTCAAACTCACATCCTGCGCCAACACTCCCACCGCCATCACTCCAAATAAATATACCGTAACTGCACTCGAGGTGACGGTAATAGAAGCAAGTTTGGACAGTTTCATTACTCATCATTGTGACCAAGTTTTTTTACCCTGTCAAGCACAAGTTTACTCAAGATGCTAAAACTAATTGTATCCAATATCACATTATTTTTATCCCCCCTTTCTCCCAAAACGCCAACTAAATTCGCCACCGAACAAAACCCGCACCCGCCTGGTATCACACCTCACCAACAATCATAATGAAACTGTTTTGATACTCCACGATGTTTTGTCATCCTGCTTCGCCATCCATAGCCCTGTTTGCTGACAGGCAAGCTTGGCGAAGGATGGAACCTTGAGTCTTACTCAAGACGAAGGATCTAGAAAAACAACCCCCCCACCCTTTCCTTCTAAATCTTAAATCCTGAATCTTGCTTAGTAATTCCTGATTCGTAGTTCCTGATTCATATCTCTTGCTTCTTGTTTGACGCT
>CAYNFZ010000080.1:5191-6745 GCA_964396725.1 uncultured Pseudomonadales bacterium
TGGGATTTATTTAGGTTAATTAGAAATTAGGTCAATTAGGTTAATTCGCACGACTTCTTACCTCTTGCTCCTTGCGTGCCGCGCCTGCCCGCCTGTGGAGGGCTCAGCGGGGTGTTTTGTATCTAATTTGTATCTTAATCTGTCATTTATCATTTGCTGCGCCCCGCATAGTCCCGAGTTAACCGAAGAACGACATGGGGTAATTTAAAATTTGTAATTTTGTACTAAGACCTATAACACATTGACATTCTCGACCTCTCTTGATACAATGCTATTGGTTATTTGACTAACTGCCAATAGGCGCTTAGCTCAGATCACCACTTTCACAAAGTGGAAAACTACAAGCATGTTATAAGCTTGTACCACTCCACGCACTTTCAAAAAACAGGGGGCAGTAGAGAGCCAAAATCGAAGCAGTGTTTATCTCATGGGAGAGGATAACATGGCAAAGGGAAAGGGCCGAGTTATCGGCTCGACAGCATCTCAAGGATCACGGCACGCCAGCCGAGCGTTGGATGATCGCAATGTACGCGCAGCCCTTCGCCGCCAGGCAGAAGACCTGGCTCGCGCCAACGGCGAATCCACCGACCGCCTGGCCAACTACGACGGACCAGTCATACTCTTCTTGCCCGCCAGCCGGGGCATCCGCAACTGTCCAGCCGTAGTCTGTACGAGTTTATAAGCCATCAACCAGCAACACATCCCCGCTTTACCACGCACCACCCTCTCTACACCCCCTGCTTCACCCCCCCCAGTTTTTTCCCGTGTATCATCCAGTTTTGTTCCCTGAATCTGTTTACCCTGAGCTTGTTTACTCTGAGCTGGCCGAAGGGTCATCCTGATCAACCTCGGGTTGAGAAGGATCTAGCGAACACAGTGAGCGCCATATCCCCTGCCCAAGATAACATCCCTAGCCCCTCCACAAACTCGTGGTGATTAGAATTTATTTGATGATTGATTATTACCTGCCCACCGTAGCCTTGCCGTGCCCTCCAAAGTCTTGACAAAGTGAGGGGCGAAGGTGGGATGATTGATGATTTACTTTCTTCGTACTTCTTTCGGCACCCACTCTTTTCTCGCGTGAAACCACCCCATAGCCACCATGAAACTACACCATAACTGTACTTACACACCCCAACTTTCCTTTCTCTTCTCCGCATCGCTCCCTATAACTTTCCCGCACCCCATGCAACATGTTGTTGCAAAAACCCTCCCTCGTTCCCTTCAATCCCCTCTCGTTCCATTTCACAAGTAACATCCATCAACTCACTAAAAACTTTCTAGTCGCAACTTAGAATCGTTGGTAGTTTAGTTTTTAGTATTTGTTTGGAGCTTAGTCATTCGCATTTAGAATTTCCGGTTTGGTCATTATTTGATGATTGATTATTGCCTGCCCACCGTAGCCTTTGGCGAACGTGGGGTGATTGGTGATTAAACAACCTATCTCACCTTCTCCACCTCTAGTCACATCTCACCTCAGATCCAGCCGAGCTGGGTGTGAGCTATCTCAGCTTACCCACATCTCATCCCATATTCACCAAAAATAATTCTCTA
>CAYNFZ010000081.1:0-6661 GCA_964396725.1 uncultured Pseudomonadales bacterium
TTCAAGGTTACAGTGTTGGGATTGAACGGGTGGAGTTTAGGGTGAGAGCGAACTTGAATCCTGGAGAAGACAAGGTTGAGATTGAGCGAGTTGGTCTAGATCATAATGATTTGGGTAGAGGGGAGAGGGAGCTGAATAGCGATGAACCGGAAGTTGCCGAATTCGTAGAGAGAGATGATGAGGGTAGGTATGTGATTGATGTTTCCGGAGAGCCGCGTGAGTGGACATTTGATGCGCGCGATGAGTTTGTGGTTAGGCTGCCAGGGGGTGAAAATGGCGAGGAGCAGATCGATATTGTTTTTCGGGTGAATACAGATAGAGAAGCTCCGGCGCTTGAGATTGCGAGGCCTTTAGAAGGTAGAGGTTATCCTGAACTGATAAATTATCGAGATACCAGTGGGCGGTTAACTGAGGATGAGCAAGCAGCTTCGAGGTACATTCAAGACACATTTCTAACGATTGCTATGAGCCGGGGTGGACCGATAAGCCTAAAGCCTCCTGAAAATTAGGAGGTGGTCGAGGAGGTATAAATGGAGTATGGCGTTTTGATGAGGCGAGGGGATGAGCGAAGAAAAGGGAGGGTAAGTATTGCGCGTGAGTTGGGATATGACTTGGGAGTTTGGGTAGGAATGAACTAGATGAGGTGGAAGTGGTCGGTGTGGAAGTTGAACCAAGTCCAGGAGGCGGGTGGTTGATGGGGGTGGGATTGGCCGACTAGGAGGGAAGCGTAAGTGGCGGTTTTGATATTCCAGGCGGTGTGGGAAGGGTGGAAGGCTAGAACCAGGGGAAGACCGTGACTAAAAGCGAGACCAAAGTAGGGTCTGGAGTAGTCGGAGGGGGAGAGGAGAGCTTGGTGGGGTAGATAGAGAGAGTCTAGGTGATGGGGATCGATGACTCCAAAGTTGGAGGTGGAGAAAGGGCCGCGGGATTGAGGAGAATTAGGGCCGGTGCGGTAGAGGCTGAGGAATCTTAGAGTGGTGGAGGTGAAATCGAGTAAGGGAGTGATGATCTGGGTGAGGGTCTGGCCAATGGGAGTATCTGGAGGCCATTGGTGGCGGAGTTGGCTAATGGTTTGCCAGAGGATTTCGATACCAGTGGAGGTGGAGGGGTAGACAAGAGGATCGGGAAGGAAATTGCTGGTGGTAGGGAAGGAGTATTCTCGAGCAGAGAGGAGAAAGTCGAGGATGAGAGATTGTTTGGTTTCGAGGTTGGGGGTGGAGGTAATCCATTCCAGGTATCGGGTGAGGGTTTGGTGGGTGAGGTGGCGGAGGCGGGTTTGAATATGGTCCGGGCCTTGGAGATAGAGGAGTTTGAGTTCGGCGTGGAAGAGACCGTGAGTTAGAGGCACGGTGTGGGTGGAAGGTTGGGTGAGAGGGTGGTGGGGTTCGAGCAGCGGTTCGGTCCAACTGAAACGGGAGAGGGCGTGGAGGGCGTTGAGGGTCATGTTTAAATTTCTTGTGGTGATGGTGGATTGGAAAATTTCTTGATCGTGGGGGTTTAAGAGACCAAAGATGTCGGTGGGGAGTTGGTTGGTGAGGGTGTCGATATAATGGCAAAGGAAGGGAGGTAGGTCCCAACCACTAGAATTTTGGTTTAAGAACCAGTCGTTGAGTGATTTGGTGGCGAGAAGGGTGGGAAGAATGAGTCCAATTTCTGAAAGTAAGGAAGGTAAGGGACGGGAGATGGTATCAGCTGCTTGGATGAGGGGATGATCGGGGATAGAGTGACGAAGGAAGGTGGTAAGCCGGGTGGTGAGGTGGGTGAATTCATCTGGGGTGAGGTGGCTGAGGCGACGGAGAAGAAATTGTTCAAGGGGGCGGATCAAGGGAAAGTGGAGTCCGGCCATGACAGTACCGAGGGCGACTTGGTTGCTGAGAGCGTGTTGGTGGGGATAGAAGGCTTCGGAGCCGAGGCTGTCGAGGGAGACGAGGTAGCGGTGTGGAGAAGTATAGATATCGGTGAGGGTTTGGTAGTGAGCCTGGATGGCTTCGCCGGAACCACCGAAGCCAAGGTTGAGTTGAGGGAGGAGGGATGGAGGAGTGGGTGTAGGGCGGGAAGGAGGAGGGGAAGAAGGAGGAACGTCTGGAGTAGATGGAGAGGATGGGGATAGGATAGATCTGGAGTGGGGGTAGACGAAAGAGGCGAGTTGGTGGGAGCCGCCGATGGATTTTTCGGCCATGATGACTGAGTGGGAGTCGTCGAGTAGAGTGGAGGAAATGTGGTGGTTACCGGGGAGGAAGAGGAGTTTCCAGTCGCCGCGAACGTTGGCTTGGCGGAGGGATTGGAGTTCGGGGTGAGAAGCGAGTTTTTCGGCGAATTGGAGGCTATTGCCGAAAAGAGCGAGTTGACCTAGTTGGAGGGAGCGCTGGAGGAATTGGCGGCGGGAGAGTTGGAGTTTTTCTGGACACATGGCGGAATTATAACTGGAGATGGAAGAGGGTAGGGTAGCCAGACTGAGTTTGTTGATAAACTCTAGGGGAACGGGGTGAGAGTCGTTTGGGTGAGATGGTAAAATCGGCGAGAGAAGGTCAAGATGGAGGTGTTGGAAGGGTGGATCTATGATCGGGGATATCCTGAGAGTGAGTGGCAAGGGATGCATGAGGGACAGGTGGCCGAGCAGAACGGGGATTGGTTGGAGTGGGTAGAAGAAATGGTGGGTGTTGGGGAGGGTGTTTGTTGCGGGAAATGGAGAATGTGAAAGAGATGTGGTATCGGAAGTTGTGATTCAAGCTCGAGTGGTGGTGGGGTGGTTGGGGTTGGGGTAGAGCACTACTCTTTTTCGTTCTGCGGTTGGCTGGGGAATAGGGAAGGGCGAGACTCAGACTTGGTGAGAGGGGAGGCTAGTTGGAGACGGAGGCTTGATCTTCGGGGTTGATGCCTAACAACCACCCTCCTACGCTAAACCTCTTTCGCTAAAGCTTCAAAGGTCAGAGAGCTACGGAGGGCGAGAGGATGACTTTTGGGGTTGGGGGGCTAGTTGGCAGTGGAGAGTTGGTCCTCAGGGTTGATGCCCAACAACCAGAGGACTGATTCTTTTTTATAGCGGCGATCGCCGCGGCTGTTGATGCGGATAGCGGGAAGTTTGCCGCGTTTGCCCCAGCGTTTGATGGTAAGAGGGGAGACGCGGAGAAGATCGGCGACTTCACGAACAGTGAGAAGGTCGGGAAGGTTGTTGATATCGAGGCGTTTGGGGGTCTTTGAGTCTGTAGCAGGCATTTGGACTCCTTTGGGCTAGGTTTATATTACTGTGAATGTGAGTGATACATTCTGAATATATCCAATGTAGCATTGAATTTTTCACGGTGTCAATGGGGGAAATTGATCTGGAGGGTTTAATAATGCTAAATGGGTGTAGGTGTAGGGTCTAGTTTAAAGGGTTTAGTTGGGTGAAGTGTGAGTTAAGAGTTAAGAATCACGAATCCTCGCAAAGTTCGCTGGCGCTCACCGCGAGGCGGGGCAAGAATCACGAATCAAGATTTAAGACTTGGAAATTAGTTGGAGTGGGTGACTAATTCTTGACTAAGGGTGGAATAAATCTTATAATATGCAGGTACCTTAAAGACGTTAGAGATTTTCTCAACAACGCCTTGGTTTGAGTCCAAGACAGGTCACGAAGACAGGCATTGCTTGGTGATTGACTCAAACATTTACGACCGGCCAGAGATGTAAGCCGGTTTTTTTGTACCAATTTTGCAAACCTATAGTATAATGAGGGAACCGGCTAGCTTGATAGTCGGTTTTTTGTAACTGGGACAAAAGATCGGCGATGAAGCCGAGGGTGGATGTCTGTATGGTTTCATCCGGTAACAATGGTACGTACATTGAAAAGTGAATAGGAAAGGATAGGAAGATGAGAAGCTGGTTAAAAGGGCTGCGAGCAAAGTGTACTGGCATGAATGTCGTGGGATGGGCGGCGGCGATAGTGTTTACTCTGGTTGTGTATGGAGTGATTTTGGCCGCGACCGATGTATATGTGGGGGAATACGAGGCACGAACTGATTTGGTTGGTTCGTGTGTGGAGGTGGGGGGCTACGGCGTGTGTCAGTACATCGTAGCTAATTGGGTTCAGATCTGGAAAGAAGGAGAACTGGTGGAATCGCGAGTTTGGTTTGTGATGAGCGATTGGCAACAGTTTCACGAGATCGCGTATCTACAGCGGGGGGACTGGCTGTACGTGAAGTGGGCGGAGGGGATGCGATGAAGAAGCTCTGGGGAGTTTTATGACAACTTCCGAGTGATGGAAGATAGCGATTACTACCAAACCGATTATGTGCCGAATGAGAGGTGAAGCGGATGGGCAAGAAAAAGGAACGCAAACGGGGTGTTCGCCCTCAGGCTTATCCGCGATGGCGGTTTAATGCCTATGAGGGTATGGTAGTAGCTAAACAAAAGAAGGAAAGAATCGGAGTCTACCCAACATTTATCTCGATCAAGCCCTTGATTCCGGGTAGGAGTCGAGTGATGGAATGGACGGATTTTCTGGTGAAGCTCAACACTGGCCAGATTGTGTCAGTTGACTGGGAACAATGGGATCGAGTCCAGGAGGGCAACTACGCTATTTTGTATGAAGACATGCTAGAAACATATTTCTTCGTGGTCGCGATGGTGGCGATAGTGGTTGGCCTGATGCTGGTGGTGCTCATAGGAGTGTCTTTGCCTGCATAGTAAAGGAGAAGGGATATGGCTACAAAAAAGTCAGGGATTGTCGCAAAGAAGCTGACCTATTCGCGGTTGCGAACTAGGGTGGTGCGGTGGATGCACAAGTCGGTGTGGTTTAACATCCCGGCTAACTTTATCGAACAAGTCTATGTATTGGAGATGGAATCGGGAGATCGGGTTGAAGTGTCGGCTCGCGATTACAATCTGCATTCTGAAGGGGATGAGTACGAATACCAGAATGAAGTCATCGACTGGTTGGCGGTGTTTGTGCTGGTGATAGTGATTCTGGCGGCCGCGATGGTGATCGTGCCCAATGTGGTGTCGTGTATGTTGGGCTAAAGCAAGAAGCGCCTGGTTGGAAACCGGAATTTGGACTCTCGCAGCGCGCGAGAAGTTTCGAATTCAGGTCGGACAACCGCAGGCGCTTTTTTTTGTGGGAAAAATCTTCTCTGGGGAAAACTCCGCTCCGGGATCGTCCTTGAGTAGCGATCCCGGAGCGGGGTAGAAGATGAGGGGTGTATTGATCGGAGGGATTAGATGGTAAAATGTTATGGGATGATGAAACAATTCGCGTAGCTCGTTGAAAGACTGAATCAGAAAGGGACTGAAAATGCAGGATGAACACGTGGTTTCGGGGATTGTGACGAAGAAGTTTCCGCTGGAGCGGTATCGACTATCGCTAAGTTATGGAGGCGAGGAGATTATTAATTCGCCTACGGGGTGTATTGAGGTGGAGACTCAGGCGGGTTCTGTGGTGGTGACGGTGAGCGTGGCCGATTATTACCGGGCTCGAGTGGGTGAGAGGCTGACTGTGGAGACAATCACTGACGAGGAGTTGGGGTGGTCTTGCCTGATAGCTATAGGCGCGACTGTGGCTACCGTGGTAATAGCCGTGGTGGTGGTGATAGAGCTGACTGCCGCTCTGTGATTGTAGTTAGTGGTGATCGAGGATAAGTAATGATGAGCGCCGAGGTGGCGATGAAGCAATTTGGGAGGTCAGGATGCCTGACTGTCTCGAAGCTGATTCACAACCTACCGGCGCTTTTTTTTGTGGGAAAAATCTTCTCAGGGGAAAACTCCGCTCCGGGATCGTCCTTGAGTAGCGATCCCGGAGCGGTGTGGTTGGGTTTGGAGTCAGGAGAGAGCATACTTGTCAGAGTTGGTTGTGCTGGGCATGGTGATGTGGGGGAAGGACAGGTTTGGGTGGAGGATTATTGGTGAGATAGGACCCAATCGGTGAAAAAGTGGCGGAAGGTGGTGGGTTGGAGGCGGAGGGCGGCGTGTTCCAAGAGGCCGTGCTGGACGCCTTTAAGACCGCGAGACTCGATGTAGGCGTTGGTTTGGTTCATAAAAACATAGTGGTTGATTTGCTCGAAGGGGTGGGCGTTTAGGGCTAGTTGGTAGTAGTCGGCGAGAAGGGGAAGAAAGTTTTTGGGAGTGAGAGCGGGAGAGAGGTTGATGAGGTCGTTGTATTTGGTGTAGAGACTGGCCAGGTAGAGGCGGGTGTGTTGGTAGTCGGGAAAGAAGTGGCGAGGGCCTTGGTTGGTGGGGAGAGCTTCTTGGGGAAGGCCTTCGAGGTACAGGTGAGAGAGGCGGTTGGCGGGGTAGTCGGAGGCGAAAGGATCTTGGTAGTCGTTGGCGATGTGGGCGACTTGGTCGGATTCTTGAATGTGTTTGCTACTGGCATTGGCGGAGGTGGAATCGCGGAAGGTGCCAGGATGAATGATGGTTTGGTAGTTGAGATTGCCGTCGGTGCCATGGGCGGTGACGCGGTGGATTTCCTCGAGCCAATCGAGGTAGTCGGGATAGTTGGCATAACGGTGTTGTTCTATGCCGTCGATGATGATTGCGCGGGCTTGTTGTTGAGCGAGAAGGTAGTCGGGGAGGTAGGGTTGGGAGATTTGTGTGTAGATTTGGTTAGGGTCGCTAACGAAGGTCTTGACGGGAGGGTTGCGGAGGGATTCGGGGGGGATAGTAGCAGCTACAAGAGAGCTAGCTCCGG
>CAYNFZ010000082.1:0-6620 GCA_964396725.1 uncultured Pseudomonadales bacterium
AGGAATTGGCGGGCGTAGGAAGAGAGGGACTCGACGTAGCGGCGTTTGCCTTCAGCATAGATGGTGTCGAAGGCCAGTGAGCTTTTGCCACTACCGGAAAGGCCGGTGAAAACTACGAGTTTATTTTTGGGAATCTCAAGGTCGATGTTTTTGAGGTTGTGTTGGCGAGCGCCTTTGATGGTGATGTAGTCCATGAAATTAGGAAGTAATGAGTAAGAAGTAGGAAATAATGGATTTACTGGTGAGTAATAGTGCTGAAGGGTTAGATTTTGGCCCAAAACCAAATAATAGGCGAAAGTTTATTGTAGCCTACTGGAGCTGATAGTTAAAGTATGGAAAAGGATGGATGGAAAGAAAAGGAGCCTATCTCGCCTTGGGAAAAATAATCTCTCAAGATTTGATAGGCCTGGAAATGGGCAGCTAAAAGAGGAAAAACGAGGGGTGTAATAGTTGGATGAATTGCGGTAGAAGGCTAGAGTCAGTCGCCTAGACGGCGTTTGCTTTTGGAGTGGGGAAACGGTGAAGCGGTAGTTTCGTGGTGAGCATCGTGGCTTGCGTTTTGTGTGGGACAGACGAGTTGCCACTGGTAGCCGCGGGGAAGGTCCGTAGCCGGGTCGTAGGACGGTGCCTGACTCATTGAGATCTACCACCAGGGTTCGACCACAAGTGTCGCAGTAGCGGTTTTCGACGCCATTGAGAGTTGGAAATTCTAGGAGAGGTCGGAAGCGACGACGGTGCTGGATGAGAGGGACAACAACGCAGACGAGCATCAAGAATATGAAAGTCCCGATGAGACAAGCCGATCCGAGAAGGGCGTAGTTCATGCCTGTTACCTTTCTGGTCTTAAGGTGCGGAGGAGTTACAAATGGAGAGGATTGGGGCTGTCAGGTCTGTTTAGGCGATGATGGAGACTGATTTTCCTGACTATATTTTATCATAGGGAATACTGAAGCGGTAAGGGGGTAAAGTCAAAACTTGGCGATGGTGTCGCGGAGGCGGGCGGCGAGTTCGAAGTCTAGGTCTCGGGCGGCTTGGTGCATACGGCGAGTGAGCTGTTTGGTTAGTTTGGTTTTGTCGGTGGGGGTGAGGGAGGCGGGGTCGAGTTGGTCGAGATCGAGAGATACTTTTTTGGTGAGGTGGATGGTGGACTGAGTAGTGGGAACTGAAACGGTATCTCTTTGAATAATAACGGAGCGGATGGGTTTTTGAATGGATTGGGGAGTGATACTGTGTTTTTTGTTGTAGGATTGTTGAATGTGGCGGCGACGGTTGACTTCGTCTATGGCGGCTGTCATGGAACGGGTGGTGTGATCGGCGTACATGATAACTTGGCCTTTCTGGTGGCGGGCGGCGCGGCCCATGACTTGGATAAGAGAGGTGGTGGAGCGCAAGAAGCCTTCTTTGTCGGCGTCTAAGATGGCGACGAGACTGACTTCGGGGAGATCGAGGCCTTCGCGAAGAAGATTAATACCGACGAGAACGTCGAATTTTCCGAGGCGGAGGTCGTCTAAGATGTCGGAACGATCGAGGGTTTTGATATCGGAGTGGAGATAAGCAACCTGGGGAAGGGTGACGAGTTGGGCGGTGTCGGGAAAGACGCTGGTCAGTTTAGCTTCGTCGTTTAAGAACTCGGTCAGGTCCTCGGCCATGCGTTTGGTGAGGGTGGTGACTAGAGTTCTCTGGCCTTGCTTCTGGCGTTTGATGATTTCGACGACCAGGTCAGGAATTTGATTGGTGGTGGGGCGGATGTCGATTTGAGGATCGAGAAGGCCGGTAGGGCGAATGAGTTGCTCGGCGATGCCGGAGCGCGAGTAGGGTGTGGAATTTGGGGTGTCTCCCCTACCCTGCTCTGGAGCGGCTTGAGCTATTTCCCAATCTCCAGGAGTAGCGGAGACGTGGATGGCGTGGGGAATGCGGTGGATAAATTCGGAAAATTTGAGGGGTCGATTGTCGAGGGCGGCAGGAAGGCGAAAGCCATAGTCGATCAAGGTTTTTTTGCGAGCTTGGTCACCAAGATACATACCACGAATTTGAGGAAGGGTGATGTGGGATTCATCGACAAAAGTAAGAAAGGTGGAGAGATTGAAGAGCTTGGTGTTGTGATGAAAGTAATCGATTAAAGTGTAGGGAGGTTGACCAGGCTTGCGGCCGTCGAAATAGCGGGAGTAATTTTCGATGCCGTTAACAAAGCCAAATTCGGAGATCATTTCGAGGTCGTAGTGGACTTTTTGTTTGAGACGTTGAGCTTCGAGAGGTTTATTGGTTTGGAGAAGGTGTTTGACTTGGGAACGGAGGTCTTGTCTGATGTCGGAGAAGGCTTGTTGTTGAGATTTGGGGTCGGTGAGATAGTGTTTGGCGGGATAGATGACGTGAGTACGCTGGTGAGGTGAGAGGTGGTGTTCTTCGAGTTTGGAGGCAGGGATGGGGGTAGCGGAGATGGGGTCGATGGGAGTGATGGAGTCGATTTTATTTTCGAGAAGAACAAGGTGGAGGGCATAATCGACATTGGCGGGCCAAAGTTGGAGATTTTCGCCTTTGACGCGAAAGGAACCGCGGTGGAGATCGGTGGTGGAACGATCGTACTGGAGATCGATTAAGCGGGAGAAGATGGATTGGCGAGAGACAATTTGGCCGGTGGTGATTTCGAGGATAAAGCGACCGTATTCGACCGGGGAGCCGAGGTTGTAGATGCAAGAAACTGAAGCGATGACAATGACGTCTGAACGGGTGAGAAGATTGGTAGTAGTAGATAATCTGAGTTTGTCGATTTCATCGTTGATGTTGGTTTCTTTTTCGATGTAGGTGTCTGTCTGGGGAATGTAGGCTTCGGGTTGGTAGTAGTCATAGTAAGAGACAAAGTAGGAAACGGCATTTTGGGGGAAAAAGTCACGAAATTCTTGGTAGAGCTGAGCGGCTAAGGTTTTGTTGTGGGAGATAATGAGAGAGGGAAGTTGAAGTCTCTCGATGACGTTGGCCATGGTGAAGGTTTTACCGGAGCCGGTAACTCCCAAGAGTACTTGGTGAGAACGGGAAGAGTTAATACCAGACACTAGAGAATCGATGGCTTGGGGTTGGTCACCGGTTGGTTGAAATGAGGAGGAGAGGTTGAATTTCATGATGCGAAGAAAGTAATGATGGAATTGTTTCGGTATTGGGTATTATATTTTTAATGACACTATGATATATAAAGATATTGTTGACGAGGTGATATGATTTGGGTATTGTGAGGGTATTATTTGAAATATATTCGCTGCTAGTTTGGGAGTAAAAGTAATAATAGATAAATGAAGGTGTGGGAGCAAGAGCTACACCAGAAGGAGGTAATAATGGCAGTGACGTTATACCGAAGGCAACGTCAAATAGTGGATTTTATCGCACAATACTTGCAAAAGCACGGGTATGCGCCGACTTTGAAGGAAATAGCTGAGTGTTTGGGGGTGTCGTCATTGGCTACGGTACATGAGCATTTGAATGCGTTAGTAAAAAAAAGAGTGATTCGTAAGTACGAAGGGGCGGTGCGAGGAATTGAATTAATTGATAAAAAGATTGGTCAGGCTTTGGAAGGAGTGTTTTTACCGATAATGGGATATATCGCTGCGGGAAGACCGATTGAACCAATGACCGATCCAGAAGCAAAACTGTCGGTATCGCCCAATATGGTGTCGGGAAAGCGGAGGTCATTTGTGTTACAAGTCAAGGGTGATAGTATGATTGAAGATGGAATATTGGATGGGGATTATGTAGTGGTAGAGGAGCAAGAAGATGCCAATGATGGGCAGATAGTAGTGGCGTTACTGGAGAATGGGTTGGCAACATTGAAGCGGTTCTATCGAGAAGCGACAAGAGTACGGTTAGAACCGGCTAATGCTAGCATGAGACCAATTTATGCCACAAGCGTGAGGATTCAAGGACGAGTTGTGGGGGTAATTCGTCGATTTAGTGCGTAGTGGAATTGAACAGCTGGAGTCTGGCAGAGACGACGTGTTCTACGGCAGCGATGGTGGGTTTTAAGATCTTGTAAGGAGCGACTTCGTTGGGGTTGTCTTGGAGTGATTGAGAGAGGGAATTTTTGTAGGCGAGTCTGATTTCGGTATTGACGTGGATCATGGAGATACCTGCGGAGATGGCGGCAGTGAAGTCGGCGTCGGAGATGCCGGATCCACCGTGGAGAACCAGAGGGACTCCCCCACCTTGACGAATTTGATGGATACGGTCGATGTTGAGATGGGGGTTGGCTGCATGCTTGAGCATGCCATGGATATTGCCGACGGCGGGAGAGAGAAGATCAACTCCGGTTTGGTGAACAAAATCTCGAGCTTGGTCGGCTGTAGGCATGGATTCTTGAGCTTGGGTAGCACCTGGAGGAATTTCATCAAGAAGTTGTGAGGAGGTACCAATGTAACCGAGTTCGGCTTCGACAAGGATATCGGGATTGGTAGAGCGGACGTAGTTGACGACTTGTTTGGTAAGATCAATGTTTTGGGGAAGAGAAAGTTTGGCTCCGTCAATGATGACGGAGTCAAAACCAGCTTCGACCACGAGTTTGATTTTTTCGAGAGTGTAAGTGTGGTCGGCGTTTAAAAAGATGGGGATAGAGGTAGATTTGCGGAAGCTATCGATAAGGGCTTTAACATGGGGAACTCCGATGAATTCACGCTCACCTTCGGAGACGCCGATGACGATGGGAAGATGGAGCTTGGAGGCGGCTTGGATAATACCTTGGAGGGCTTCAAGATTGGAGATGTTAAAGTGGCCAAGAGCGGTGTGGTTGGATTCGGCTTGGTGGATGTATTCGATTAAGGGCTTGTTCATAATAGTGGATTAAAGATAATTGATAGTTTAAGAATTGGTTTGGTTGGTAAGAAGAATTTGGTAGATTTCAAGAAGTCGGTTGTATTTGATAGTACGTTCGCCACGACTGGGGGCGCCGAATTTGACATAGTTGGCTCCAGTACCGACAGCAAAGTCGGCAATAAAGGTGTCGTTGGTTTCACCAGAGCGATGAGAAATGATGAGTTGGAGGTTGGCCTCTTTGGCTAATTTGATAACTTCAACGGTTTCAGTGATGGTACCAATTTGATTGGGTTTGACCAAGATGCCGGTGCAGGCTTTTTCGGTGATGGCTTTTTGGAGGCGTTGTTTGTTGGAAGAGATAAGATCATCTCCAACGATGAGAGTGTTGGCGGAAAGCATTTCGGTAATTTCAGACCAAGCTTTCCAGTCGTCTTCGATGAAGGGATCTTCCAGACCATAGATGTTAATATTACTGTTTAATTCTTGGTAAAATTGGAGAAGTTCGGTTGAGGTAATGGGTTTGGGACGATCTTTGATTTTATAATGGCCCTCGGAATAAAAATGGGAAGCGGCGACGTCTAGGGCCAAGAAAACGTCTTTTCCGAAAATATAGTCGGTTCGGCGAATAGATTCAATGATGATTTCGAGAGCATCTTTGTTGGTAAAGAGGTTAGGAGCAAAGCCGCCTTCGATACCGATGGAATGGATGGCATTCATTTGAGTGAGAGCAGATTCGAGGCTGTGATAGATTTCTACGGCTAGACGAAGAGATTCTGGATAGGAGCGAGTAGAAGTTGGAACGATGATAAACTCTTGGAAATCGAGATTTCCGGCACCGTGTTTACCGCCATTAATCATGTTGATCCAAGGGACGGGAATGCGACCGGTCATGTCCATGAGACCGTATTTTTTGCCGAGATAATCAAAGAGGTGAAGATTGTACATAGCAGCACCAGCCTTAGCGGAAGCCTGAGATACGGGAAGGATGGCGTTGGCTCCAAGCTTGGATTTGTTTTTGGTACCGTCAAGGTTGACAAGGATTTGATCGATGCTGGTTTGACGGCTAGGATCCTGGCCTTTTAATGCGGGAGCGATGGTGTGGTTGATGTGGGAGATGGCTTTAGTGACTTCCATACCGAAGTAACGAGAATTGTTACCATCTCTTAGCTCTACGGCTTCATATTTGCCGGTGGAGGAACCGGCTGGCACGGAGCTAGTAAAGGTATGACCAGAGTCGAGTTCGAGATGGGCTTGAACGGTGGGAATACCACGAGAGTCGAGAATTTGGGAAGCATAGAGGTTTTGAATGGTGGCCATAGAATTAACTGATTAATTTTGTTTCTGATTGGTAGAGGAGCTGACGGGTGGTGGAAAGAGCTGGAGAGGGAATGAACAAGGAAGAAATCCCGAGAGAAACGAGTAGATGAATAAATTCGGGTTGGGGGGTATGAGTGTAGAGAAGCGAAACGGGTACTTGGTGCTGGTGACAGAGAGGAATGGCTTGACGGAGAAGAGAAAAGAGGAAGGGATGGTCGAAGTTGAGGCGGTCTGGTTTGGCTTCGTTGATAGGATCGAAACCTTGGGAAAGAATGGCTAGTTGGGGAAAGTTGATGAGGACATGGTCGACACCAGAGGAGAAGAATTGAGGCAGGTCGGTAATATTAGCGGGAAAATCGAGAGAGAGCCAAAATTTAAGGCTGGAGGAGCGGATGATACCTTGGGAGGCGAGATGTTTTTTGAGTTGGAGGAAGTCTGGAGGAAAATGACACCAAGGAACCATGAGGTGGAGGTTGGTGAGAGAAAGGGTACTACGAGCAGATTTGAAG
>CAYNFZ010000083.1:0-6351 GCA_964396725.1 uncultured Pseudomonadales bacterium
GATGTTGGAGAGTTTCGCCGGGACTATCGGAACCAATTTTGCCGATGAACACGGGTTTTAATCCAAGGAAGGAGGAAACACGAGCGAAGTTTAGGGCTGATCCTCCTGGAGTGAGGATGTAACTGCCACCGACAATTTCAGATTCGACGTTGATCTGTTCTTGGAAAGGGAAGTTGGGAGAGTTGATATCGAGGTAAACGGAACCTACGGAGACGATGTCGAATTGTTTGTTCATATTTGATTGCGATATTTGATGATTGGCTAGTCGGAATTTTCACTGACTGTGGTTAAGGCCGCCACCTGGTCCCCAGATTTGCCGAGGCGCATAAGGATGACACCTTGGGTGGGACGTTTGAGTTGAGGAATGTTTTTTAATGGGAGTTTGATGACTTGGGCCTTGGTGGTGGTGATGATAACTTCCTTGTCGTCTTGGGTGACGATTTGGGCACAAGCGATGTAGCCGGTTTTGGGGCTTAAGTTGGCAACTTTGACGCCCTGGCCGCCTCGCTTTTGGAGGGGGTATTGGAAAACAGGGGTGCGTTTACCGATACCTTTTTCGGAAACGATGAGAAAATCGCGGAAGAAGCGGCGGCGTTTGTCTTGGGGTTCTGGAGATTTGGGGTTGAGGGATTCGGCGGCAACTACGACGTCTTGGGTTTTAAGGAGAATGCCGCGGACTCCTTGGGTATCTCTGGCGGTAGCGCGCAGATCGGTTTCGCGGAAACGGATGGATTTGCCGTGATGGCTAACAAGGATGATGTGTTTGGTGTCGTCTGTCATGGAACCCCAAACCAGTTCGTCGTTGTCTTTTAAAATGATAGCGATGATACCGCTGGTGCGGATGTTTTGGAATTGATCGACAGAGGTTTTTTTGACCATACCTTTTTTGGTGGCTAAGAAAATGTATTTATCGGTAGCTTTTTCGAGTTGGTCGGGAGTGGTGATGATGGCTTTGACCTCCTCGTTTTGATCGATGTTGATCAAGTTGATAACGGCTTGGCCTTTAGCTTGGCGAGATCCTTCGGGGATTTCGTAAACTTTGAGTTTGAAGACCTTGCCGGTGTTGGTGAAGATGAGCATGGAATCGTGGGTGTTGGCGGTGAGGAGGTATTTTAAGGAGTCTTCTTCTTTGGTGGTCATGCCGGTGACACCTTGACCGCCGCGACGTTGGGAGCGGTATGTGCCAAGAGGCATGCGTTTGATGTAGCCGGTTTTGGTAACGGCGATGATGTTGTCTTCGGCGGCGATCAGATCTTGTTCGTTGATATGGCCGATTTTGGATTTGACTACCCGGGTGCGGCGAGGATCGGGAAAGCTCTTTTGTAAGTCTTGGAGTTCATCTTTGATGACGGTGAGAATTTGGTCGGGATGGGTAAGAAGGGTGACGAGGTGGTGAATGGCTTGTTTGATTTGTTGGTATTCTTGTTCAATTTTTTGGCGTTCGAGAGCGGCAAGACGGCGAAGTTGCATGTCTAGAATGGCGGTGGCTTGGATGTCGGTTAAGTCGAAATTTTTGATCAGACGTTCTTTGGCGACATCAGCATCGGGTGAGTTTCTGATAATGTCGATGACTTTGTCGAGGTGGTCGAGGGCGATGAGAAGACCTTCGAGGATGTGAGCGCGAGCGCGGGCGGATTTGAGTTCGTGTTGGGAGCGACGGGCAATGACGAGTTGACGGTGAACTACGTAGTGACTGAGGATGGTTTTGAGGTTCATGATTTGGGGAGCACCGTCGGGATTGAGGGCGACGATGTTAGCGGCAAAAGTGTCTTGGAGTTGGGTGTATTTATAGAGATTGTTGAGGACTGCTTTGGGACGGGCGTCTTTTTTGAGATCGACCACGACTCGGAGTCCATCGCGGTCGGATTCGTCTCTTAAGTTGGCGATACCAGAAATTTTCTTGTGGCGAACTAGATCGGCGATTTTGGTGACTAGTCGGGCTTTGTTGACTTGGTAGGGCAACTCGGTGATGATGATTTGAAATTTGCCAGATTTACTTTCTTGGATGTCGGCTTGGGCACGGGTGATGATTTTACCTTTGCCGCTGGTGTAGGCTTCTTTGATACTGGCCCAGTCGTAGATAATACCGCCGGTGGGAAAGTCGGGTCCATGGATGTGTTCGAGGAGGTCATCGATGGTGGATTGGGATTGAAAATTGCCGATGAGGGAGTGAGGGTCACAGGATTCGAGGATTGCTTCGGTAACAGTTGTGGAAGCCGAGGTGGAGTCGGGGGGAGAAGAGCCGGCAGCGATGAGGTGAGTGATGGCGTTAACAACTTCGGTGAGGTTGTGGGGGGGAATTTTGGTAGCCATGCCAACGGCGATACCGTCGGCACCCATGAGGAGAAGATTGGGAAGTTTGGCGGGGAGAACGGAAGGTTCTTGGTTGGAGCCATCGAAGTTGTCGGTGAAGGTGACGGTGTCTTTGTCGAGATCACCGAGGAGCTCCTCGGTGATGGCGGAGAGACGAGCTTCGGTGTAACGCATGGCAGCGGCGGAGTCACCATCGACGGAGCCGAAGTTACCTTGGCCGTCGACTAGAGGGTAGCGCATGGAGAAATCTTGAGCCAATCTGACAAGGGCATCGTAGACGGCGGAATCGCCATGGGGATGGTATTTACCAAGGACTTCTCCGACGATACGAGCGGATTTTTTATAGGAAGCGGCATGGGAGAGGTTTAGCCCTTTCATGGCATAGAGAATGCGGCGATGGACGGGTTTTAAGCCGTCGCGTACATCGGGGAGAGCGCGTGAGACGATGACGCTCATGGCGTAATCGAGGTAGGATTTTTCCATCTCCTCGACCATGGAAGTGGGGATGATGGTACCGAAGCGGTTGGAATAGATCTGGGGAAGGTCTTCTGTGTGGGTTTCGGTTTCGGGATCTGTTGGAGAAGAAGGGAAAAGAGGTTGATCTGGCGGCGGAGATTTGGGGTCTGACATATTAAATTAAATATGGATCAAGTAGATAGAGATGGGGTAAATGTTAGCGTGGGGACAAATTGATGACTTTTTCGAGGGCAGGGGCGATTTCCTTTTTGCGAGAGAGTTTAGGACCGATGTCGATAAGACTATTCCCTACTCTAGCGGAGAAGGCGGCGGCGGCGAGGGTTTGCTCGGTTAATGATAAACAAAGTAGTTTGGTATTATTTTTTAGGATATCGGTTATAGCTACGAATACCAGATCAACTTGGTGTTTAGTTTTGGCACGGGCCATAGCATGAAGCAGGTCTGATTTGCGGCGGAGAATAGCGCGCTGGTCGACGGTCTCGATTTGGTTAATGAGAGTTTTTCGGCCGAAATCAAATATTTTATAGTCGTTGGTGACGATTTGGTCGGGAGTAAGTTGGCTGACATCGGATTTGGCTTTGAAGATTTCGAGAGTAAGGTGGTCGAGGTTTTTGATAGAAGCGAGGCGGGCAAGTTCCTGACCATGGGATTTGTCTTTGGAGGTGCAGGTGGAGGATTTGAAGCCGACGGTGTCGGAAAGGATGCCACAAAGGAGTAATGCGGCCAGGGTGGGTGGGGGTTTGAGGTGGGCATCTTTGAACAAGTGGTAGATGATGGTGGAGGTACTACCCCAGGGCTTAAAGGTGAGGTGGATGGGGCTGGTTAGGTTGAGATTAACTTTGTGGTGGTCGATGATTTCGACGATTTGGTCGGGATCTAGGCCGGTGAGTCTTTGGGAGGGTTCGTTGTGGTCGATAAGAATGATTTGGTCGGTGGGGTGAATGTCTGAAGAAGAAATAATGCGGGGGGGGGTGGGATTGAATTTGGAGACGCTCAATTGGGTTTCGGGATTGTTAGGGTCAGCCAGGACCGCTTCAGGGTCGGTGATGGCGAAGTCGAGGTTGATGGCGTTTTCTAAGAAGAATTGGAGGCCGAGTGCGGCGACAACGGCGTCGGTGTCGGGTTTTTGGTGACCGATGATGAAGGTTTTCATGTTTGAGTGAATGGTGGCTAATTGGTAAGCGAATTGAAAATATGGCTAAATGTCGAGGGTGGCATATTTGGCTCGAGTTTGGATGAAGCGGCGACGGGGAGGAACCTCATCTCCCATGAGAGTGGTAAAGGTTTGATCGGCTTTTTGTGCGTCCAAGATAGTAATTTGTTTGAGTCGTCTGGTTTGGGGGTTCATGGTGGTTTCCCAGAGTTGGTTGGGGTTCATTTCGCCAAGACCTTTGTAGCGTTGGATGTTGTATTTGCTGTCTGGATTAAGGGATTTGAGGTGTTGATCGCGCTCTTCGTCTGAATAGACATAGGTTTCGGTTTTACTTTGAGTGATTTTATATAGGGGGGGTAGAGCGATGTAGAGATAACCTTGGTCGATGATTTGGCGGAGATGGCGGAAAAAGAAGGTTAGACCTAAGGTAGTGATGTGTTCACCATCGACATCGGCATCGTTCATGAGAATGATGCGGTGATAGCGGAGTTTATCAAGATTTAGGGTCTCCCCTATTCCGGTGCCGAGGGCGACGACTAAATTTTTGAGTTCTTCGAAAGAAACGATTTTATCGAGACGGGCACGTTCGGTGTTTAAGATTTTGCCACGCAGGGGGAAAATGGCTTGGAAGCGACGATCACGGCCTTGTTTGGCGCTACCACCGGCGGAATCGCCCTCGACGATGAAGACCTCGGTTTCGGCGGGATCGGTTAGTTGGCAATCGGCGAGTTTACCGGGGAGGGTACTGCCTTCAAGAGCGCCCTTTCTGATAACGGCATCTTTGGCGGCGCGGGCGGCGAGTCTGGCTCGGGCGGCGAGAAATAATTTGCCGATGATTTTTTTGGCTTCGTTGGGGTTTTCTTCAAGAAAGGTTTCTAGATGGTCTTTGGTAACGGCGTAGGTGGCGGAGTGGGCTTCGGAGTTGTTTAATTTAGCTTTGGTCTGGGATTCGAATTGGATTTCGTTGGAGGGCATTTTGATGAAGATAACGGCAGTTAGACCTTCTTTTAAGTCTTCGCTGGTGAAGGAGTCTTTCTCTGATTTGAAGAGGTTTTGTTTGGTGGCGTAGTCGCGAAGGACTTTGTTTAGGGCAGTGCGGAAACCGGAAACGTGAGTACCGCCGTCGTAGGTTTTGATGGTGTTGGCGAAGGATTCGATGTTTTCGTTATAGGTGTCGTTGTATTGAAGGGCGATATCGAGACCAATGGTGAAGTCGTCGATTTGGTGCTGGCCATTGAAGAAGATGACATCGTGGAGGGGTTTTTTGTTTTTGTTTAAATGTTCGACCAGGGATTTAATACCGCCCTCGAAGTAAAAATGTTTAGTGGAACTGGGTTCTTCTTGGTAGAGTTTGAAGTAAAGGCCAGCCATGAGGTAGGCGCGCTCGCGAACGAGGTTTTGGACGATGGCGGGTTTGAAGTTGATGGTAGAAAAGATGGAGGTATCGGGAATAAAGTTGGTAAGGGTCCCGGATTTGCCCTTGATGAGTTCGGGGGCTTCAAGGGGAAAGAGTTGGGTGATTTGAGCTTGTGAAATAATGGAGACGTCGTGGTCGGGTTTGCCGATTTTGTAGGATTGGTGATGATATTTACCTTCTCGTTTGACAATGACATGGGTGGAGGAGCTCAAGGCATTGACGGCGGAGGAACCGACGCCGTGAAGGCCACCGGAAGCTTGATAGGCAGTTTCTTCGAATTTACCACCAGCGTGGAGTTTGGTCATGACGACTTCGAGGGCGGATTTGCCGGATTTATGTTTCCCTGTGGGAATACCGCGGCCATTGTCGACAACAGTAGCGGAGCCGTTGGCACGAAGGAAAATACTGATATCTTTACCGTATCCGGCGATGGCTTCGTCGACGGAGTTGTCGATGATTTCCTTGAGCAGGTGATGAAGACCGCGAGAGTCGGTGGAACCGATGTACATGCCAGGTCGTTTTCTGACAGGTTCGAGACCCTCAAGAATTTTGATGTGTTTGGCTTGATAGTCGCTCATAATAATTGGATGCCCAAGAAAAAATAGCCCGTGGCGAGGCTTGTAAGGTCATTGTAGCAGAGAGGGGTTTGAGTGTCTATACGGTCAGAGAAAATGCTGAATGGGGGGGGGTTATCGTTTATTTTGGGTTTGTGGAAGGAGGGGATTAAAGGGGTTGGTGGGTACAATAGGTGTTGTCGGTTTGTTGTTTGATTGTGGAGATAATGCGGGAAGAAAGATTTAAGGCTTGAGGTGAAGGAGAAGGTAATCGAGAGCGAGTTTGGGGTTGGTATTGTGGTGAAGAAGTTGGTGAGTGTAGAGGCAGAGAGTGAGGTTGTAGAGGGTGGTGGAGTTGGGTTGGTGTCTGAGTTGATGGCGGTAATAGATGATGGTATCAAGCAGCAACTGGGGAAGATTGGATTTGGTTGAAAGGA
>CAYNFZ010000084.1:0-6203 GCA_964396725.1 uncultured Pseudomonadales bacterium
GTCGTGGGGGGGGGAGAATCTCCTAGTTTACGGGTGGGTCGTGGCGGGGCGGGTGTGGGTTGGGGGGTGGGAGTGGCCAGAGGGTTTTGAGGAGTGGGCGGCGGGGTAGGGGCATCAGGTACATCTGGTATTTCTGGGGTTTCGGGTTGAGTATCAGGGGCGGGTGGAGGGGTGGGAGGAGTGGGAATATCATAGGCCAGCGCGAGATTTACCTGGCTGAAGATGAGGCTGGTGGAGAGGGTGAGAGAAAGGATTGGTTTGATGTATTGGTGTGGTTTCACTATGATCCCGGTTGATTGATTATTGATTGATGAGTTATTCGTGTTATGTTTGGTTCATCTTCCTTGGGTGGGGGGCGAACTGAGTTTTATCCTCAGCCACCCCACCACTCCAGGGGAAGATAAAGGTTTAAAGAAGACCTAGAAGAGCCAGAAGTTCGGAGAGATCGAGATGAAAGTCAAACTCGATACCATTTCCAAAGTTGAATCCTGATTCTTCTTCTTGGTTGTCTCCTTGACTGCCGAGTGTGTTGACGTTACCTTTGTTCTCTAACAAGACAGTGGCGTTTGAGTCGCCGGTTTCGATGAGAGGATCACCGTCATAAGAGCCGGTGGAGTCCTCGGCATCGTTGTCACCTGTGAGAGCCTCGGCGTCGACATCGTTGTCGACTCCACAGCGGTCACCATTGTGATGATGTTGGTACTGATCTCCAACTGCTCCTGGGACTTGATCGTCACCACAGTTGTCTTGGAAGACACCGAGTGCATCACCGATTTCGGCAGCAATGTAGTTGTCGGTGTCAGTACCGTTACCAGCGATTTTAGCGATGACTTCTTCGAGGAAGCAGTCACAGTCTACGTCGGCGGAGTTGAAGTTGACCATGTTGTCAATTCCAACGAGAACGTCGGCGTCGCCAGTGTCGATAGCAACTGTACCACCTGTGTTTTCTTCTGCGTCGTTGTCACCAGTGTCGGCGTCGGCGTCGATGTCGTTGTCGACATCGGCATCGTTGCTTTGGACAACATCCAAGGCTCGGTCAAGGTCGAGAGCCATGGTGTTGAGTGAATCGGCACCGTTACCAAGGATTCTAGCGCTTAAGAGCGAGCCAGAAGTTTGCCCACCACCAATGCTGGCGGAGTTACCGTTGGCCTTGGTGGAGACTCCGATGGTGATCGTAGCGTCTCCGGTTTCGACTAAAATGTCGCCACCGGTGTTTTTGTTGGCTTCGTTATCACCCGTATCGGCGTCGGTTTTGATATCGTTGTCGATATCGGCGTTGTTTTCTTGAACTACTAGAGTGGTGTCTAAAGTAGCAACAGCGGCGGTATTGACAGAGTCAGCACCGTTATCGCTGATTAAAACTTCGACATCACCTTCACAGTCGCAGTTATCAAGATCAACTGAGTTGGAGTTAGCTTGATTTAGGACGCTAACAGCAACGGTTGCGTCGCCGGTGTCAATTCCGACTGCACCACCAGTGTTCTTGTTGGCTTCGTTGTCACCTGTGTCAGCGTCAACGTTGACGTCATTGTTGATATCGGCGTTGTTGCTTTGAACAACGTTGGTAGCCTGTTGGCGGGCGATAGTGGTTGTGTTGACTGAATCGGCTCCGTTACCAGAAATTTCCAAGGTTGTGGAAGCAAAAGCTGGGGTGGCCATTTGGAGAATGAGGGTGGATGCGGCTAAGATGGATGTAAATTTTTTGGACATATTGTGTTATTCACCTCCTTTCTAGATGGATTTCGCGAATAAGGTTCGCGGTATAACAAAACGGAGGCCTCGATATCCAACTTGATAGGTTAGATACAGAGGCCTCCGTTTGCGGTCAGCCTTGAGCTGAATTATGTTGTTATGGGTTGATTATATTTATTTAGAGTAAAAAGTAAATGCTATTTGGAATTTGTTGTGCGAGTGTAGGTTGATTGAGTCTTTTTAATATTTCTGACAGTGATTTGGGTGACGATTGAATCCTGAATATAGACTTCAACACTGCCGTAAGAATCAATGCTTTTTAAAGCGGTTTTAATTTCGTCAATGAGTTGTTGAGTGATTTTCTTGGTAGAGTAGACAACCATAAGTCCTAGTTTGCAAGATAGTGTGGGGACAGGTGGTTGGTGCGGTATATCAATATCTTGTAGTGATATTATTAAGTTGATAAATGATTGTCAATAGTGGTTAGTGGAGTGCTTGATGATATTGGGTTAGTTGGAGATAAAATCGAGGGTGATGGTGGTTTTGTCTTGATTGATTTCGCCGATCTGGAGAGTAAGGGGCCGATCGTCATCGTTGATGGTGAATCCAAGACGGGTGGGTTTGACGGAGATGGCTTGGACTTCAACCGGATCGTTGTGGATTTCGGGAGCGAGTTTTTCTGCTTGGTTATTGTCGATAATAAGACGGATGTAGTCGCGAGTGTCGATTTCGATGGATTGACTGTATTCGTTGGTGATTTTCATAGTGAGAATGAGGAAGGTACGACCTTGGACGGCTTTGGCTTTTTGACCGCGAACGATGATTTCGTTTCTTTTCTCGGCTTTTTCGAGGTAGTATTTAAGGTCGGAAACTTTGTTTTTGGTGGAATCGACGAGAGGGAAAGAGAATTCGCGATCGATGACGGCTGTGGCTTTGGGTGCGGCCACTTGAAGCTGATTTTGAGAAGTGTCGGAAGAACCTTTGACGGCTGAAGATCGATAAAGAAGTTTGGTGCCGCCGATACCGATAATGATAACCCCGATGAGGATGACTAGGATGCTGAGTTTACGTTTGTGAGGATGTACACGATAAAAGAAGGAGCGACGGGAACGACGAGTGGGAGGAGTGGATGACATGGTAGTAAGAATGGTGGAGTAAAGGCTGGTGAAGTGGTGGCGGAGGGTGGAGATGAGGTTGGGGAGAATAGAGCGGTGGGGAAGTACAATAGAGACGGATGGGAGTGAATGGGAGGAAAAATTCATATAAAAAGCCCCTAGGATGGGGCAGGTTTTTAAATTTTCTGGTGAGGGTAAGTGGTCGTATGCTACAAACTTTTGTAGTGGTTGTCAATCCTGATTGGGCCTCGAGAAAACGAGAAATGTCGATCTTGATGTGTGAGCGTTAGAGTTGGCAAAAGCGGTGGTGGGGAACGTAGACACACCACCAAGGAAGTGAGTTGGGGCTAGGAGATGGAGTGGGAGATGGAGTGGGAGTGGGAGTGGGAGTGGGAGTGCCGGTGGGCGTAGGTGCGGGTGTAGGTAGAGGAGTGGGAGTTGGTGAAGGGGTGGGTGAAGGTGAGGGTGTGGGAGTGGGAGTGGGAGCAGGAGTGGGTAACGGGGTGGGTGAAGGTGAGGGAGTGGGCGATGGCGATGGTGATGGGGAAGGGCTGGGTTGAAGTGCGATGTTTAGTGCCGAAGCGGCGTCAAGGAAACCAGCGGACCAGTATGTGCCAGTGCCGGAGATGTGGGAAGCAGAGGATTCGAGTTGGTGTTTGAGGTCGGCGGCTTGATATTCTGGGTGTTGGGATTTAAGGAGGGCAGCGACGCCAGCGACGTGAGGGGTAGCCATACTAGTGCCGGAGTAATAGGCATAGTCGGAATCTGGAACGGTGGAAAGAATGTGCTCTCCAGGAGCCGCGAGAGAAACCCAGGAGCCGTAATTGGAAAAAGAAGCTAGGTGAAGTTGGTCGTTGAGCGCGGCTACTCCTAACACCGTGGGGTAATAGGCTGGGTATTGAGGGTGATTGTTGGCGTTGTTACCGGCGGCGGCAATGACGAGGACTCCGTGATCGTGAGCATAATTGACGGCGTTTCTGAGGAAAGTGGAGTTGACGGAACCGCTTAAGCTCAAGTTGATGATTTCAGCGCCGTTGTCGGTGGCCCAGTAGATGCCGTTGATGATCCAGGAGTAATAGCCACTGCCGCGATCGTCGAGGACTTTGACGGACATGAGGCGAGCGTTATAACCGACTCCGGCGACCCCGAGATTATTGTTGGTGGTAGCGGCGGCGATACCAGCGACGTGGGAGCCGTGACCGTCATGATCATCGAGGTAACGAGAATAGGAAAAGTTTTTCCAGGTGGTGACTTTGGAGGAAAGATCGGGATGATCCTGGGCAATGCCGGTGTCTAAGATGGCTATGTCGACATTTTGGCCGGTGGACGCTTCCCAGGCCTGGGAAGCGTGAATGGACTCTAAGCCCCATTGATAGGAATAGTAGCTATCTGAAGGGAGAGAATCGGTATTGACTTGAACGTCTGGTTCGGCGGATTCGACCCAGATGTTGCGGGAAAGTTGTTGGGCTAGGCGCTCTTCGGCCCCAGCTGGGACCTTGATGACAATAGTATGACTAGGGATGAGTGATTCTAGCTGTTGGTCGCTGACGACGGCGCGAACTCGGTGTCTTAAAAATTCGGGTGTGAAGGGGCGGAAGCGGACAATGACTCGCTGGGTGGCGGTGTGAGAGCGGAGGTCTTCGAGACGAGAGGTGTCGACACCTTGGGCTTTGGTGGTGCGATCAAAGAGAAGAAAAAGGAGAAGAAAAAGGGCGAGGAGAATCTGTTTGTGTTTAGGGGTCATGAATGGGGTTATTTAAACCATATTGGTGTGGAGGTGTCAAACTTAATTCTGATGCAAGGCACAAATCGCGGATTGCAAGGGGAGGTAAAATGCGGTGTGACAAATTGTGAAAAAGATCATTTAGGTGATGGTTTGGGGGAGGATGCGGGATTGGAAGAGAGAACTTCGTTGTGGGTGTTTCGGGTGTATGTGCATTTTTTAGGGGCGGCGTATGATGACATAGCGCGAGGGGACATGCCGGTGGTGGCTGAACCGGAGTTGGCGGTGAATTGGATATTGGCTAAGTGGAAACACACGACGGAAGTAGTGGACACAGCGCGAGAGATTTATCGCAGGGAAAAAGGACAAGTAGGATGCAGTGAGGAGGAGGTGGTGGTGACTGCTTGGTGTCATGATGTAGCACGAGCGCGGCAAGCGTATTTGTTTGGAAGTATGAATGATATATCAACAGGATTCTTTCATGCGAGAGAGTCGGCGGAGATGATGAGGCAAGCGGATAAATTATATGGTTTGAGATACAGCACTAAGGTGAAGTTGGCTGTGGCCGAACATGCGAGTTTGGTGTTGTGGAGCCAGAAAGACTTATGTGGGATGCTGCAAGATGCAGACAAGGTAGCGAATTTGATGCATTACGAGAGACTGGGTACTTTTCGATTGGACGAGAATTGTTTGGAGGATGGGGTGATAAGTAACGAGGTGATGGAACAGTTTATGGGAGAGAAGATGGTGAGGCATCCGCATAATAGCTGCAGAGTAGATTTGCAGCTGCTACAGTTGGCGTGGATATGGGGACTTAACTTTGATGGAGCCAAGAGGTTGTTGGCTGAGAGTGGGGCGGTAGGGACGATGTTGGGGGAGATACGGCAAAGATATGAAGCGGTGGTAGGTAAGGGAGAAGCGATGAAACAGATTGAGTGGAAAGTGAGAAAGTGGCAGGAGAGGTGGGGTTATAACCGGATAATGGTGATGGATTGATATAATATAATGCGTAGAGCAAGATCTTAGAAAGACTTGGCACCTGGCTGAGCGGGGTTTTCGCCAAGCTGAGCTTGGCCCCATCGTCCCTAAACCAGAGCAAGCACGGTTTTAGGGTAAACTTGACTGATGTACTATACGTACATCCTACAGAGCAAGAGAGATGGCCGGCTGTATGCAGGGTTTAGTGGCAATTTAAAAAAACGCGTGGCATCTCATCTTGGGAAACAGGTTGAGAGTAGCAGGAGGATGGGAGAAGTACATCTTGTCTTCTATGAAGCTTTTCGAGACAAAAGAGATGCTATTCGAAGAGAAAAATACTTTAAAACAACTAAAGGCAAAAGAGCGCTTAAGCTGATGTTAAGGCATAGCATGCAGAAAAAGTAAGCTTGCGGGTTCATGGCTTGCCATGAACCGAACTTGTTCTGGTTTATGGCCCCATCGTCTAGTGGTTAGGACACCAGGTTCTCATCCTGGCAACCAGGGTTCGACTCCCTGTGGGGTCACAATATCGTCATTTTCAGCTTGTAGAGCTTGAATTGCTTGGAAGCACGGGGATAATTGTGTGGTTCGGAATTCCTTGTTTTTAGTACAGTGAATGCCTTCGGGAAATATCTTCACTTGAAGCGCTTGTTTTTTCGCTAATTCCAATCTGTCCCACAACTTTCCAAGATTCT
>CAYNFZ010000085.1:0-6130 GCA_964396725.1 uncultured Pseudomonadales bacterium
GTGTTTCCCTTAAGGAAGCTGGAGGTTGCCAAAGATGACGAGGATTGCGCAACCCGTGCCGAAGAGGCCAAGATTTATGAGGCCTATGAGGAAAAACTCGCCCATGGACAGGTTTTTGTCGTCGATGAGGTCCTTGCTGTGGCGGGTGGGGCGGGTGGCGTTGGTGGTGTTAGTCATTGAGGTTTTTCCTATCCCAGTATCGCATTGGCCATTAAGAGGGCACCAATGGTGGACATAAGACAAAGAAACACTAAAACAAAATTGCTGAAGCGGATTTCACGAGTGTATCTATTTTCGCGGGTTTTCCAGTGATCAGAATTTTCGTAATTCATGGGGTTATTTCCATCCTTCGTAGGTGTCTTTTGCTTTACCGAATAGACCAATGGCGATGAGGGTTAAGATGATTGAGATAACGATCTGTACGCCAAGTCCGGTTTCGACTGCACTGATGGAACTGTAGGGAAACAATGATTGATACCATTGAGTGCTCCACACGGGTATGTTTACTGCCAGTGTGATCAGGCCCAGGACGGCCCAGAATAGTGCGCGAAGTTTGAAGTTCATGAGTTTTGCTCCTCTAGTGAGGTATGTTCAGGATATGCTTTAGTGGAACTTCCGGAAAAGGTGTTGATGATGACCATGATTACAACTGCCGAAAGCAAGCTGATGGCCATGGCCCCCAAGGTGGTGATTCCGGTACTGTAGTACAGTATCTGGAAGGCTTGGGGTATGTACATTGAAACAGCAATGATGACGAGGATGACGCCAATCAAGACACCAGCGATATTGAAGGGTCGAGACAGCATGAGAGTTCTCCTTTTTGGGAATAACCCGCAAAGTGAATCGGATAAGGACGTTTATTGATTTGTTAAAGAGTGGCCTCGAGTGAGGCGAGCGGTGCTTGAAAATTCTCAAGCCTTTCTTTAAACATTGCAGATGATGTTTAAAGAAAGAGTTAAGAATTTAATTTTCAATTACCAATTTTCAATTTTCAAATAAACTCTAAATTCGAATGACGAAGTTCCAAATAATGGGGAAATTCGAAAAGTAAATTGTAAATAATGAGTAATATTTTGGTTACTTTTTCTTGTTGTTTTTCTCTGGACTCGAGAATCGAGTGCGGGAAAAACAGCCAAGGGGTGGATATGTGGAACACGTAAGTGTCCACCCCTTGGGATAAGATAATCAATGCTCACCAGCAGATGAAAAAGCTATTCAGCATATGGCTGTGCTGGGAGAGGATTGAGTTATCGCGAGCTAGGGTTTGGCGGTCACGGATGAGTTGGGAGCGAGTGGATGAAGATATTGGCTCCGGTGTTACCTGTGACGGCCATGAATCGGGTTGGCGCTGCTGCTTTTATTAGTTTGCCAGCGCGTTGGATCCGGGGATTATTGCGGTTGAAGTGAGTGACGGAAGCGTGGTGCGGTTTCCCTTGAACTTAAACTTACTGAAGGGAGGCCTGTCCGTAAAGTGCCACGACAACTGCATGGACAGCCAGCGATATGGTTTGTTCCCAGCCGTCCTGGTACCGGTGTGGCTGGATCGAGCAGACCGGTGGCGATCCACCACCTGGAGAGTACTGGGTGGCATTTGGCCAGGGATAGGACCAGTCATCAGGTAGGAAAGGTTTTGTTGAACGATGTGTTGTACCTCCTGGGCTAGCTGACCTTCGCCAATGCAAAACTCATCTAAGCCGGTGTGGCTGTTGAGAGATGGCATGGCGCGTTGGAGCCTGGGGCCATCGTGATCTTGGGCGGCAATCAGTTGCTGAAGCAGTATAGGGCAACTGCCGCTTCGACCGTCTTTCCTTCGCTCATGTAGCTTTGGTGAAGCTCAGAAATCCTTACTGCCATGGGGCAGGTAAGGATCCAAGGGATATTGACTTCGGGCATTGGTGTTCTCCTTAAAGATAATCGGATCAATGCAGCTATAGGCGAGTGCCGTTCATCTTGTCGAAGATGTAAAGGCAGACAGCCGTGTAGAGCGCAGCGTAGAGGAAGTACGCGCTGATCAGGATGAGGCTGCGCACCAGGTTCCCAGGGTGGAGGACGGAGAGTGCAAGGCACCCAAGTAGGAGAGAAGCGAGGATGATTGCGAGAGTGGCGTAGAAATACACCCAGAAAATCTTGCGGTTCATGATGATTCCTCCTGATCTGGATCCTCAGTATCTTCGAGTTGGGATTTTTTGGTGAGGAGCCAGAGGATAGCGAATAACGCCAGAATGCAGATGCTGCCTGCTGTGTGGATGTGGGGATCGGTTGGAAACCGTACAAAGAAGTAGCCAACCAGGGTGATGATGACGGCAAGCAAAGTACCGACACTTCGTTTGACTCGTTTACACATGACTGATCCCGTTCTCTATAAAGACGGTTCGATTGATTACTTCTTGCTCGTGGTATAGTAGGTTCTTGCGTGGATTTTGTCGCAGGCCCGTCCGAAAAGCAGGACTAACGAAACTTCAACCACCACGAAGGTGATAGCAAAGCCAATAAGGAAGAGGTGTGGCTGGTCGTAGATGAGGATGGCTGCGAGGCAAGCCGCTATTAGGGCGGAGGCAAGGATATTTCCGGTATAACGAATGGAACTTAGATGCCGCCGGTAGTCAACCCAGGCCTTGATGATCGGGAGCACGATGACGATGGTAATGGCTCCCGCTCTCTTTCTATATGTCTGTCTGTATGGACGAAGATTCTTGGATTACCGATAATGATTTAATGTGCGGGGTGGGAGCGAAGTGAAAAAAACCGACGAGTTGCCGGTTAAACTAAGTTGGAGAAATATATCACTGTTTGGTCTAGAAGTCAATGTTATAGGACTTTGAATCGGGGATTCAAAGAATTACCAATGGTCAAATGTCAATTTTCAAATAAATTCCAAATTTCAAGTTCTAAATTTCCCCACTTTGTCAAGGTTTTGTGAGGGGGTAGGCAAAACGAAAAATGTAATTAAAAATGCAAAAAGGCTTCGTTCTCTGGGAAAGGAAGAGAGCGGAAGTTATTTGTTTTCACGGGTGCATGCCAGTGAAAAGGGGTGCGAGGGTGGGATAAGAGCTATGATTGGGGGGGGCGGGGCAGGGGGGGTAATTGTGGAGCTTCCAGGCGTAGAGTGGGTTTGGGTTGGTCTAGGGAAGGTTGATGGGGTGGAGGAAGTTGTTTTTCGTCTGGGGGAGGGAGTGATTCTGAAGATTGGAACTGAGGAAGGTTGAGGTGGGAGTTTTTGGGAATGTTTCTGGTGACGTCGTGTTGGTGTCTAGGTCGGTCTGTGGGGGGTCGAGGGGGTCTGGATTGGGGGTTTTGGTTGGAATGGGAATGTTGTTGCTCTCTTGAGGGGTGGGGATTGGGTTGTGTTTGGGAATGTTGAGGTGGGAAATTCTTCTGGTGAGCGTGAGAGGTCCTGTCTAGGGAGGACTGGCTTGGGCGATCTGGGTGAGGAGGGGATTGGTGAGATTGATTTGACCTCTGGGGTTCGGGTCTGGATTCGGGTTTGGAGTCTGAACTAAATTCGGGTTTAGTTTTGGGAGTTTGGCCTTCGGCCATGTGGTTGGAGAGGCCGATGATGAAGGTTCGTTTTCTGGAGTAGCGCTCTCTGGAGACTGCGATGACTTTGTCGCGATGTTGGTTGGTGGATTCGGCGATGGGAAGGGTGATAGCAGGGAAGGGAGGGGAGGTCATGTTGTCGATGGAAAGGCGAGTAACGACTTGGTATCGTTCGAGGGCGACCAGGTCATCGGGACCGTAGAGGCTGCCGAATTCTTTAGATAGGTGGTCGGCGTCTTGGGCGCCGACGATGAAATTGATCATGGTGGCGCAGTTACCGAAGATGGCTTTACGGACGTCTTCGTCGATCTGGTCGATGTACTGGTTGGCCAGAGTTAGGTTGAGACGGTATTTACGGGCTTCGGAGAGGATTTTAATGAAGGATTGGGTGGCGAAGTTTTGGAATTCGTCGACGTAGAGGTAGAAGTCACGACGCTCTGCCTCGGGGATATAGACACGACTCATGGAGGTGAGTTGGATTTTGGTGATGATCATGGCACCCAAGAGAGCGGAATTGTCTTCACCTAGTTTGCCTTGGGAAAGATTGCAGAGGAGAATTTTACCTTCGTCCATGACTTCCTTGATGGAAAAGGAATTGGTAGTGGAGTTGATGACGTTTCTGATTAAGGGGGAGGAGACGAATTGGCCGACTTTGTTTAAGATGGGGGAGACGGCTTCTGCTTGGAGGCGGTCGTTCCAAGAGGCGAATTCTTTGGTCCAGAAGTTGAGGAGGACTGGGTCTTCGAGTTTTTCGATGACTCTTTTTCGGAAATTGTTGTTGGTCAAGAGTTTGATGACATCCTCGAGGGTGGACTGGTCCCTGGTGAGGAGGGTGAGGAGAGTGTTTCTGAGGATGTACTCCAGGCGGGGACCCCAGGAATAGCCGTAGAGTTTTTTGAAGATGGCGATAATTCCAGAGGAAACGAGCTCTTTGTGTTCGGCCTCGGTGGCCTCGAGAAGGTTTAATTTGACGGTGTACTCAGGATCGGCGGGGTTTAAGTAAACGACGTCGTTGATTCTGCTACTGGGAATGTAGTCGAGAAGTGTTTCGACCAAATCTCCGTGGGGGTCGATAACAGCCAAGCCTTTGTCTTGTTTTAAGTCATTGATGGCCATGTTGGCCAAGAGGGTGGATTTGCCGGTGCCGGTTTTTCCCATAACGTAGATATGGCGGCGGCGATCGCCGTCTTTGATGCCGAAGACTTTGGTTTCGTTTTTGTGTTCGGCTTGAGCAAAGATGTTGACTCCAGTTCGTTCAGCTTCAGGTATGGAGTCGAGGGTGGGGAGGTCTTCGGGAGGTTCGCCGAGTAGGTTTTTGCCCCAGGCAATGTTTTTGATGTTTTTGAGGCTTTCACTAGGGAGATGGTAAAGAGTGGCGAGTTCTTCAACGGAGAGGTACTGTTTGGTAGTGTGAGAAAAATCGCGGTATTGGAGTGAGTTTTTGAGGCTGTTTTTGGAGAAAAGGGGAGTGTGGGGTTTGAGTTGGTTGCCTTCGGCGCTGGCGATGGCGGCGAAGGATTTAGTGAAAGAGGTGAGGAGGTGGTTGGAGGCGGTGGAGTTGGGAGTGGAGACGGCGATTTTGATGGCGGCGCGGTGGCAAATGAGGGCGAGTTTGGTTTCAATTTGAGTTTTAAAGGGATTAGGAGTGGTGTGGCCTTCGGAGTCGGTGCTGCCGGCGGCGACTTTGTAACCGTGGTTTTTCCAGGAGTCGGATTCTGGCCTGACTAAGATTTGGATGAGGGCGGCCTGGTTGGGGGGGAGTTTGGCCAGGATACCGAGAGAGGCGGAGAGAGGATCGGTTTCGGGGAAGTCTTTGTGGGTGCGGAGAGGGTAGATGGAGCCGTGGGCCAGGCGGAGAGTGGTGGCGGTTACTGAGCCTTGGAAGAAAGCGGGGAAATTGGCTGTTTCTGGGGTTGCGGGGGAGATGAGGACTTCGGGGTAGGCAGCGTGGAGTTGGGAGCGGAAGTACTGGTCGAGAGGTTCGGGGAAGTTGAGTTGAAAATAACTGGTTTGATTGATTGAAAGAATTTCGAAAGCGATGGCTTCAGGGGAACTCCAGGGGAAAATGCCCGAGGTGGTTTCGGGAAGAGCGGCGAAGAGTTGTTCGGCGGCTTGGGGACCGAGCTCGGAGGACTTGGGGTTTCTGAGTTCCAGGGTAATGCGATTTGTTGGCATAGAAAAAGAGGCCTGTTTACTAGGTTGAAGGTATTATATCGAACGGGAGGGGGGAAAAATAGACAAGGGGAAGCCGTAAACAATTTCTAGGATCTAATTTAATATGATTCAGGACTGATGAATTGAGAGTAGGAAGGTGAGAACTGAGAAAGGTGCTAGGTGGTTTTCCACCGATCGGTGGGGTTTTCCACATAGGGTTTCACGGATAATTTTGGGTGTGGAAAAGTGGTAGTCATATGGGGTATAATTGTGATGTCGTATATATAGGTCTATCATATTTTCTGCGATCTGAAACTATAGGGTTGACAGGGGTAGACAAGTGTGATAGATTCGTGAGTAAGAGTAATTACCAGGCGGAAAATGAGTGTACTAACAAAGATATTTCAGAAAACAAAATACGGAAAAATTCAAGGAAGAA
>CAYNFZ010000086.1:0-5997 GCA_964396725.1 uncultured Pseudomonadales bacterium
GTAATGGTTGTGGGGTGGGAGGGTGGGTGAGAAGGCTATTAAAGCGACTGGAGGGAGATGGTTGGGTGGGGGAGGGGATGAGAAAGATGGTGATAGTGGAGATGGTGGCGATGGAAATGAGAGTGAGGGAGAGTTTGAGGTGGTGAGGAAGGGGGGGGAAAGGCATGAGTTTGGTTGTAAGTGGGTAATCAATAATTTAGTATATGAGTTATGGGACAAGATGACAAAGCGAGGATATTGTTGGTGGAGGATGATATAGAAACTTGTCGGATGTATGAGACGATTTTGGAGAAGAGTGGGTTTGAGGTGGAGGTGGCTTTTGACGGAAAGGAAGCTTTGGCGAAGATAAGTGTAGGAGGGTATGATGTGGTGGTGCTGGATGTGAGGTTGCCGAAGATGAGCGGTTTGGAGGTGCTGGAGGAATTAGAAAAGAGGCCACCTCTAAAGTCAAGTGGGCCGATTGTGATGTTGACCAATGTGGGAGAGGAGAAAGTGGTGAGGAAAGCGATGAGTTTGGGGGCTTTGAGTTATATGAATAAAGCAGATTTAGAACCTCGAGAGTTGGTGGAGAGAGTGAAGGGGGTGTTGGGCAGAGGAGAGGGAGTGGTTAAAACTGGGAAGCGGGTTTGAGTTTGAGGCCAAGGAAGAGAATGGCTGCTCCGAGTCCGAGAAGGGTGAGGGTTTGGGTGGTGGATCCGGAAACCGGGAGAGTTTGACTAGAAGAGGTGGAGGTGCTGGTGGGGGCGGATTGGCCAATGTGGAGAGTGAAGGAGGTGGTTTGACCGTCGCCGGTGATGGAGACGGTGTGGTCACCGGTGGTGAGGGTGGTGGGGGTGTAGATCCAGTTTCCAGAAGTGTCGGTGGTGGAGGAAAAGTTTTGGGAGTCGATGGTGATGGCGACTGTCGAGCCGGCGGCTGCGGTACCACTTAAAGTGGGGTTTTGGCTGGTGTACCACCATTCGGAAATATTTTGAGAGGTGAGGGAAGAGCTACCGATAGAATCAAGAGTGAAGGCGAGGGTAGGGGAGACGGAGAAGAGAAGGAGAGTAAAAACGGTGGTAATGATAAGGGGTAGCTTGTTCATAATAGAGAGTGTTGATAAATGATTGGACAGTGGTATTAATAATAGAGGGTTGGGAAGGAGGTTGTCTAGGGGGGTATACTTATCAAAGATCAAAGATCGAATTTGAGTGTGGGGAGTAACAGGAGGTATATGTGCTGAGAAACCAGATACAAGATCAAATTAAGCAGGCGATGAAGAGTAAAGAAGCGGTGAGGTTGGAGACTTTGCGATTTTTGTGGAGTGAGATAGGCAATGCAGAGATTGATAAGAAGGCTCCGTTATCGGATGGAGAGGTGGTGGCTTTAATGCAGAAGGAAGTGAAGAAGAGAAATGAGGCGATGGGGAAAATGAAACAGGTGGGGAGAGATGAATTGGTGGAGGAGGAAGAAGCTAAGCTGGTGATAATCAAAGATTTTTTACCAGAGCAGATGAATCGAGAGGAGTTGGAAAGAGTAGTGGAAGAAGTGGTGAGTGGAGGAGTAAGTGATTTTGGAGCGGTGATGGGTGGGGTGATGGCGAAGGTCATAGGTAAAGCCGATGGGGCTATGGTGAGACAAATAGTGGAGCGACAATTGGGGAAGAAAAGTGAGAGATAAAAGAGGAAGAAGGGTGAGGAAAGCATATAGTGGGAGAAGGGAGTCTTTGACGATGACAGAGGTATTGGTGGAGTGGGGAACGGGAGAGGTGAAGTTGGTGCTTTATCATGATCATGAAAGAGAAGGGATCGGTTGAATTTTGGGGCGGAGGAGTGGGGATGCAACCGTTTGGGTTTTGGAAGGTTATTTAGGTAGTGTAAACATACGCTAGCTGGAACGAGTAGGTTAGTAACCAAGGAGGTTTGATGGCGTTTGAGTTGCCAGATTTAGGCTATGGGTACGATGCCTTGGAGCCGGTGATTGATGAGATAACGATGAAGGTTCATCATGATTTGCATCATGGTGGTTATGTAAAGAAGCTGAATGAGGCACTGGAAGAGTATGAGGATTTGAAGACTAAGGGTGTGGAAGAGTTGATTGGAGACTTGGATGCTTTGCCGATGGAGATTGAGGCGGCGGTACGAAATAACGGAGGAGGACACGCGAACCATTCTTTATTTTGGAAGGTGATGAAGAAGGGTGGAGGGGGAAAACCCAAGGGTAAGTTGGTGGCAGCGATAAAGAAAAATTTTGGAAGTATAAGTAAGTTTAAGGATGAGTTTACAAATAAGGCTTTGGGACAGTTTGGAAGTGGGTGGGGGTGGTTGGTGGTGGAGGGTTCTTCGGCAGGCTCAGGGCAAGGGGGGAAGTTGCATGTGTGCTCGACTCCAAACCAAGATAATCCGTGGATGGAGGGGAACACGCCGATTTTGGGTTTGGATGTATGGGAACATGCGTATTACCTTAAATACCAAAACAGTCGGCCGGAATATGTAGAAAATTGGTGGAAGGTGGTGAACTGGGAGGAAGTGGAAAAGCGCTATGAAGCGGCGCTAAGCTCCAAATCCTAATATTCAAGCATCAATCCAATTTTGTTTGTTGAATTCACAAAGACTGTGGTTTGTGTTTTAATGGTTTGTCTATGAGGCATGTAATACTTGATGTTGAGACCATAAAGACATTTGATGAGGTGGGAGGGTATTTTCCAGAGAAGTTGGGGGTGTCGTTTGTGGGAGTGATTGAGAGGACTGAGTTGCCGAGTGAGTGGGGAATGGAGGTGGAGGAAGTACGGTATGAGTTGTTTGAGAAGGATTTGGATCGATTGTTTCGGTTATTGGAGCGGGTGGATTTGGTGGTGGGATTTAATGTGGATGGGTTTGATATGCCGGCATTGAAGCCGTATTACGGAGGAGATGTGGGTCAGTTTCCAACTTTGGATTTGATGGTGCGGTTTCGGGATGTGGCAGGTCACCGGATATCTTTGGATGCGATTGCGGGGGAGACTTTGGGGACAAAAAAGATTGGAAATGGGCTGGATGCGATTAGGTATTATCAGGATGGAGAGTTGGATAAATTGGCGAAGTACTGCATGAAGGATGTGGAGATTACCCGGGATGTGTATGACTATGGGAGGATCAAGAAGATGGTGAAGTTTAAGAATAAATGGAATGAGGTGAAGAGCATGGAGGTGGATTTTTCGTATGAAGTGCCGGAGGAGATGGTGGTGCAGATGTCTTTGGTTTAGGACGAGTATTTAGTATGTTGTATGAAGTATGTAGGGGGTGGATATATCTGGTTTTGTAGTTATAATGGGCTCCTGAGGAGGTTTGGCAAATGCTTGAGATAAATAATCTACGAGTTGTGGTGAAAGAGAAGGAGGTGGTGAGGGGAGTGGATTTGGTGGTGAAGCCAGGAGAAGTGCATGCGGTGATGGGGCCGAATGGGTCGGGAAAGAGCACGCTGGCATATGCGTTGATGGGACATCCCGCCTACGTTGTGAGCGTAGGAAAATCCAAATTTCAAAATCCCCCGCATAGCGCGGCCGAGGCAAATAACAAAACAGATTCAAAATCTAAAGTTCAAAAAAGGAGTGGGGTTTATTTGGATAATGAAGATTTGCTGGAGATGAGTCCAGATGAAAGGGCGAAGGCAGGGTTGTTTTTGGCATTTCAGTATCCGGTGGAAGTGCCGGGGGTGAGGGTAGAGAAGTTTTTGCGAGAGGCGAGGAGAGCGAGGTTTGGAGAGAGTGATGAGAAGGTAGAATCGGCACAGGGTTTTCGAAAGTACGTGGAAGGATTGGCGGAGAAGCTGGGGGTGAAGAAAGAGTTGGTGAGGCGAGGTCTGAATGAAGGGTTTAGTGGTGGGGAGAAGAAGCGGTTGGAGATATTGCAGATGGCGGTGATGGAACCGGCGTATGCGGTGCTGGATGAGACGGATTCGGGGTTGGATATAGATGCGATAAAGGTGGTGGCGCGAGGAGTGGGTGAGATTGTAGATGAGTTAGAGACGGGAGTGGTGGTGATCACGCATTACCAGCGGATCTTGAAGTATCTGAAACCAGATTTTGTGCATGTGATGGTGGAGGGGAAAATAGTAGAGAGTGGAGGGGTGGAAGTGGCAAGGAGGTTGGAGAAAAAGGGATATAAAGAGTTTGGAGGAAAAGATGAGTGAGGAAAGCCTAAACAAAGATTCTGTTCTTCAAGGGGTGAGAGGGTCAGGTGAAGCAGTATGGGGGAAAATGGAGCATGAACAAGAACTGGAAAAGAAACTTTCAGAAATACTAGATCAGGTGTGGGGGAGCCGGGACCGTGAACAAACCCCAGACCAAGCGGCAATGGGGGTGGTTGTAAATTTTTTGAAGAGACAGGGTTGGGACGAGGCAGATAAGATGAGTGGGATCAAGATGACCATAAAAACCATCTTGGAAGAGTACACTGTGCTTGGTTTTGAGAAAGAGGCTGTGGATAGGTTGAAACAGGTGTGGGAAATAGATCGGGAGGGAGTGGGAATAAGTGATCGAGATTGGGATCCGTTTGAAGAAATTGAGAGTGAAAAGCGAGAAGAGAATGGCTAGGTTTGCGAAGAAAAAGACCACGAAGTATAAGAGTTCGAGTAAGGTCGGTGAATATGAGCATGGGTTCTCGTTTCCGACGGATAAGTATTTCCATGTGAGTAAGCCGGGATTGAGTAAGAGAGTGGTGGAAGAGATTAGCGAGATGAAGAGTGAGCCTGGGTGGATGCGCAAGGCGCGGCTGGAGGGGTTGGTGGAGTTTGAGAGACGGGAAATGCCGGAGTGGGGTGGGGATTTGGGAGGGATTGATTTTGGAGCATATCGATATTATTTGCGGCCGATGGAGAAAGCGGGGAAAAGTTGGGATGAGGTACCGGAAGAAGTGAAGGAGACATTTGAGAGGTTGAAGATTCCTGAGACGGAGCGGGCGGTTCTGGCTGGTGTGAAAGCGCAATATGATAGTGAGGTGGTGTATGGTTCTTTGAAGAAAACGTGGGAGAAGGATGGGGTGATATTTGAGTCGATGGATGAAGGATTGGCGAAGCATGGGAATTTGGTGCGGGAGTATTTTCAAAAAGTGATTCCGGCAGGGGACAATAAGTTTGCGGCGTTGAATACGGCGGTGTGGAGTGGGGGGTCGTTTGTGTACGTGCCGCCTAACGTGACAGTGTCGATGCCGTTACAGACATACTTTCGGATAAATGCGAATAACATGGGACAGTTTGAGAGGACGTTGATAATTGTCGATGAAGGGGCGTCGGTGCATTATGTGGAAGGTTGTACGGCTCCGGCTTTTTCGGAGTCATCGCTTCATTCGGCGGTAGTGGAGATATTTGTGAAGAAGGGGGCGAGGTGCCAGTACACGACGGTGCAGAATTGGTACAAGAACATCTACAACTTGGTGACGAAACGGGCGTGGGTGGAGGAAGAGGGAGAGATGGTGTGGACGGATTTTAATATGGGTTCGAAACTGACGATGAAATACCCGTCGTTTATTTTGGCAGGAAAAGGGGCACGAGGGGAGACTTTGAGTATGGCAATGGCAGGGGCGGGACAGCATCAGGATACGGGGAGCAAGGCGATTCATTTGGCTCCCTACACGAGCTCGACGATTGTCTCCAAATCGATAAGTCAAGGAGGGGGGAGGACGAGTTATCGAGGGTTGGTGCAAGTGGATCCGAGAGCGTATGGATCGCGCAACGTGGTGGTGTGTGATGCGTTGCTTTTGGATAGTGATTCACGAAGTGATACGTATCCAGTGGATCGGATAATGAATAGCGATGTAGAAGTACAGCACGAGGCTTCGGTGAGTAAGATTGGGGAAGAACAGTTGTTTTATTTGATGAGTCGGGGAGTGGGGGAAGAAGAGGCAAGAAAGATGGTGGTGAATGGGTTTGTGGCGGATTTGGTGCGGAAGTTGCCGTTGGAGTATGCGGTGGAGATGAATAGGTTGATTGAGCATGAGATGGAAGGTTCCATTGGATGAAATTCAATGGAGAATCACCAAT
>CAYNFZ010000087.1:0-5921 GCA_964396725.1 uncultured Pseudomonadales bacterium
TCTATTCTCTGTCCTCAACGAATCTTCGTCGTGTTCTTTTTCTCATTCTTTCTCTCTTCCTTTTTTTCTTCTTTTTGTACTCATTTACTTTCATCTCAGCCGATACCAACCAAGAACTTGAAAATAAACAGCAAGAAATTGAACAACTTAAACATGAACTCGATCGGGTTCGCGGTCAAAAACAAACCCTTTCTTCAACCATTAGCTATCTCGACAATAAAATCAAACTCACCCAAGCTGAGATCAGTCAAACCACCCAACAAATCGACATCTTAGAACGCGACATTCAAGAACTCACCCAAAAAATAGGTGAGCTTGATCTCACTCTCGAACAACTCTCTCGAGTTTTGGTCCATCGCATTTCCGATACCTACAAACGCAGTCGCATCAATCCCTTCATCGGCTTAATTTCTTCCGACAACTTAAACGATCTTCTCAATCACTACAAATATCTCCAAAATTCCCAGAAACACGATCGCCAAATGCTATATCAACTCGAAACCATTCGTACTGACTACGATCAACAAAAAACCTTAAAGCAAGAAAAACAAGACGAACTCGACGCAATACAACTAAAGCTAGTCGATCAAGAAGAAACCCTTGAAGGTCAACAACAAGAAAAAAGATATCTTCTTATCTTAACCGAAAATGACGAAAAGAAATTTCAGGAACAGCTAGCACAAGCTCTTGCCGAAAAAGCCGCTCTAGAAAATGCCCTAGTTTCTGGTGTGGAGGTTGGACCCATCAAACAGGGAGAAGCGATTGGTCTTGTTGGCAATTCTGGATATCCTGGTTGTTCCACCGCCAAACACCTCCATTTTGAAGTTAGAAAAAACAATTCCTGGGTCGATCCAGGCCAATATCTCCAGAACAAAACAGTTCAAGATGAAGGATTTATTGACGGTAAAACAGAAACTGCCAACTATGGTAGCGGCAACTGGCCTTGGCCCATAGCCGACACAATTCGTCTTACTCAACACTTCGGTATCACACCTTGGTCAAGCCGCTATACCTATTCCGGTGGGATTCATACCGGCTATGACATGAACTCCACCTCAAGTGATATCATTCGAGCGCCTGCAGATGGTACGCTTTACACGTCTACACAATCTTGTGGATCTAGCCTCATTAACATTGTCTATATTGACCACGGTGACGAACTCATAAGTTTCTACCTTCACGTACAGTGATCAAAACTATCTAGTTGAGAATATATATTTGGTTTTATACCTTAGACTTAGAACTTTGATCCATACATGTTCACTACCAAGACGATTCTTCTCATCATCTTACTTAATGTAGTACACTTGTATTTTCCAATCGTAATCTCCGCTCAAATCACTATCAACGAACTTCTTCCCAATCCTCCTGGAAACGACACCAACCAAGAATGGATCGAACTCTACAATAATTCCACCAGCACCCTTGATCTTGCCGGTTTTCGTCTCACAGATAAAGCCAACCAGTCTTTTTTCATCGACTCATCTCACACTTCAGGCCTCACCACTATCAACTCACATAGTTATATCCTCATCTATCCATACGGCGTAAACAAATTTTCTCTCAACAACTCTGGAGACGAAACTATTTCTCTTTTTTCTTCGGCCTCTTCCAGTGCTTTATTGGTTGACTCTTTCTCCTACAACAATTCCTCCGAAAATGTATCCTACGGTCGTCTACCAGATGGGGTAGGGGAGTGGTCACCAAATCTCAACCCCACCCCCAACCAGCCCAATTCTTCTCCCACTACTCCCTCACCCTCCCCCACGTCCTCTTCTACTCCCACTCCCACTCCCACACCTAAGTCCTCTTCTTCCACCTCTTCTACTTTACCTTCTCCTTCTTCCAGTCCTTTCGCAACTCATCCACCTCAAATCAAATCCATTTTTTCTTATGCCTCTCCCAGCGCCCTCGCTTCCACTTCTTCTTCAGCCACCCAACCAACTCACCATCGCTCAATCCCCATTGGCTCTTCCTCTCTTCCTTCATCTATCTTTTTTCTCTTTTCCGCCGCCGCCTTTATCACCGCCTCTACTTTTTCTTTCCTCAACAAATGAAGCCCCACGCCCCGTTCTCGTGTGGCGTGGCATCCTTCAACTTTTCGGAGCTGAAATTACTCCGAAGCAGAATTTAAGTATTCATCCACGACCTAGGCAGCCGTGGTCTTCTGCGAAGGGTGATAACCCCTCCTGCTCAGCCAGCCATCCTCATCCTGGATTCCCTCTCCCCCTCCGCGGTAAAATATCCAAATGACTTTCATCCACACCAAAACCGCCCGTTGGCTCATGGTCTTTTTTTGGGCTGGATTCATCTTTACCTTATCCTCATTCCCCACTTTACCTTCAGCCCAAAAAATATGGTGGGATTTTATCATCAAAAAAATAGCTCATATCAGCGAATATGCCATCTTCTATTACCTTGTTCTCCGAGCACTAAATCCTCGATCTCCATCTGTATTTCTCACCAGCCTCATCCTTTGTCTCTTATACGCCATATCCGACGAAATTCACCAGTCATTTATTCCCGGACGCCATGCCCGTATCTACGACGTCTACTTCGATTCCCTTGGTCTCACCTTCACCCTTTTGCGTTCTCAAAAATTCATATGAACTCCCTTCCTCCACCCACTACTACCACTTCTCCTCAACAAACCCATCGTTTCGCCACCCAATTCGCTCCTCAATTACCCCCAGGAAGCATCCTCTCCCTTACCGGCGATCTAGGCGCCGGTAAAACCACCTTTGTTCAAGGTTTAGCTCAAGGTCTTGGAGTTTTCTCTCGTATCACTTCTCCCACTTATATCCTCCTTCGCCAATATCCTCTTCCTCAACCCCTATCCTTTCTTAACCATCTCGATCTTTATCGCCTTCAGTCAACTCAGGAACTCGATCCTCTTGACCTTCCTTCCCTTCTCCACTCTCCCCACCACATTACCGCCATCGAATGGCCTCACCTGGTCAAACCCCTCCTTCCGCCTCACACTCTTCATCTCCACTTCGACACGCCATCCTCTCATACTCGCATCATTACCATAACTCGCCATGAATCTTGACCTCAACACCTCCAACAATCTTGCCACCAGTATCACCATCGACTCCACCCCCCACACCCAAACATACCCTTCCCCTCGCGATCAAGACATCTTAAAAGCCATCTCCCATGCACTCCGGCTCCAACACCTTCATCTCCACCAACTCACCTCTCTATCTTTCTTTCTCGGTCCAGGATCTTTTACCGGCCTTCGCCTCGGCGCCGCCATCGCCAATGCCCTATCTTTCTCCCTCTCTCTCCCATTAAACCACCACCCACCAGGAAACTTCCTCTTTCCCGATTATCAAAAAAAACCCTCCATCACTCCGCCTAATCGCAATCAATCTCACAACTAATCGCCGTTTCTGCACAAGGACATCCCGAACCTTGACACACTATCTCCTGGCACACTCCATCTCCACAACTATCTTCGCACAAAGCAGCTCCCGCACTAGCTCGATCTACTTCTTCCTCAACTTCTTCTCTATTTTTTCCCTTTTTCTTTTCTGCATACACATTTCCCTGACTGTCTCGGCACTGCCGTGGATTCATTTCCAAAATAATCCCTCCAGCTTCCACACACATTTCATAAGCGCTCTTCTCCACCACCACTTCCCCCATATCACTCTCCCTTATACATCCTCCCAATCCCACCATCATAAACATCAGCCACCATTTACTTCTTCGCATTCTTTCATTAAATCAAAATTTTCTCCCTATTAACATCTTCCTTCTCAAAATACCCAAAGATAACCTGAATCTAAAGCTTGACAATTTCTTCCAACTTCGTATATTCTTTGGGTAATGGTTACTCCCATAAACGAACCCATCCAGGTTCTCGTTCACTTTAAACACGCCCGCTTAATCCCCCTCCGCTTCCTCTGGAAAAACCGCTCTTATCATGTCGACAACATCACCACCCAATACCACACCCACGACGGCGCCATCCGCCACCTCCACTTTGCCGTCCAATCAAATGGCAACCTCTACCAACTTTCCTACAACCTCTCCCACCACTCCTGGACCCTCACCAGCATTCACACTCCAAATTAAAACCCCCTCGACCTCCTGTTCAAACTATTCCGCCAGGAGAGACAAAACTCCAGATTCACCATCTTCTATGACATCTCCAAATCAACCTACCCAGCCACTCTCTCAAATTATTCTCCACATCGACATCAATTCCTATTTCGCCACCATGCTCCAACAAAAATACCCTCACTTGCGCGGCATCCCTCTAGGTGTCGTCAAAGATCATGGCCGCCAATGTATCATCGCCGCCTCCAAAGAAGCCAAACTCGCCGGTATCAAAACCGGCTCCAGTGCCAGCGACGCTCAGAAACTTTGCCCCCACCTCCAGCTGGTTCCCGCCGAGTTCGATTTTTATCTCGATTCCACCCAACGTCTTAAATCTCTTTTCGAGTCCTTGTCTCCTCAAGTAGAAATTTTTTCCCTCGACGAGGCCTTCATCGACCTCACTCCCTGTCATCGTTATCTCCACCCTCACCCTCACCAATTCGCTCAACAAGTTCAGCTTCAAATCCAACACACCCTTGGAGAATGGGTCACATGCAACATTGGCATCAGCTATAACCGTTTTTTGGCCAAGCTCGCCTCCGAAGTCAGTCCCAAAGGCTCCATCACCACCATCACTCCCCAAAACCAAGATCAATTTGTAAGTCAAGCCGACTACGCTGACATTTGCGGCATCGGCCCTCGTCTTGCTCACAAACTTATCTCGCTCAACTTAACCAACCTTTACGCCGTCCATTTCGTCTCCGACCAATTTCTCTCTCACCATTTTGGCCCTTTCTGGTCGGTTCAAATCCGTCGTATGAGTCAAGGCCTAGAACCTCACTTTTTCTCTCTAATCGACCATAACCCTTACATGAAAAGCGTCGGTCGCTCTATCACCGGTTTTCACCTCACCCAAGACTCTCATCACATCAAAGCCATCCTCTACAATCTCACCCAAGAAGTTATCTTCAAAATCAGAAAAATGCATCTCGCCGGCCGCCAAGTCCACTTGGGCTTATACGGCGGCAATCGACCAGACACCCGTCACTCCTTTCACCGCCACATCACCCTCAAACATTTCTTAAGCCACACCTCCGAAATGTTTTACTACATCTACCACTACCTGTATCCCACCTGGGATCAATCCTTTCCCATCATTAAATTCGCCGTTTCCCTAAATTTACTAAAGCCCATCACCCATCTTCCCTTGTCCCTTCTCCCCAATCACCAAAAATCCGAACGTCTTCACCAAGCTCTCGATCAAATTTGGCAAAAACACGGCCTTTATTCCGTCACTTCCGCCCTCTTGACCAACCGACCCATCATTCATCCTGAAGTTACCGGCTTTTTGGGGGACAAAAAATTCCAATTCATGTGATAAAGTGACCTTGCTTAATATCTCTATTCACCATGTCTCTTCTTCTCATCCACGGCGATAACATTATTTCTTCTCGTCAATTCCTCACCCAGACTATTTCTACCGCCAAAGCTCGCGGCATCAAGGATGTCGTCTCTTTAAACGGCTCCCGTCTTCACCCCACCGATCTCGTCCAAGCTCTTGAATCACAAAGTTTGTTTGGCACCCATCGCCTCGTTGTCATTGAAGGTCTTATCAAACGGCCTCGCTCGTCTGCCAAAACAACCTGTATCAACTACTTAACTTCCACCACTTCTCACCCCCAAACTCCCCATCTTATCCTCTGGGAATCCCATCTCCTCACCCCCGCTCAACTTAAACCCTTTCGCACCTTTACCATTCAAACCTACAAACTCCAAAAAGTTCTTTTTAACTTTCTTGATTCTCTAAAACCTAGAAATGCTCGCCACTCTCTCCAACTTCTCCAAGACACCCTTAAAACTGAACCTGTCGAACT
>CAYNFZ010000088.1:0-5910 GCA_964396725.1 uncultured Pseudomonadales bacterium
TAGAAGGGTTTTAAGAGTGGGTGGAGACGAATGGAATGGCGACGAGAGAGTGAGTGGAGGAGAAATGAGAGGTTGAGACCGGCGGCGAGAAGATCGAGGGCTGTCACAGCTGCGGTTTGGGAGAGTTGAAGACGGGTGAGTTGGCCCAAAGGTAGAGCAAGAATGAGAAACCAAAAGAAGATCTGGAAAAGGTTAAGGGGAATGTTTTTCATATTGTTTGATACGGACGGTGAGTGAGTGGAGACTCATGATAAAGGCCATGATGAAGCCGGGGAAGCCGTCGAGGATTCCAAGGAGAAAGAGGTAGTTATAGATGAATTTGGCGGGAGGAAAAAAAAGTGCCTGGATGAGAGTAATGGAGAGCGGTTGGTGGCGGTGGATGGCTTCGATGGAAGTGTAGGTGTTGATGTCGGCTATGAAGGACTCGATGGAGGAGTGAGGGCGGTGGAGGAGGGGATGGCGGAGAGTGGCGGTGGGGCCGGGGATGTGCCAGGTTTCGTGGACGGGCCGGTGCCAGGTGCCAGCGGTGGTACGGGCTAAGCGGAGGAGACGGACACGGGAAGTTTCGCCGTGGTGGAGTACTTGTCCGAGGAAGATGTCGAGGCGGCGGAGACGATAGCCGTTTAGGGTAGGATTGGAGGTAAGGGTGGAACGAATTTCTTGATGGAGTTGTGGGGAGACGATTTCGTCGGCGTCAATGAAGAGAGTCCAGGTACATTTGGAGTGGGAGAGAGCGAAGTTTCGCTGCGAGGCGAAGTCGGTTTGGAGGTGATGTCGGATAACGGTGGCGCCGGTTTTGGAGGCAATGGTGGGGGTAGCGTCGCTGGAGTAGTCGTCGATAACGAGGATTTGGTCGGCAAAACGGACAGATTTGATGGCGGTGGCAACTTGTTTGGCTTCGTTGTGGGTGAGAATAATAGTACAAAGAGTCATGGAGTGAGAGGAAGAGTGATGGTAATGGGAGAGAAGGAGTAGCTGATGGAATCGGGAGGCAAGGTGGGAGAAGCGGTGTGGTGAATCCAGACCGGGTGGCCGGTGAGACTGGTGTGACCGCCGGAATACCAAATGAGGTAGCGGTAATTGTCGAGATAGGAGGCATGGATGGCGCCAGGGTCGGTACTGATGAGACGGATAGGAGAGAGCGGAAGAATAAAATCGACGGCTTGGAGTTGGGAGATTAAGGGTGGACCGTAGGTACTAAAGTGGTGGCCGGTTTGGCCGGCGGGGGTAGAGACAAAATAGTCGTGGGTGATAGTGAAGATAACGTTGTGAAGGAAAAGGAGACCGAAGACGGGAAGGAGAAGGACGCGAGCAATTCGAGGGAGTTGGAGGAGACTCCAAGCGAGTAAAAGGCTGGTGGGAACGAAAAGGACGGGGAAGTAGGCTTCGGAGGTGTTACCGAGAACGAGAAAAGAAGCAAGCATGAGGAGAATCCAGGAAATGATGAGTTGAATGGAGGGAGTAAGACGGGAGCGATAGCGGATTAAGGTTAGAGGGATGAAGGTGAGGATGAGTACGGTGGGAAGGGGGTGATTCCAAGAGAAAAAGCGTTGGGCGTAGGCAAAGGAGGTGGAGAGAACGGTGGCGAGTTTGGAGGAAGTAGCGGCGTGTTCGGGGAGGAGGCCGGTAAAGCTGATAAGGCGGTAGCCGATCCAGGCAATGAAGGTGGTGAGGTGGGTGAAGTTGTGGGTGAGGTCGTAGATGAGTTGGGGAAGAAGACCGAGCAAGAGTCCGGTTGCGAAGTGAAGGAGGCGGGTGAGAGTGAGTCGAGTTCGTGTTTGGAATAAAACAAGAGGAAGGAGGAGAAACAAGGGAGCGACGACGAGTTCGAATTGGAAGAGGAGGGCAAAAAGTAGCGGAGGAAGGTAGGGATGGCGACGAGTGTGGAGATAGTAGAGAAGGGAAAAGAGATAAAGAGCAGAAAAAAGAGGAATGGCATTGGGGTGAAAAGCCATGCGAGAGTGGATGATAGCTAGAGGCGAGGCGAGAAGAATGAGGCTAGCGATGATGGCTAAGTTTGTAGAGAAGAAGCGATCAGCGAGGATGAAGGTGGTACCGATAGCAGCAACGCCGAGAATTATTGCTAGAGTAGCTGCGGCCAGGGGGTCGAAATTGCCGAGAGTGAGAGCGAAGGAAAGAAACCAGATGTAGAGAGGGCCTTGGTGAAAGCGGGGAACACTACTTGTGATACCCAAGAGCGGTAGCTGGCGATGGAGAATGGCATCTCGGGCGGCGAGAAAATCGTGGCCAAAGTCGCCGATCATAGGCATGAGTTCTGGAATACGAAAAAGTCGAATGGCGGTGGCGGTGATCAGGAGAGTGAGAAAGATGAGGTGTTTGAGGCGTGAAGAGAGAGCGATTTGAACCAAGGCTGCTTGGAGAGGGCCGAAGTGCTTGCGAAAGTAGTAGCTGCGGCTGGTGGAGAAGTAGCGATCGATGATGGCTGGGGGTTGTTTGGATGTGGAGGCTTCCCAAGTGTGGGTAACTCGAGCGCGTGGGTGGATGAAGAGCGAGAATCCGTTCTCGGAAACACGACGGGAGAGATCGGATTCTTCGAAATAGAGGAAAAAAGCGGGGTCGAATTGGCCGATGTGGTGGAAAAGTTGGTTGCTGATGAGAAGGGACGAGCCGGGGACGACGGCAACAGGGAAGGGTTGGGAACGGTCGATTTCGGTGAGCCAGTAGCGGCGGGAAATGGGATTATTGGGGAACCAGCGATTGAAGAAAGAATGGACGACGATGGCGGTAAGAGGAGTGAGGGCTGCAGTGCCTTGGAGAGGATAAGGGTGAGTGAAAGGGTCGATCAAGAGTGGGGCGACGATACCGACCTTTGGATGGCGGCGAAGGAAAGAGGTGAGGATGTGAAGAGTGGAGGGGGCAAGAATGGTGTCGGGGTTGGTGAAAAAGAGGAATTGACCGCGAGCTACGGAGGCACCGAGATTATTGGCGGCGCCGAAGCCAAGGTTGGTGGGAGATTGGATGTGGATGACTTGGGGAAAGGATTTGGGTAATGAAGTTGAAAGGGTGGAGTTGGGATCGTTGTCGACAATGATGACTTCGAACGTGGGTGGCGTGGGGCATTGGAAGATGGAGGATAGACAACGAAGGACTTGAGAGTGAGTCTGATAATTGACGATGATGATGGATACGGAGGGTGACTTCATGGGGATTTCTGTGCATGAATAACGAATTGGTGGGCGTAGAGGTTGGGGAAGGGTTTAAACAAGGGATCGAGGAATTTAATACCGCCGGCGGGGTCGACGTGGATGGATTGGATGGCAAAACCGGAGGATAGAATGAGAGTTTGGGCGGTGAAGTAGGTGAAGAATTTAAGGTGAGTGGAGTCGAGGATGCCGTATGCTTGATAATCCCAGTTACCGGTAAGAAGGTGGAGGCGCTGGCGCCAATGGGCGACGTTAGGAAAGGTAATGATGAGGAGGCCGTCTGGGGTGAGGAGTTGGTAAAGGTGGTGAAGGAATTGCTGAGGGTGGAGAAGGTGCTCGATAATGGCTGAGGCAAAGATAACATCGAAGGGCTGAAGGCGCTGGAGTTTGGTGAAGGTGGCGGGTTGGTTGAGGTCGGCGGTGATGACACGATGGCAGTGGAGGCGAGCTTTTTTTGCGGCGGCGGGGTTGAGTTCGACGCCGGTGACTTGACAGTTTTTCTGGGAGGTGAAGTATTGGCTCATGAAACCGGTGGAACAGCCGAGTTCGAGGAGGCGGGAGTTTGGAGGCACAAGAGAAGTAGAGAGACGGTCGATGTTGGTGGGTTCGAGACAGTGGGGATTGAATTTTCCTCGATAGGAGTATTTGATTGATGACATATCAGATGAGAGAAATTATATGTTGGAAGCGCTTCTTGTAGGTGTGGTCACGGTGGGCACGGCGGTAACCGGCGGCGGCGATGGCTTTTCGTTGGGAGGGGTGATTGAGGTAATGGGTGATTTTATCAAGTAATTCTTGGTTGGAGGAGAAAGTGACGATTTCTTGGTCGGGAGTGAACCAGCAAGGGTCGGTGCGGGAGGCGAGTTGGAAGGCTCCCGATCCAGGAATCTCGAAAGTACGGAGGTTACCACCGGTGGGCATGTGATCAGGAAGAAAGTTGAGGGCGATTTTAGTAGCGTTATAAATACGAACTAGATCTTTTCCCCAAATAGGACCGCGGTAGTAGGGTTGGAGAGAAGGTAGGAGGGGTGTGCCGGAGTGGAGGTGGCCGTAGAGGTGGAGGGAGTGGAAACGGTGGACAAGTCCGAGAAGCTCTCGCTGGCGGTTGGGGAAAAGAGTTCCAGCAAAGCAGACGTCGGAAGAGAGGCGCTGTTGAGTGGAGGGAGTAAGGCGGAGACGACGGTGGAATTGAGGATCGATGGCGGCGTAAGGTAAAGCGATGGCGTTTTTGGCGCCGATATCGAGCCAGGCTTGGGCGTGAGTGGGATCGTTGACGATGATCCAGTCGAAGAGTTGGAGGTGATCACGTTCAAATTGGGTAGAGAGTAAATCTGGATGGACACCATGGAAGAGAAAGATGGGAATGTGAAGTTGTTGGGCTTGGTATAAGGGTTCGGGGAGGAGTTCGGAGATGCCGCCGGTGATTAAAATTAATTTGGGTTTCCAGGAATTGATGAGGCGAGAGAGGCGGAAAGAACGGAGGTAGTTGGCGGGAAAGAGGGGGTAGTAGCGGCTTTTGGCAAGACGATATTTGGAATATAGTAGAGGGGAGGTATGATGGAAGGCCAGCTGAAAACGAGCGGAGAGACGGGAAGGTAGGAGAATTGGGTCGGTGTAACGAAAAACTTGGGTTTGGTGGCCGAGTTGATGAAGGGCGCGGAGCCAGAGGGCTTGGACTTGAAGGGAGGCAAAGGCCTGAGAAGAAGGACGTTTGAGTTCGAACAGGGGTGGAACTTGGCTGATGAGAAGAATTTTCATAGATCTCTGGTGGTTAGTATTGGTGCAAGTTTAACAAACGAGAGAAGGTGCCGGGAATGAAGTATGGTCTAGCGGGAAAATCTGGCCGAGAGGCCTTTGATGCTGCCGTAGATGATGGCCAAGTCGGCAGTGACTTGAAGAAGAGGCAGGAAGAAGATGCAGCGGCGATCTTGGACATGATGGGCATGTTTGGCTACAGGCCAAAGTAAATAAAGGAGAAAAAGAAATGGATAAAAGATGAAGATGAGGTAGCGAAGATAGATAGTGGCGATGTTGATGAGGTGGGGAGTAAAACCGGCGGTGATGTCGCCTTCGGCGTAGTGGCTGAGTTGAATGAAGAAATTGAGTAAGTTGCCGGTGAGGAGCCAGTAGGCGATGGCCTGGGATTGGACGGTAAGGCGGCCGGTGGTTTGGAGATGGCGGGCAAAGAGAAGGTCCTCGCAGTAGGCCACGTGTTCTGGGTATTTACCGGCTTGAAGCCAGGCAGTTTTGGTGAAAGCTACAGATCGGGATGAGGGGAGAAAGGTGGCGGGATCGAGTTGGTCGAGCATAACGGCGACGAAAGGAGCGATGGATTTTTGGAAACAGGTAGGGGTGATGGGGAGGTAGAAGCCGGCGACTGAATCGGCTTGATTGTCGAGTAAGGGTTGGGTAATGTACTCGAGCCAGTGTTTATCGAGGATACAGCCGGCGTCGGTAACGGCGATGAGGGGGTGTTGGGCGTGGTCGATGGCGTGGTTACGACCGACGGCGCGATTGGATTGGTGGGAAATGAGACGGATGGGGTAACTAAGTTTAGTTTCGAGTCCACGGATGATGTCGATGGTAGCGTCGGTGGACAAGGAATCGACGATGACGACTTCATCGGGGAGGCGAGTCTGAGTGTTGATGGATTCGAGTAGGTAGGAAACGGTGGTAGCTTCATTGTAGGTAGTAAGAATCAGGGAAATTTTCATTTGAGGGATTTTAGCAGCAGGTTGAAGTAAGA
>CAYNFZ010000089.1:0-5869 GCA_964396725.1 uncultured Pseudomonadales bacterium
TTTGGCGTAGCGATGAGATTCGTTGCGAATATGTTGAATGAGATGGGAGACATGGTTGTGAGTTTTGAGTGTGTGATAATAATACTGGTTGTGGCGAATAATGAGAATACGATCAGGGTGTTTAACAAGGGAAAGGGTGGGTATTTCTGGAGGAACCACGGATAGAGCGGCTTGGAGTTGAGTTTTACCGCCGTCGATGATGACTAGATCGGGAAAGGTCCATTCTGGGTGGCGAAAACGACGAGTGAGGACTTCAGCGATCATGGCTGGATCACCACCACGAGTAGTATATTTAATGCGAAAACGGCGGTATGAGGCTTTGTGAGGGGTGCCGTTGAAAAAAACTACCATAGAGGCGGTAGAGTATTGACCGCTGGTGTTGGAGATGTCGTAGGCTTCGAGACGGTGAAGCGGGTGATGGGAAGAGATGAGGCCGATTTGATGGAGAAAGTGCTGGGTTTGAATGAGGGCATCTTTTTTAAGATCAGACTCGAGTTGAGGGAGGTTGACAAAGGGTGCGTGATCGCGAAGAGAGTAGAGATTTTGGAGGGCTTGTATCTGGTCACGGACGGTAGCGGCTTGCTCGTATTGGTGTTGGTTTGAATAGATGGCCATACGGTGTTTGAGGGTGGTAAGAAGGCGCTTTTTTCTACCGGAAAGAAAGAGTTTGAGCTGGGAAATGGTGTGGTTGTAGTCAATGGCAGAGACGTGACCGGTACAGGCTCCAGCGCAGAGATTTATATGAGTGTAAAAACACGGTTGGTGTTGTTGGTTGCCAGGGTGTTGGCAGAACTTAAAGATAGTTCGGGAAGCCTGAAGAACCTGACGGGCCGATAGGGAGGAAGAAAAAGGACCGAAGATGTGGGTGGATTTAATATGGGGAAATTCGGTGAGGAGTTGTTTTTTACGGAGGAGGAGGATGGTGGGGTAAGGATCGGGGGTGATAGCGATGTAGAGGGTGGATTTGTCGTCTTTGGAGATGATGTTGTAGGGAGGTTGGTGGGCAGAGATGAGGTTGGCTTCAACAATCAAGGCCTGGATAGCTGAAGTCAGTTGCTGATATTTGATACGGTTGGCTGTGGTGACGAGTTTGTAGGTTTTTGGATGACGAGAAGAGATCTTGGTGTATTGGCGGAGACGAGATCTGAGGTTGGAGGACTTACCGACGTAGAGAATGTTGTCGTCTGAATCGAGAAACCAGTAGATTCCAGGAGAAGTAGGCAATTGCGATAAGGATCGTGCCCAAGGAAAGGGTGAAGGTGGGGATGACCCAGTCCGATTGGTTTTTGATGGGGTCGATTTCATGGGTAAGTTGTTGGTGGGGAGTAGTAATGTGTAGTTGATTGTGAGAGGAGGAAAAGGGGGAGGGTACGGATAATTTTAGTCTAGAAGTGATGGTTGTGAAAGGTAGAAGGGTGGGGAGAGTGATCTGAGAGGGAGATACTTGAGATGTCCCGGAAGTCGATAGGGAGAGAGGGTATTGGTAGAGAGCGGATGGGCCCAGGTTGGAGACAAAGAGAGTGGCCGGGGCGGTGAGAGTAGTAAAACTTAAAGGACTAAGTTCGAGTTGAACCTGGATTTGTGAGGGGACATCTTGGGGTGAGGAAGCAAAATCGATTAAGATATCTTTGTCGACAGAATCTTGAAATTTGTAGTAACCGGCGGGAAACGGTTGGGTGGAATCGTGACCATGAATGACAAAGGTAAAATGATTTAAGTCGAAAGTGTTGAAGTAGTCGATACCGCCGGTAGTGTTGCCCCAAGTGGGATCGACTTGGATCCAAGAACTGGTTTGATAATCGTAGTATTCGGGCCAGGAGTGAAGAACGTCTTGGAGTAAACTTAAGGGTCGGAGTTTATCATTTTTGGTGTGGGCGTAGCCGTTGAGTTCGCGGGCGGGGATACCGGCTGCACGAGAAAGAGTGATAAAAGTATCGGTGAAATCTTGACAGAGAGCGGATGCTGGATTTTCGAGAGCTTTGAGGGCACCCTGACGCGAATCAGGAAGGGAGTTGAGGAGGGAGTAATCATAGGTAAAGGTATCGACGATAAAGGTATAAATATCCTCTGGTGTGGTGAGTTCGCGAACAAGTTGTTTAATGGTGGGATTGTCGGTGGGCCAATGAGAGTTAGAACTTAGATAGGAAGAAGGAGGCGAATAAGTGGGAAATGTACTCTGGGGTTGGAGGTGGATTTGAACCTGACCTTGAGCGATGACATCGAGGCGACTTTTGGGTTTTAGATGGTATGTAGCGAGCCAGTTACCGTCGGGGTCGGTTTTGATGTCGAGCGGGGCGGGATCAATTAGATAGTAGAAAAGTTGTTGGTAAGGAGTGTCGGGGGGAAGGGCGATTTGAGAAATACCGATAGAGTTGGTGGGGTTATCGAGATGGTAGTTGAGGGTAAAATTGAATGATTGGGTGGAACCAAACAAGGCACTGGCGCCTTGGGTTTTGAGAGAAGGATGGGTGAAAGTGAGAGTATTGTGAGTGACTGTATCAAAAAGAGAGTAGGTGGAAGGGTTGGTAAAAGTAGGGAGATTGAATTCTTTGGGGACGACTAAGTTGATACTTAAGTGTTCGACAGACTGAGAGTTACTGATTTTGGGGATGCTGATTTCAAGAACTTGTCCAGAGATGAAAGAGACGTCGGGGTTAGTGTAGCTGATGGTGAATTGTTGAACTTTACCTTTACCGACTACTTTTTGATCAAAAATTAGTTGGATAGCGGTCGAATTGGTGTTCGTGCTGATGGTAAAGGGAATAGAAGTATTAGCGGAATTGGTAACGGTGATGTCGGAGAGATTAGAGGAACTGATTTCTAGAGCATATTCGGTGGCATAGATGTCGCTGAAGCGATTTTTGAGACTGATTTGCTGGGTGACTTGAGCTTGACCAGTGGGAGAAATGGTGTAGGTAGAGTTAAATGAGGTCTCGAATTGTTCGGAGGCAAAAGCAATACGGGGAAAAATAAAGAAAAGAAGAGTAGAAAGGATAGAGGTACGAAGTCGCTTTGACATGGTTGAAGAGATAAGGTATAGCATGAAAAAAGAGAAGGGGCAAGAAAGTGAAGGAAGAGTTAGAGGACAGATTGGAGAAATTTTCCGGTGTGAGATATAGGAGATGAGGCAAGGGTTTGGGGTGATCCAGTGGCGACGACGTAGCCGCCTTTGTCGCCGCCTTCTGGGCCGAGATCAATAATATGTTGACAGTTTTTAATGATATCGAGATTATGTTCGACGACAACGACGGTGTTGTTTTGGGCGACGAGGCGATAGAGAACATCAAGAAGTTTGTTGACGTCTTGAAAATGAAGACCGGTGGTGGGTTCGTCGAGAAGATAAATGGTGTGGCCGGTAGATTTGATAGAGAGTTCTTTGGAAAGTTTGATGCGCTGAGCTTCGCCTCCAGAAAGAGTGGGGGCGGGTTGGCCCAGTTCCATGTAGCCTAAACCAACTTGATTGAGAGTTTGAAGTTTGGCAAAAAGACCGAAATGGTGGTGAAAGAATTCTTGAGCCTCTTCGATGGTGAGATGGAGGACGTCAGAGATAGTTTTACCTTTGTAGCGAATTTCTAGAGTTTCGGAATTGTAGCGGGCTCCGTGACAGACGTCGCAGGTGACATAAATGTCGGGAAGGAATTGCATTTCGATTTTGACCTGTCCTTCTCCCTGGCAAGCTTCGCAACGACCGCCTTTGACGTTGAAACTGAAGCGACCGGGTTTGAAACCGCGGGCGTGAGAGTCCTTGGTGGAAGCGAAAAGCTGTCTGATGTGGTCGAAGGCTTTGGTGTAGGTGGCGGGGTTGGAGCGGGGGGTTTTGCCGATTGGTCCCTGGTCGATTAAGGAAACTTTGGAGATAGGATCGAGTCCTGAGAGAGAAGTGTAGTGGGACGCAGGTGTGAGGGAGGGGTTGAGATGTGATCTGAGGGCGTGGTAGAGGGTGTCGTGCATGAGGGTAGATTTTCCCGATCCAGAAACACCGGTGATACAAATGAGTTTTCCAAGAGGAAAATCGACAGTAATATGTTTGAGGTTGTGAAGATGGCAGCCTGAGATGTTGAGGGTGACGGAAGAAGAATTGCTGATATCGATTTGGGAGGGGAGAGAATGATTGATGGAAACGGTTTTTTTGCCAGAGAGATACTTGCCAGTGAGGGATGAAGGATTAGCGCAGATTTGCTGATAATTGCCAAAAGCAACAATGGCACCGCCGTGCTTGCCAGCTTTGGGTCCAAAGTCGATGATATGGTCGGCGGCTTTGATGGTGTCGGCGTCGTGTTCGACGACTAAAACTGAGTTGCCGAGGTCACGGAGGTGGCGAAGGGTTTTAAGGAGACGGTGGTTGTCGCGAGGATGAAGGCCGACGGTGGGCTCATCGAGAATGTAGAGGACTCCAGTGAGACCGGTACCGATCTGGGAGGCAAGACGGATGCGTTGAGCCTCGCCACCGGCGAGAGTAGAGGCTTCACGGCTTAAAGTAAGATAGTCGAGGCCGACAGAGTTGAGAAAGTTGAGTCGAGATTCGAGTTCTTTGATGATGAGGTGGGCGATTTGGGTCTCTTTGGGAGAGAGAACTTTAGTTTCAAGATGGTTGATCCAGGAAAGAGTTTGATCGATGGGAATGGTGGTGACTTGATGGATGTTTTGATCTTGGATAGTGACGCTTAAGGATTCTGGTTTGAGTCTTTGACCGTTACAGTCGGGGCATGGAGCTTTAGTCATGAAACGCTCGATTTCACGACGCATGAAGTCGGATTTAGTTTCGGAGTAGCGCCGCTCTAGGTTGTTGATGAAGCCTTCGAAAGCGGTATCGTAGCTGGTTTCGCGGCCGAAACGATTGGTTCCGTAGACGGTGTAGACGTGACTTTTGTCGTCGCCATAAAGGAGGATGTCTTGGAGGCTGGCGGGGAGGTTTTTGTAGGGAGTTTTGAAGGACTCTTGATGAGCAGAGATGACGGTTTTGACCAGCCGAACAAACCAGGAGTCGTGGGAAAGAGTACGAGCAAAAGGAATAATGGCACCTTCCGAGATGGAGATGTCCGGAGCGACGATTTTTTGGGGATCAATTTTGAGGAGACTGCCGAGGCCATTGCAGGTGGAACAGGCACCCTCAGGTGAGTTGAAGGAAAAGATGCGAGGTTCAAGTTCTGGAAGAGAGATATTGCAGTCGGGACAAGCAAAGTGTTCGGAGAATAGGTGATCTTTGGTGTTTTTGGGTTGAGAAGGAAAATCAAAACCAGAGTCAAAAATGAAGGTAGCTATGGCTAGGCCATTGGTGAGTTCGAGGGCGGTCTCGGTGGCGTGGGCGAGACGAGATTTGAGTTGAGCGAGTGAGGCTTGGTCATGGTTGGATTTACGGTCGAAGGTGATGCGGTCGACGATGGCGGAGATAGTATGGTTGTTGGTTTTGATGAGAACGATGTCGTCGTTTAAGTCGTGGAAGAGTTTGTCGATGCGGACACGAGAGAAGCCTTTGTGACGGAGATTGTCGAGAAGTCCGGAGAATTCGCCTTTGCGACGGCGAACGACAGGAGCGAGAATGGCCAGACGAGTGACAGGTTCTTTTGTGAGTTGGTGATCGATGAAGGAAATGATGGCAGCGACGATTTGGTCGGTGGTTTGGCGGCTGATTTCGCGGCCACAGAGGTGACAATGAGGATGACCAACACGAGCAAATAGGAGACGGAGGTAGTCGTAGATTTCGGTGATGGTGCCCACGGTGGAACGAGGATTGTGGCTGGTAGTTTTTTGGTCGATGGAGATAGCGGGCGAGAGGCCGTCGATAGAGTCGACGTCGGGTTTGTTCATGATGCCGAGGAATTGGCGGGCGTAGGAAGAGAGGGACTCGACGTAGCGGCGTTTGCCTTCA
>CAYNFZ010000090.1:0-5808 GCA_964396725.1 uncultured Pseudomonadales bacterium
ATGATTCTGCGGGTGAAGAGGAGGTGAGTTTGTGAACGGAGACTTCGGGAACGTGGACGTGAAGATCGATGCGATCGAGGATGGGTCCGGAGATCTTTTTCTGGTAACGTTGGATTTGGCCGGGAAGACATTTGCAGGTTCTTTTTTTGGAGCCAAAAAAGCCGCAGGGACAAGGATTGGAGGCAGCGATGAGAATGAATTGGGCAGGATAGCGCATGGTACCAGAGGCTCTGGAGATTTGGACGATGCCATCTTCCATGGGTTGACGAAGGCTTTCGAGAACGTGACGGGGAAATTCAGGGAATTCGTCGAGGAAAAGGACACCTCGATGGGCGAGAGAGATTTCTCCAGGCATGGGTTTGGAGCCGCCGCCAATAAGACCAATACGGGAAGTGGTGTGGTGAGGGTAGCGAAAGGGGCGGGAGGTGATGATGGTGTTTCCTGGGGGAATGTTGCCGGTGATGGAGTAGATTTTGGTAACTTCAATGGCTTCGGACTCGGTAAGATCGGGAAGAATACCGGCAAAAGCGCGAGCCATCATGGTTTTACCGGCTCCAGGAGTACCGAAAAAAAATACATTATGTCCCCCACTGGCGGCGATTTCCAGAGCCCGTTTAGCTTGTTCTTGGCCACGGATTTCGGAGAAGTCAAAGTCAGCGGAGGTGGTTTTTTGGAGGTGGCGGAAGTCGGTCTTGGGATGAGGGGTAATGGGTCTAATGCCAGAGAGATGAGCGACAAGGTGTTTGAGACTGGTGACGGGATAGATGTTGAGGCCGGAAACGATGCTAGCTTCCTGGGCGTTGGCGGCGGGAAGATAGAGATGGTTAAATCCTTGTTCTTTAGCAAGAAGAGTGAGGGGAAGGGCACCTTTGGTATGGCGGAGAGAGCCATCGAGAGAAAGTTCGCCGAAAAGAAGGGAATGGTGGAGTTGAGCGGTGATTTGACCGGAAGCGAGGAGAAGGCCGATAGCGATAGGGAGATCGTAGGCTGGACCTTCTTTGGGAAGATCGGCAGGTGCGAGGTTGATGGTGATACGACGCGGAGGGAAATCGGCAGAGGAGTTTTTAAGAGCGGAGCGAACACGTTCTTTGGCTTCATCGACGGCTTTACTGGCAAGACCAACAATGGTGATAGAAGGAAGGCCTTGGGAAGCAACGTCGATTTCGACTTCAATGAGGACTGAAGAAAGGCCGACAGTTGCGCCGGAGAAAATCTTGGAGAGCATGAGAAAAGTATAACCAAATAAGGATGAGGGTACAAAAATGGGAATGTTACAATGCAGATGGAGATAGTTAGTAAAGGAGATGAGTTGGAAATATGGCAAGCGTTACCGTGGTGGTACTGGGCAGTGCTGACGGTGTTGGTGGGGTTGTTGGTGGGAGTAGAGTTGGTGATAATGTGGGACGAGAAACGTGAAGTTGGGGGAGTTAGTAGAGAGAATCGGGAAGAGGTTGGAGCAGGGACGGGGGGTTTCGAGCGGGATTGTTGAGATCCTTTGCTATTGGGAATGTGTGAAGTTGCGTGGAAGGGAGCGGTTTGAGGAGTGAAAGCAGCTTGTTAGTGGGAGTTTGAGAATCGAGCCAGATATCTTCATGCTGAGGAGAAAGGAACGGGCATACGAGCGTGAATGGGGGAGATGAGGGAGTTTGATGAGGTGATGATGATAGTGAAAGTGTGGAGAGGAGGGTGTTTGTGACGGGTGAAAGTGTCGTAGAGGCCGGCAAAAGAGATGATTTGTCTAGAGTTTGTAGTGATGAAGTAGGGAATTTTGGAGTGATCGGTTTTTTGCCACTCGAAGAAACCAGTGGCGGGTATGAGGCAACGTCTGGAGGTGAAGGCCTGGTGAAAGGAGGGTTTGGAGGTAATGGTTTCGGCTCGAGCGTTGATGAATTGGGAGCCGATTTGGGAATTAAGAGTCCAGGAAGGAATTAAACCCTATATACGCATAACTATTTGGTTGGGAGAGTTTTGGCTGATGGTAGTTAGGTTGGTACCAGGCGTGATGTTGAAGTTGGGAAGAAAGTGTTGGAGTTTGTTTTGGGTGTGGTAACGCGATTGGATATATTCGGGGCCGGCAAGGACAAAACGGCCACACATATGGTTTTGGGTTTGATTTGGTAATAGAGTTAGTTTATATGAAGATAACAAAAAGAGGTAGTGGGGGGGGAAATTGTTTGATATTATGAAGGTGAGGAAATATGACTGATAACCAATTTGGTAACTTGACGAGAGAAGAAACCAAGAAACCAGGTAAGGATGATAATCAAGCGATTAGCCAACAGTATCCGCAAGTTAATGTGGGGGTGAAAACTCCGGTGAGTGAGAAGTTGGAACAGATTTTAATGTGGGTGTACTTTGTAGTGGGGGCGGTGCTAATTTTCAGGTTTGTGCTATCTTTGTTTGGAGCTAATAGAGGTAGTTTGTTTGTGAATTTTGTGTATCAATTAACGACTCCGTTTATGTTTCCGTTTGAGAACATGTTTGGTCATCAACCACAGGTGGGGCAGTTTATGTTGGAGTTTGAGGTGGTGGTGGCTTTGCTGGTGTATGCGTTGGTGTTTATGGGAATTGCACGATTGGTGCGGATTTTGTCTAGGTGAATTGGGTGGTGAGTGGTTTGATCCTGGGAATGGGTTTGGCGATTAAGTAGATGGATAGTAGAGTGAGGCCGGAAATGATGGCTCCGAGGTAGAGGCTTTGAGGGTGGAAGGTGAGATTGACAGTGTGGGTTCCGGAGGGAAGAAGGAGGGCGCGTTGATTTAAGTTGGCGGGATAGATGGTCGTAGAATTTGAATCGATGGTGGCAGTCCAACCGGGGTAAAAGGAATCGGCAATAATGAGGAGGGAATCTTGGTCGGTGGTGGTTTGGAGGATGAGTTGGGTGGAAGTTTCGCGGATGAGTTGAATGTCTCTGGTGGAAAGGGGAGAAAAGGTTTGGTGTGGGAGTTGTTCGACGATGGGAATGTTGGGGTCAAAATCAGTAGAGGCAAGGAGCTCGGTGGTGTGGCGGGCGCTGGTGGAGGGAGCAGAAGAGGAAGCGAGACGGAAGCGGGGAAGTGAGGTGGAGTTGTGGTAGAGATAGTATGAGGGAAGATAGGGCTCAGGAGGGGAGATGGTTTGAGTGAGCTGGAATTGGGTTGGTGATTCTATAGGAGTGGTGGAGATGAGATATTCGGTGGAGCTGATATTGAAAAGAGTAGGAGAGAGAAGTTGTTGAAAGGCGGCAAGACGGTCAGGACTAATGCCGGCGTATGAGCCGAGGTTGGAATGGTGGAAAAGGAGGTTGGCGTTGGCGTCGAGACCGTTTTGTAAGTAGAGATATTGAGAGGGTCGTTGCCAGCCAGAGTTGGTGAAGAGTTGTTGCCAGGAGAGTTGGTGAGATGGATGAGTATAGTATCTGGAGTTGGAGGGAAGGTAGGAAAGAATTGGAGGCGGGTGGGTGATTTGGTCTACAGGCAGGATGGCGTTGTAGGTAGTGGAAAAGTGAAGGAGGTCGAGGGATGCAAGGGTGATAATGAGAAACCACAAGAGATACTTTGAAGTAGAAGAAAAGCGGCGGAGAAAATGATCAAGACTAGTGCCTGAGAGAAGGGTGGCGGCGAAAACAAATAAGAGAAGAAAGCGGGAAGGAATGCGGAAAAGCTGGAAGGGGGGAAGGTGATACAGAAAAGAAAGAGGAGAGTAACGGCCGAAACTCAAGAGCAAGGAGATGAGAAGAAGAAGCCAGAGAGATTTTTCAAGAGGCGATTTGGGGTGTTTGAATAAGGCTAAGAGAAGAAGAAGGAGAGGGATAATTCCGAGATAAGCGGTGGTTTCCCAGTAAAATCCTTGGTTGGGTCCGGGGAGAGGGTAGTCGCCGGTTTGGGGAGTGCCAAAGTAGTTGGGTTGAATCAGAGTGAGGAGCTGGCGGGGATGAAAGGGAAAATCAAAGATGGCTTGGGTTGCTAATCCGGAGTGGCGGTTGGAATGTTGGAGGAGTTCCCAAGTAGGAAGTAGCTGAATAGATGAAAGGCCAAACGCCAGAGAAAACGAAATGAAGAGAGCGGTGAAAGATTTGCGCAGATTAGCTGGAGGGCTGAGATAAAAAAAAAGGAGAAGGAAGATGCAAAGACCAATGAGGGTGATGAAGGTGTATTGAAGGTAACCGGCAAGGAGTTGTTGGGAGAAAATGATGGTAAGAGCAATGAGTTTGAATTTGGTGGGGTGGCGATAGAGGGAGAGAGAGAAGAGAAAGATCCAGGGAATGAGGGAAGTAGTTTGGATCATGTTGGGGTGGATGAGGTGGGTGATAAAGAATCCGCTATAAGTGGTGGTGATGGCAACAAGAAGGCTGGCTAAATGGGAAAGTTTGAAGTAGCGGGAAAGGGCGTAAGAGCCAAGGGAAAGGATGATGAAAGAGAATACATAGTTGACGTTAAAGGCAAGCCAGGTGGGAAAAAGGAAGTAGAGAATTAGGTTGGGTAAATAGAAGGTACCAGCTTGACCCTCGGCAAAAACGGGAAATCCGGTACCAAGTTGGGAATTCCAAAGAGGGAGGTGAAGCTGTTTGAGAGACTCGGCGAGAAAGTTTTTGATAGGAAAGTGGAAGCTGGTGAGATCGGAGCCGCCGGCGTCGGGAGTGAAGATAAAAGAGGGGGTGGGAAAAAACAAGTGAAAAAAGAAACCCAAACAGATAATAATTAAAATAGAAGGGAAAATAATTGAAGGTCGGGAAAGGAACAGGCGGAGTAATGTTAGTGGGGCGAAACGAGAAAGACGGTGGCGGAATATGGAAACCCAAAAGACTAGGGTGATGAGAGCAATAAGGAGGCCGAGATAAAAAGGGTAAGGTATGTAACGAAGGTTGATGGTGTTGGAGCCGGCAGGAATGAGGAGGGCACGTTGGTTTAAGTTGGCGGGGAAGATGGGGGTTTTTAGGCCGTTAATGGTGGCATGCCAGTTGGGGTAGAAACTATCGGAGATGATAAAGAGGGCGGGTTGGTCGGTGATGGTGGATAGTTGGAGGTAGTGAGGTTGATCGATTTGGAGGTTGATGGTGGAGAAGGTTAATGGAGCTAAGGATTGGTCTATTGGAGTCTCGAGAATGGCTTGGGAGGCGAAGTCAAAGGGGAGTTGGTTTTGAAAATGGGCGATGAACTGAGACTGGTTCATGACTTGATATTTCGAAACAAAGTGGAAGCGGTCGATGGCGCTGGGGTTGGTGTAGAGATAATAGGAGGGAAGGTCGGGCGACGGTGGAGACAGAGTGTGGTTGAGAGGGTAGATGGAAAGGGAGGGGTGGTTTTGAGGGGAGATGATGGATTTGATGGAAGCTGCATCGAGGAGAGGAGAGTTTAAGAGTGAGGTGAAGTATTCGAGACGAAGCGGCTGGAGTCCGGTGTAGGATTGAGCAGATTGGAGATGGTAGAGAAGATTGAGGTTGGCTTGGAGGCCGTTTCTGAAGTATAGGTATGGAGAGATGTTTTGCCAGCCTTGGGAATAGAATTGCTGGTTCCAAGCAGCGGCTTGAAAAGGGGTAAAGGTGAGGTCGCGATCTTGGGGATTGATATGAGAAACGATAGCGGGAGGGTCGAGAAGAGTAGAGATAGGAACGGTAGGGTGGTAGTTGGCCCCGAAACGGGTGAGATCGAGGAGAATGAAGAGAAGTACGGCGAGCCCAAGGGACTGGGCTAGAGTAGGTTGAAGACGGCGGGTGAGATGGTGAAATTGGTGGGCGGCAAGAAGGGCGATTGATAAAGTGGTGATGAGTAGAAAACGAGCAGGGACTCGAAACCAGTTGAAACCAGGAAAGGAAAAAATGAATTGAAG
>CAYNFZ010000091.1:0-5721 GCA_964396725.1 uncultured Pseudomonadales bacterium
GTTGACGCTGGTGTGGATGCCGGCATTGGCGAAGGTGCCGTAGACTTCGGCCATGTCGATCATGCGGACTTCGCCGCCGCCAAGAGTGAGGGCGAGTCCAAAGCGATTTTTTTGGTTCCAGGTAGTTAGCCCAAGTTTTTGACCGTAGGTGATCATGCGGTCGACGCCGAACTGGTTGAGGGTCTTGACGGCGGGGACGTTGTAGGAGTTGGCGAGGGCTTTTCTTAAAGTGACGAGACCGTGGAAGCGATTGTCGTAGTTTTTGGGGCAGTAGGGTGGTTGGCCGGGAATTTGGTAACAGATGGGGCTGTCGGGAATGATGGTGGCTGGAGTGAGGCCGTTTTCGAGAGCCATGGCGTAGTTTACGGGTTTGATGGAGGATCCGGGTTGGCGAGGACGAAGGGTGACATTGACCTGGCCATCGTTTTGAGTATCGAAGTAGTTGATGGAGCCGACCATGGCCAGGATCTCGCCGGTGGGAGGGTGGGTAACTATGGCAGCGCCGTTGGTAACGTTTAAGGCTTGAAGTTGGGAGACTTCTTGGAGAGCGAGTTGTTCGACTTGGTGTTGGAGATTGAGGTCGAGAGAGGTGATGATTTCGAGACCACCTTGCTCCACGGAATGGAGGCCGTATTGTTGGACTAAGAGATCTTTGACGTACATGACGAAGTGGGGGGCCTCGATGGGGTTTTGGTGGGGGGTGATACTCAGGGGCGTAGTGAATGCTTGTTGGGCTTGACCTTGGGTGATGTAGCCGTCTTCGACGAGACGAAAGAGCACCTGGTGTTGGCGACTGGAGGCGAGTTCGGGGTTGGTACCGTAGGGGGAGTATTTAGTGGGGGCGGCGGGGAGACCGGCGAGAAAAGCAGATTCGGCAAGGTTTAGGTCGGAGACGGTTTTACCGAAGTACATTTGGGAAGCTTCTTCGATGCCATAGGCAGTGCCACCATAGGGAACTTGGTTAAAGTACATGGTGAGGATTTCGTCCTTGGTGAAGTAGAATTCGGTGACGATGGCGATTAAGGCTTCTTTGATTTTGCGGCTGACGGTGCGTTCGGAAGTAAGGAGAGTGTTTTTGATGAGTTGTTGGGTGATGGTGGAACCGCCTTGGAAACCATTACCGGTAAGATTGACTTTGGCGGCTCTGATGATGCCTTTGAGGGAAATGCCAGAGTGGTTGTAGAAGTCTTGGTCTTCGATGGCGATGGTGGCTTGTTGGAGGTGGAGAGGGATTTGGCTGAGTGATACGAGAGTTCGATTCTGGTTTTGGTAGAGTTTGTAGAGGAGGTGGCCGTTTCTATCGTAGATTTTGGTACTGAGAATGGGTTTTTGGGTGGCGAGGAGAGTGGGGTCGGGAAGGTCTTTGAGGATTTGATGGTAGAAAGTGAGCGATAGGATGGAGATGGTGGTGATGACTAGGAGAACAATGAGATAGCAGGGCTTGGGGGAGCGGGGTTTGGTGAGTGAGTGGTGAAGGGAAGTGAGAAGTGGTGGAGGGGAAATATGGGGGAAATGGAGACGAGAAAGGTGGTGGGTGAGGCTGGAGTGGAGGTGTTGAAGGTAGGTGCGGGTGTGGAGGTGGAGAGATGAGAGGTGGAGGAGAAGTTTGGTTTGGGATTGATGGAAAAAATGGGTGGTTTGGTGGAAAAAGGAGTGTAAGGTGTGGACGAGGGAGTTGGCGGTGGAGTTAAAGTGTTTACTGGTAGAGTGGATGGTGTGGAGGGCGAGGGAGCGGGAGGTGTGAAAGTGGGAAATAATGGTGGAGGCGGTGTGGAGAGTGTGAGAGCGGATGAGCTTGGTCAGATCAGAGAAGCGTTGTTGACGGGTTTTGATGTAGATGGATGTATTACTGAGGAGTGAAGTGAGAAGGGAGTGGAGGGTGGAAATGGTGGAGATGGCGAGTTGTTTGATCTGGAGATGGGGAGTGGAGAAGGTGGGGGGGGGGCGGGGCTTGGAGAATGAGGGTGAGTGGTTTACGAGGTGGGTGCGGAGTGAGTGGGCGGTGTGGGGAATGCGAGCAAGAGTGGAGACGAAACGGGTAATTTTGGCTGTGATAGTTTGATATTTTTTGATGAAGTGGTGGGAGTGGTTGGAAAGTTGGGAAAAGTAGTGTGAGAGTGGTGGAAGAGTGGGTGTTGGTGGAGTAAAGAGAGCGGGAGGATGGGAGATGGTTTGGTGGAGAAGGCGGTTGTAGAAACGGAGCAAATTAACGATGAAATGAGTGAGAGGACGGCCGATAGAAGTGAGCAAGCGAGCAAATAGGTTAGAGGTATATCGGATGATATACAGGGTATTTGTGGCTATATTGAGGAGTATGTTTGAGCCTCGGTTGTGATTGCTACCTGTCCGGGTTGGCATGAATTGATTGTAGCAGTAGAGAGCGAAGTTGGGAATGTGGTTTTTTTGTGTATATGGGGGAAAAGTGGGAATTGGGATGGGAAATTGTGGGCGAAATGACGGAGAATATTTGGGTTATGTTGGTGTGTGAGGAGTGGGGTAATGGGTGGATGTGGGAGATAAATAGATGTTTATTGAGTATATTCAATATATCTTTAACAATGATCACTTAGAAAGTCATCAGCGTGTTTGAAGTTTGGGGTGGAGTTGGATGGGGCGAGAGTTATCGGCAATATGTGAGATATGTGGAAGCTAGTGACTGGGGTTTGTTTGCAATTGATCGAAGGCTCGGGCGGCGGTGTCGAGATTGAGTTTCCAGTAACCGACGATCCAATCCAAGAAAGGTTCGAATTCGGGCGAAGTTGATTCGTTTGAGGAGATTTTTTTGAGATTGATTAACCATTGAGTGACAGTGGATGAAACATGCATAGAGTTTATTGAGTTGCTGTTTAGGTAATTTGAATCTTTAGTTAAATCCCATGAAGGGAAGTAGTCAGTGTTTCCAAGCCCGCGACTTTGAAGCGTGTTTTGAATAATGACTGATTTAGCGCGTGAATCTAGAAATCTAGATTGGCATGCTTGGGCAATAAGTCCTCTAGACGGAACTTTTTGGTCATAATCTGAAGAACCTTCGATGGGTCTGCGGCGGTTTCTTTTGCCGTGAACCTGCTTGGTTCCGGTCAATTTGGGTTCCAAGTGGTCACGGTAAAGTGATTGAATGGTGGCGAGGCAGTCTTGGGGGGATGTTTTGTTTGGGGTAGATTGGGATTGTTGGAACTGGTCGACAACAAACTCGGTGAAACGAGTCAAGGAGAATGGGGTTCCTGGTCGGCTGGGGTCGTCTTCTGACAAGTAACGGTGAATTGTTTCTTGGTTGGGTTCGCCTGCTTCTGGAGAAGGAACTGTTTCTGGGGACATGTAATTGGTCGAGTGACTAGTAATTGTTGGGGGAATTATAACAATTAAATGATACAGAGGATTATTGTGAGGAAAATTTTTCGGGAATGAGGGACCAAATGGGAGAGTCGGGAGGTTCGTAACCGAGAGCCCAAATGGCGATACCGGCAAGGTCGGACTGGTTGACGAGATCGTATTTGAGGGAGAGAGAGTGGGAGTTTTCGTAGTAGATTTGGAAGACGTCTTCGTCTTTTTGGTAATAGAGCCAAGGGGAGAGAGCGAAGGGGTGCCAGTTAATGTTGGTGGTGGTGGATTCGGTGGTGAGATCTTGGATACGCTTTAGGGTAGCAATGCCGCCAGTGCGAGGATAGGTCTGGCTTTGGTATTCGGTAGTGGTGGTTTGCCATTCGTAACCGTAGTAGGGAACTCCAAGAAGAATTTTGTGGGAGGGGATCTTTTTTAGGTGTTCGGCGAGGAGGGAGGTGATGTCTTCATTCCAGTAATCGGGGGCACCGTAGAGGGGAGCGACAGGACCGGCAACGGTAGATGAAGGACGGTGGAAATCGTAGGTCATAATGATGATGTGGTCGACATGGGGGTGGATGGCGGAGAGATCCCAGATACGGGTTTGGGAGGCAGAGTCGGCAAAGACATCGATGGAGATGTGGGCTTGGGGGAAGTGAGATTTGATGCCGGCGGAGACGGAGGCGACGAAGGAGGTGAAGTTGTCGATAGTGGTGGAGTCGGGTTCATTGAGGTATTCGAAATCGAGGTTGATACCAGAGAAGTGGTGTTGTTGCATGAAAGAAACAGTTTCGGAGATGAGGGTTTGGGTGTGGGTGGGAGAGGTGATGATGGAGTCGGTGGTGTCGTTGTCGAAACCGCGAAGGACGAGATCGGTGCGAGTGTTGGTGGCTTGAGCGCGGCGAGTGAGTTGGCTGAACGGTTCTAGCTGGAAGGAGCGATAACCGGGCTCGGTGTAGTCGGCTTCGCGGGTTTGGATGGTGCCATCTTCGTTGAAAGCAATGCCGAAAATACCAAGGTGGGTGAGGTATTGGAAAGGAATATCAGCTTGGTATTTGAAGTTCCAGTAGGGGATGAAACCGTAGACGATTTTGTTGGGTTTGGGGAGGGGAAAATTGAGGCCGAGGAGTTGGGCGGTTTGGGCAAGGGGGGTGATGAGTTGGTAAGGACGGGCGAAGTAGAGATAGATGGGAATGGAGGTGAGGAAACCAAGACCGAGGGTAATAGCGATGATGAGGATAAAGCGGCGAAGAGGGTGAGCGGTAGTTGGATGGGAAGGAGATGCCGGTAGTGATGACAGGTTCTGATCCATTGTGATTAGGTAAGATAATTGAGGGCGGAGGAAATGTGAGACTAGGGGTAAGTGACGATTTCTTGTTTTTCGATGGGTTTACCTTCTTCGTCGGAAGGGCGGTTGCAGTCAAGACAATATTCGGGGGAGAAGGGATCGGAGAGGACGGTGTGCATTTCGAGTTTGATGTTGTTAGTGTCGCCTTCTTCGGGTTGGAAGCCTGAGTCTTCTTTGACCCAGATTTCTCGTTGAGTTTGTTCAAAGACACCGGGCTCGGTTCCTTCCCAGAAGAATTCATTGCGGGTAGGGCAGGGATGGTCGGGGTGGGAAACTAAGCCGGTGGTGGTACAAATAGTGCGACTGATGACGTCATCGGGTTTTTCGGGCCATAAGGCTACTTGGTCTTTGAGGACATAGGACATGATGTCGTTCCAGATGGGGGCGGCTCCAGTAACGCCGGAAACGAGGTAAGGATTCATGGGAGTATTGTCGTTGTTGCCGACCCAGACGGCGGTTAAAAATTCAGGAGTGTAACCCAGGGTCCAGTTGTCGCGCAAGTTGTTGGTGGTGCCGGTTTTGGCGGAAACGACCTGGTTTCTAATGACGAGTTGGGAGTTGGAGCCAAAAGCATTGATGCGGGAGTTGTTGTCGAGGAGGATGTGGGAAGTAAGATAAGCGGGGGCGCGGTGGAGGATGCGGGTGATGGTGGAGGAATGGTTGGTGGAATCGATGGTGAGAGAAGCTCCGGGAGATTGAAATTCTGTTTCTTGGGTGAGACGTTCGAGGGATGAGACGATTTGGTCGGGGTGGAATTCTTGGAGAATTTCGCCTTGCCAAGTTTCGACTTTAAGAATTGGTTGAAGAGGGACGTTGATGCCTTGGTTGGCGAGAGTACCGAAGGCAACGGCCATGTCGATCATGCGAACTTCACCGCCACCGAGGGTGAGAGATAGGCCGTAATTGTCGGGATTCTGGAAGGTAGTGATGCCCATGGCCGAGGCGGTGGCGACGAAGGTTTCGAGACTGTTGATGGCGAGAGTTTTGACGGCGGGAATGTTGTAGGAATTGCCGAGGGCAAAACGCATGTGCACCGGGCCGTGGAAAGTGTTGTC
>CAYNFZ010000092.1:0-5653 GCA_964396725.1 uncultured Pseudomonadales bacterium
CAACTGGGGAAGATTGGTGGGGGTTGAACGGAGTTGATCAGAGTGGGATAAACGTTGAGGGAGGGGGAGTGGGGAAAGGGGGGTGACGAGGGCATCGAGAGGGGTGGGAATGTGGGGTGAAGTAAGAAAGCTAGTGTCGGTGTGGCAGCGGGAGAGGATGGTGGGAAGTAGAGCTAGAGGGTTAGCTGTGGCAATGATAATTTGAGCGAAAGAGGGGGGTTCTTCGAGGATTTTAAGCAGAGAGTTTTGGGCGGGATGGGTAAGAGATTCGCCGTTGGGGCTGAGAACGTATTTATGGGGTGATTGCTGAGGAGTGGTGAGCAGGAAATGTTTGATTTGGCGAGTGGCGTCGATACCGATGGTAGTGGAGGAGGTAAGTGAGAGGATGTCAGGAGCGAGACGGGAGGTGAGGTGGTGGGTATGGAGAATTGTTTTCAGGCGAGAATCGGGGTCGGTATTGGGAGGGAAGTGGTAGATAACGACTGGTTTCATGACCGGCTTAAGTGTTATATTGATGATGATGGTATATTATCATCTTTCTACAGGCTTTAAGAAAAATATGGTCTGGTAGATTTTGTTGTATGGATCCACAAACTGCCCAAATAAATCAAGCTTATGTTATGGGTGTTGGTAGTGCTGCAGGGAGTACGGGAGGAACTCTGTTGGATATTTTATTGACTGCGGCGAAGATAGATCAGACACAGTTTGATGAGGTACGTTTGGAAACGATATCAACGGGAAAGTCGGCTGAAGAAGTGTTGGCGGAGAAAAAATATGTAGATGAAGAAGACTTGACGGTGGCCAAGGCAAAATTGTTAAACGTACCCTACATTAATCCGGCTGATGTAGGGGCTTCTCCAGAAGCTTTGGGAGTGATTCATGAGAGCGTGGCCAAAAGATACAAGATTTTTCCATTTGCGATAGACAAAACGAATAATACGTTATCGGTAGCGATGGCCAACCCGCTGGATTTGACGGCGATTGAATTTATAGAGAAAAAGTCGGGCATGAGGATAGTGCCTTATATGGCCAGTACTTCGGAGTTGGTAGTAGCGATCAGGGATCGATACGCGCAGAGTTTGTCGACTGAGGTAGTAGAGGCGTTGAAAGATGTGTCGGAGCCAAAGAAGAGAGTAGTAGACGTGTCGGAATTGGGGCAAGTGATTCGGGAGGCTCCAGTAGCGAAGATAGTGGAGACGATATTGACTTTTGCGGTGAAAGCGCGAGCAAGTGATGTCCATATCGAGCCGCAGGAGACGAGGACGAGAGTGAGATATCGAATCGATGGCATATTGCACGAAAAGTTGGTGTTGCCTAGAGAGGTGCATGATTCGGTGGTAAGTCGGATTAAGATTTTGGCACAGATGAAGATTGATGAAAAGAGGTTGCCGCAAGACGGAAGGTTTTCTTTTCGAGTGGGTGAGGAAGAGGTGGATTTGAGGATTTCGACGTTACCGACGGTGCATAGTGAAAAGGTGGTGATGCGGTTACTGAAGAAATCGGGTAAGGTGCCGACTCTAACAGAGTTGGGAATTCGGGGAAGAGCCTTGCAGAATTTGGAGAAGGCGATAGTGATTCCGCATGGGATTGTGCTAATAACGGGTCCGACGGGATCGGGAAAGACGACGACATTGTATTCGATACTAAATAAGATAAATACTCCAAGAGTAAATATTATGACTTTGGAAGATCCGGTGGAGTACGAGATGGTGGGGGTGAATCAAGTACAGATTAACCCAATGGCGGGGTTGACGTTTGCTTCGGGGTTGCGGAGCTTTTTACGGCAGGATCCGAATATAATTATGGTAGGAGAGGTTCGAGATAAAGAAACGGCGGAGTTGGCGGTTCAGGCTTCCTTAACGGGTCATTTGGTGTTTTCGACGCTGCACACTAATAGTGCGGCAGGGGCATTGCCGCGGTTGATTGATATGGAAGTGGAGCCGTTTTTGTTGGCTTCGACGATGACGATGGTAGTAGCGCAACGAGTAGCGCGAAAAATTTGTCAGGAATGCAAGAGAGAGGTAGTACCGCAACCAGAGGTAGTGACGGATATAAAGAATGTGTTGGGGCCGATATATGAGGCATGGATGAGAAAACAAGGGTTGAGTGGGGAGCAGATTAAAATGTATAAAGGAGAGGGGTGTAAGGCTTGTGGAGACACTGGATATCACGGACGGACGGGAATATATGAAGTATTGACGATAACTGAGCGAGTAGCGAGGATGATTGTGGAAAATGCTTCGGCGGCGGCGATTGAGAAGCAGGCGATTACGGAGGGGATGATTTTGATGAAGCAGGATGGATATTTGAAAGCCCTGGAGGGAATTACCACGGTGGAGGAAGTGCTACGAGTAGCGGAGATTTAATTAGGTAGTCAACTGAAGAAAAATAGGATTAAATGGATAAAGATGAGAAGAAGGAGTTGATATGAACATGCATGAAATGTTGGCACTGGTGGTACAGAGGCAAGCGAGTGATTTGCATTTATTGCCGGGGTCACCAGCAGTGATTCGTGTTCATGGGGAGTTGATACCACTGACGAAGGAGTTGTTGACCGAGGAACAAACCAGATTGTTGGTAATGGAGATATTGACTGAGGAGCAGAAGAAGTTGTTTGCTCAGCGAAAAGAGTTGGATTTGAGTTATCAGTTGGGAGATCAAGCTAGGTTTCGGGTGAATATTTATATGCAAAAAGGGACGGTAGGGGCGGCTTTACGAATGTTGTTGAATAAGATTTTGACGGTAGATCAGTTGAAACTGCCAAGCGTGTGTCATCAGATTACCCAATTGAAACAAGGTTTGGTGTTGGTGACAGGACCTACTGGTTCGGGTAAATCGACATCTTTGGCAGCTATGATTGAGGAAATAAATCAGACGCGCTCGGAGCATGTGATTACGATTGAGGATCCGATTGAGTACGTATATACACCGGTGAGAAGTATAATTTCTCAGAGAGAATTGGCTCATGATACGCTAAGTTGGGAGAATGCTTTACGGAGTGCGTTACGGGAAGATCCGAATGTGGTGCTGGTAGGTGAAATGCGGGATTTTGAGACGATTGCGGCAGCCTTGACGGTGGCAGAGACAGGTCATTTGGTGTTGGCAACTTTGCATACCAATTCGGCGGCGCAGACGGTGGATCGGATTATTGATGTATTTCCTGAAGAGCAGCAGGCTCAGGTGAGAAATCAATTGGCACTCTCGATTGAAGCAGTGTTTGCGCAGAGATTAGTGCCGGCGATACAGGGAGGTCGAGTACCAGCGATGGAAGTGTTGTTGGCCTCGTCGGCGGTGAGAAATAGCATACGGGAAGGAAAAACTTATCAGATTGACAATATTATTCAGACGTCGGCTCAGTTGGGGATGATGCCTTTGGAGACTTCGTTGGCTTATTGGGTGAGGTCTGGGGTGGTGTCGATAGAGCAGGCGCGGGAGTTTGCGATTCGACCGGATGAATTGATGAGATTAATGAAAAGGGATTAGGAGCATTATGGAACGATTTGTGTATAAGGCAAAAACTAAGGAAGGTCAGGTCCGAGAAGGAAAGGTGGAAGCTAGGGACATGACGTCGGCGGTGGGAGTGCTGAGAGAAAGAGGGATGGTGGTGGTGAGTATTCATCCACTGAGTGAAATGTCGGGAATAATGCAGGCATTTAGCTTGTTTCAGAGAGTGTCCTTTGATGATTTAGTGACATTTACCAGACAATTTGCCACGATGGTGGGGTCTGGGTTGTCGTTGACTGAAGGTCTGAATATCTTGGAATTGCAGTCGAAACCGGCGATGGCGAAGGTGGTTGGAGAGATCTTGCGGGATATTCAAGGTGGAGCCACGATTGGGGATGCTTTGGACAAGCATAGGGAGGTGTTTTCGGGAGTGTATGTGAGTTTGATTCGAGCCGGAGAAGCATCGGGAGCTTTGGATGAAGTGTTGGCTCGGTTGGCAAATACGATGGAAAAGCAGAAGGATTTTCGAGGCAAGATTAAAGGAGCATTGATTTATCCAGTGATTGTAATAGTAGGAATGGTGTTGGTATCGGTGGTGATGATGGTGTTTGTAATACCGAAATTGGCGGATATGTATGCTGATTTTGGAGCGGATTTACCATTGTCGACGCGAATGTTGATTGGGTTGTCTGATTTTACGCGGAATTTTTGGTTTGTGATTTTGGTGGGAAGTGTGGTAGCGACGTTGGGGTTTATGTATTGGAAAAGAACACCTAAAGGAGAATTGGCGTTTGATAAAGCGATGTTGAAGATGCCGGTGTTTGGTAAACTGCAGATGGAGGTTGTGTTAGCGGAGATGGCGAGAACCTTGTCTTTGTTGATAGGTTCGGGGATTGCATTGTTAGAAGCGTTGGAGATAGTGGGAGGAGTGGTGGATAACATGGTGTATCGTAATGCGATTCGGGCATCGATTAAGAGTGTGAAAAAGGGTATACCGCTGTCGGTGACTATGGCTCGGCAGGAGGTGTTTCCGCCTTTGTTGCCTAACATGACGGCGGTGGGAGAAGAAACGGGAAAAATGGATGAGGTGTTGGAAAAGGTAGCTAATTACTTTGAGATTGAATCGGAGCACACAGTGAAGAACTTGACAACGGCTTTGGAGCCTCTTATCATGATTGTACTAGGCGTAGGAGTCGGGTTTTTGGTGATATCGATTATTATGCCGATATACAATTTAACGAATCAATTCTAGTTTGATACAGAACGGAGGTGAGAAAATGGTTCTGCCCAAATTAACCAAATTTCTCAAAAATCGGTCTGGTTTTACGATGATTGAGTTATTGGTAGTGATTGCGGTGATAGGTGTTTTGGCGGTGGCGGTGTTATCGTCGATTAATCCCATAGAACAAGTAAATAAAGGTCGTGATACTCGAACACGTTCAGACGCGGCTCAGTTGCTAAATGCAGTTGATCGGTATTATGCAATTCAAGAAGTGTATCCGTGGAATGATCTGGCAGGCTTACCGGCAGGAGATGAATTACCGGCAACGGAGATTAATTCTCCCGATGGGGAGTTGATGACGGCTTATGGAGGTGATTGGCTGCAGTTTCTGGTGGATACGGCTGAGGTGAAACAAAGCTTTTACGACCGGATTTCAACAGATGATGGGATATATGTTTATAAAGAGGGTGGTGCGGATGGAGATACGGCAACGACTTATGCTTGTTTTGTGCCGCGATCACGACAATTCCAGTTGGAAGCAGCTAAAAAATGTGCTAGCGGAACGATAGTTCCAGATGTGGATAATGGAGGTGCAGTGGATGTGTATTGTGTAAATGATCGAACGGGAACACAAGTTGACGGCCAGTACATTTGTTTGCCGTAATTAGAGAGCGATTGTGGATAAAAGGCCAAGCAGAGCTTGGCCTTTTTAGTCCAGTGATGGGGAATGTCCGAGGGGAGTTGAGGAGTGAGTGGGGTGAAATCCGCTTTCATATGGCAGAGGCAGTAGTAGACAAATCGGAGGCAAGGGGTTTTTGGTCCGAAGCGAAAGGGTCGATCACACACCGGGATATCGAGGGAGGTTGAAAAGGTTGTAGCAAGGTAGGCAATATGATAGGTTAAGGGAATGAATTGGGTGTTTTTGGGTTTTGTGTTTGTGATGGGTTTATGTGTGGGGAGTTTTGTGAATGTGTTGATATGGCGGAC
>CAYNFZ010000093.1:0-5621 GCA_964396725.1 uncultured Pseudomonadales bacterium
ACGCCCACCCGCTTCCATACAGGCCCGATGCGCCACCGCATCAATCCCCATCGCCAACCCCGACACCACCGTTACCCCCATTCTAGCCAACTCACCCGCTATCCTCTTTGCCATTCTCACCCCATAGCTTGTCGGTCTACGCGTTCCCACCATCGCTACTGCTCGATCATCCGCCACCTCCAACCCTCCCCTAACAAACAACACATAAGGAGGATTTTGAATCTGTTTCAATCGCTCCGGATACTCCTTGTCATACACCGTCATCGCCCCCACTTCCATTTTCCTCAATCTCTCTCCAAACTCTTCTATACTCTCTTGTTCTAATCTTTCCACAATTCTACTCGCCTTCGCCTTCGCCACTCCTGCTGCCACTAACTCCACCTTTTTCATCTTCATCACTTCTCTCAACTCTCCTTTTTCCCGCCACAGTTTCCCCACCTCCACCGCCCCCACTCCCATCACACTCTGCAACATTGCCAATCTCCATCGATCCTTCTCCTCCAGCCTCACCTTCTTCACTCTTCCCCCTATCTCCTAAAGTAATACTCCACTATTTTCCGTGCTATTGGTGCCGCCACTTCCGAACCCTCACCTCCACCTTCCACCAACACCGTCACCAAAATTTCTGGATTATCAGCTGGAGCAAACACCGACAACCACGCATGCGTCTTCTCCTCAGGATCCCCATATTGCGCTGTCCCAGTTTTACACTCCACTTGATTTCTTCCTGAACTCGCGTACTCTTCTCCAAACAAAGACAGATCGATGTCAAAAAACGGAAACGCCGTTCCTCCCCTGCTACACGCCCCCACCAAACCCTCTTTCACTGCCTCAATCGTACCATTCGACAACCCCACTTCCCGACACCGAATCATCCCCTGCTCCTCTCCTCCAATCTCCTTCACCAAAAACGGCTTACACCATCTCCCTCCATTGGCAATCACTCCCATCATCTGATTCACTTGCAGTGGCGTCACCAACATATCTCCTTGACCAATTGCCATATGATAAGTGTTACCCAAAAACCACGCCTCTCCTTTAACCCTTTCCTTCCACAACGTATTCGGTACCAAACCCGTCACCTCACCTGGTAAATCAACCCCCGTTTCCTTCCCCAATCCAAACTCTTCCGCCCATTTCGCCAACCTATCCGGTCCAATCATCGTCCCCAACTGATAAAAGAAAATATCATTACTCCTCCTCAGTGCATCCACCACTCCTATCAAACCCTCTGTTCTTCCATATTTATCAAAATACCAGTTGCCATACCTATATTCATCCACCACCAACTCTCCCACGTCCTCTATTTGAGTTTCTCGAGTCAACTCTCCCAACTCCAACCCTGCTGCAGCCGGCACCACTTTAAATACCGAGCCTGGAGGATACGTCCCCCCAATTGCTCTATTCAGTAACGGCCTATCCTCATTCTCCCAGATCTCCCTCAACGCCACATTTTTCTTATCCCCCACTTCTTCACTACTCACACTAAACACATTTGCATCAAAGGATGGGTGCGACACCATCGCCAACACTTCACCTGTTGCCGGTACCGTCACCACCACTACCCCCCTCTCCACTCCCACCATCTCCCCATCCACCACTTCCTGTAAACCCAGATCGATAGCCAAAGTCAAATCCATCCCCGGACTTCCTTTTCTCTCCCCCACTCGTCGCAGCAATTTTCCTCCCGCATCTATCTCAATCAACTCCATTCCCGCCACCCCCATCAACCTCTCGTTGTATTCTTTCTCCAAACCCGCCTTTCCTACCACCTCACCCAACACCAGACCAGATTTACTCATCTCCTCCTCATCCGCTTCCCCTACATATCCCAGTATATGTGCCATTAAATTGGCATAAGCGTAATACCGCACCTCTTCATGGATCACCCGATTCTCTTCCCCACCCACTTCATAACCCATCGCCTCCTCTCTTCCAATCAATGGCATCTCCATCAACATTCGTCCCTGATCATCAGTCAACAACCGATACACCGGCCGATTCATCACCAACGCTTCACCATTTCGGTCATACATCACTCCCCGCCCTCCACTCACTACCCTCTGATAAATTCTGTTCGAATCACTTCTCTCTCTCATCTCTTTCCCCGAAACTATCTGCAAACTCACCAACCGTAACAATATCACCACCATTAACCCTCCAAAAATCACCTGCACCATCCCCAATCTCGATTTATCATTCCCGGGAACCTTACCTCTCTTCCCCAACAATTCCTGCCACCCACTGGCTCTCGCTACATCTATTTTTCTCATCGCTTTCTCCACTCCTTCATCTTCTCACCCAGCAACACCCCGTTCCCTATTCTAGGTCGCCGCCACACCCCATACCAAATCAATATCGATATCAAAGATCCCATCACCCACTCCCAACCAACTCTCTTATCATACACTCGCTCCAATATCCCCACCACCACCCACCCTATCCCCAGACCTACCATATCGGCTCTCTCCCCCAATCTTTTCTTTACCTCAACCACCACCAAATTACTCACCAATAGCACCAAAGAACTCATCCCCAACCTATTAATAAACAACAAATCCAACACTACTCCAATTACCATCAGATACTCCGCTAACCCTTCTCGCTCACTAGCTTCACTCACCATCATCGCTGCCACCATCGGCAACACCAAAGGTAACCCCACTCCAGCCTGTTCCAACACCGCCAGTAGCACCACTAAAGGTAACCCCAATGTCATCGTCCCCTCCCGTCTCCCGCTCTGATTACCATCACTACATCATACCCCTCCGCCCCAGACAATCGTCTTAATTTCGCCCGCTTATACACCGAACTCGCCTCTCCTTCAATCTCTCCTACCGTCCCAATTATCAAATTTGGCATCAGCCCATCCGTTCCCGCCGATATCACCACATCCCCCATCGCCAATCTATCTCCTTGCAGCACCTGATCCAACACCAAATCCCCCACCCCATCGTTCACCACCACTCCCCGGGTACTTTTTCCCACCACCAACGCCGCCACCTGCACCTGCTGATCCCCTAACAACCTTACCCAACTCACCGCCTCCGAAACTTTACTCACTACCCCCACCAACACCTCCCCATCAACTACACTCATTCCTTCACTCAAACCCAAATTCCGCCCTCCCACCACCACCAACAACTGACTACTCTGTCCCACCACTTTTACCGGATACATTTCCCACTCAGCCACATTACCAATCTCCAACATTCTCCGCAGCATCTTATTCTCCTCTCTCAACTCATCCACCTCCACTTGAACCACCGCATTCTCCGCCAACCTTTGTTCCATTTCCGCCAACCGTGCCAGTCCTGATCGATAAAATCCCACCAGCGAAACCGGCGTCGACACCACCTTGGTCACCACACTACCCCACTCCTGTACTCTCACCATTTGTCTCTCAATTACCCTTTTTACACCAGCAAACACCCCCAAACCATCTAAACCCATCAACAACACACACACCGCCACCAAAATCAAATTCTTACTCACAGCCTGTGACTCTACCTTATTTCCCATTACACAGATAATACCAACTCACCTACAAAACCTACAAACCCATTATCTCCCACACCACCGGTATCAGCACCAACGGCAATACTGCTCCAGCCACCGCCTGACTTAACCGATGATACTGCCCTTCCACCCTCGCCCACACCACCAGCAACACCAACCCATACAACCAAGCATACCTCACTCCCAACTGCATTACTCCAAACGTCACCACCGCGCTCATCACCCCCGCATGAATACTTATTTTCCACACCATCGTAATCAACGCGTACACCACCGTCATCATCCAAAAACTAGTTAAATACTCTGCCAGCGGATGCTTCCCCACAAACCACGCTGCCATCACTCCCACCATATGAGCTAACACTACAAAATTAAACAACGGTACTCTTTCCCTCCTACTTGTCACATCCCATCCCGACAAAACTCTCTTCTTCTGTACAAACCAAAACAGTACAAATCCCGGCAATACCACATCTATCGCCATTAGCAATGCCAAAAACCTCAACCGCTCTCCATTTACAAATGCCACCCACACCACCACCCCCAACAGCACCGGAATCACCAATACCGGATCAAACACTCTCGACACTATCGCCGCCAACCGTCTTCTCTGTTTCCTCTGCTTTAATCTTTTCCACATACCTATATCATACAAACTTCTGCATCTTTCCCGCTAGCCTTATCTCAATCCCCCCACCACTTTCACCATCTCCAACAACTCCGCATCCTCCAACGTCTTCCCACATCCTCTAACTACCGCCGATTGTGGATCCTTGGTTGCCCACACCGGCATCTTGGTTTCCTCAGCGATCAACACGTCTAAACCTCGCAACTTCGAAGTTCCACCCGCCAACACAATTCCGTGTTCCAAAATATCCGCCACCAATTCAGGCGGCGTCTCCTCCAGAGTTTCCGTCACTCCCAATATTATCATTCTCACTACCGAAGCCAACGCCTCCCGAATTTCTACACTCGAAAACCGAATACTCTTGGGTAACCCGGTCGCCATATCTCTACCCCGGACCACCGAATACAGCGGCCCTCCTTCCTTCCCTTTGTTTTTCTTACCCAATACCTTCTCTCCCGCTTCCTGAATCTTGGCTCTTTTTTCCTCAATCTTAGCCAGATCATACGCCGACCCCACTTCTATCTTCACCATCTCAGCCGTTGGTTGACCAATCACCAAGCCATATTTCATTCGTGAGAACGCCACAATCGCTTCATCCATCTCGTCACCCGCCGTTCTTATTGACCGATTCAACACAATTCCCCCTAACGATATCACCGCAATTTCCGTAGTTCCCCCTCCAATATCCATCACCATTCGTCCTTCGGGTTCCCTTACATCCAAACCTACTCCAATGGCCGCCGCCATCGGTTCCTCCACCAAATACGCTCGCCGTGCTCCAGCCGACAGAGCCGCATCTTGTACCGCCCGAGCTTCTACCTCAGTTACCCCCGAAGGCACCCCCACTACCACCCTAGGCCTTGGAATCCGCGGCATCAACCAAGATCCTCCCGTATGAATCTGCCTTATATAATAAGTCAGCATCGCCTCCGCCGCATCAAAATCCGCAATCACCCCATCACGCAAAGGTCGCACTACTTCAATCGCCTGAGGGGTCTTCCCCACCATTCTCTTGGCTTCACTCCCCACAGCCAACACCGCTTTGCTCTTCACATGCCGCGCCACCACCGAAGGCTCCCTCACCACAATCCCCTTACCTCTTACTATCATCAGCGTATTCGCCGTTCCCAGATCAATTCCCACATCGTGTGAAAACCAACCAAACAATGATCCAATCACTCCGTTTCCTTTCACTACTCCTTGTACATACTTCCAGAGGAATAATAACACACCCTCACCCCCATCTCACCACCATCAAACCTCCCCCTCCCCTCGAGTCCTTCCCCATTCCAGATATCAACATATATTTTTGCCTTTCACTACATTACCACCATTGGTCTTTGATTTTATATCTATCAGTCACCCCATTTCTATTTCCTGTTTCTTGCTTCTTCAAATACCCCCCCCGGAGGCAAACCCATTGAAGCTCCCCCAGCAGGAGCTGGGGGATTCTGATTGATTCACTTCGAGCGAA
>CAYNFZ010000094.1:0-5587 GCA_964396725.1 uncultured Pseudomonadales bacterium
GGAAAGAGAGGAACAGGTTGGTGGGAATAGGGCTGGCAATAGTGGGGTTGTTGTTGATTTCGGTGGGGTGGGGGTGGCGGATGAGGCAGAGACAAGTAGTTAGGAAACAATTGGAGGAAGAGTTGGTGGGGGTGGGAGAATTGGTGGAGGATTCTAGGAGTGAGGCGGGTATTAATCGGGCGTATGCTCGGGAGTTAATGATAGGAGCTCGTGCCGAGTATGAACAAGTGCGGGAGAAGTACGAAGGATATGGGTGGCTGAGGGAGAGGCTGGAGGAGGTGGCGGGCGAGATTGAAGAGGGTTATGTGGCGGTATCTGGGGAGATGGCGGTAACACCGACGGTGTTTATGGATTTGGAGTTGGTAGAAGAAGGATTTTTGGGGGATAAAATGACTTTATCTGGAGAGGAGTTGTTGGTGTTGGACCCTTCGGGGATGAAGGTGATGAGGGTGGGAGTGGAAAACAAACAAGCAGAGTTAGTAGCGAGTGGAGAGATCCTTTCGTGGGGGAAGTGGTTGGGGGGCGATGAGAAATATGGCTATGTGTGGGTAAATGAGGGGATTTTGCGGATAGATTGGGAAGCTAAAGAGGGTGAAGTAGTGATTGAGACGGATGAGGTATGGGAGGATGTGGGGGCGGTGGGGGGGTATGCGGATCGGGTGTATGTATTGGATCGGAGTTTGGGGGAGTTGTGGCGGTATCGGGAAGTGGAAGACGGAGATTGGGTGAGGCAGAGGTGGTTGGCTCCAGGGATAGCGCCGATTTTTAATGAAGTGGTGGATATGGTGATTGTTGGAGATATATGGGTATTGGATCGAGGTGGTCAGGTAAGGCAGTATGTTCCGGGAGCTTAGGTGGGATTTGCAACTGTGGGAGTTGATGAGGTGGTGGAGAGTTGGTGTTGGGTAGTGGGGGAGGGGGTGGTGGTGTTGGATAGAAGGGCAGATAGGTTGGTGGTGTTTGACCGGGAAGGAAAGTATGAGAGGCAGATGTTGTGGGATCAGTTGGGGGCGGTGAGTGATATGGTGGTATATGAAAACAGGATATTATTATTGTTGGGAAGTGAAGTGTATGAATTGGGGTGGTGAGGTGGTTTTGGTCTGGTGGTAAGATAAGGCTATGAAGAAACAAAAAGGGGTAATTGAGAACTCTCGGGCCAGATTTGAGTATGCAATAGGAGATATGGTAGAAGCAGGGGTGGTATTGGAGGGGCGAGAAGTGAAGAGTTTGCGGAGTGGAAGAGGGTCAATACGGGATGCGTTTGTGCGGATAGTGGATGGAGAAGCCTGGTTGTTGAATACTGATATACCTGGTTACGGATTCGCTGATTTGAGGGATTATGATCCGAGAAGATCGAGGAAGTTGTTGCTACATAAGAAAGAGATACAGGTGTTGGAACAGGCGACGGGGAAGAAGTCGGTGAGTTTGGTACCATTGAAGATGTACTTGAAGAAGGGAGTGTTTAAGGTGTTGGTGGGGGTGGGGAGGGGAAAGAAGGAGTACGAGAAGAGAGAAGTGAAGAAAAGGCGCGATTTGGAGCGGGAAGTAAGACGCGATTACAAGGCTCAACTGAAGTAGTTTTGGGTAAAGTTTGGATTCGGAAATAATGCGGGAAAAATGCGGAGATAGGGTGGTTTAGTGGTGTGGTTTGGTGATAAAGGGGGATTGACCATGAGTGTGTTATAGGATATAATCCTTGGTTATTGGGGAGGTACCCCGCACAATTCACTCGAAATTTTACAGACTGCCTATTCAGCCGTATCGAAATTCAAGTATTGATGCGGGGTGGACTCAGACGTTAGAGTTTGACAACATAAGTGACTTAGTTGAACTTTAAAGTTTGGGGATGTATTGATTCGACGTTAGTGGCTCATTGACATTGGCAAGCCGTTTTGAAGGAAACGTAAAAGCTTCAAAAAATAACTGTCAGTAATATACGACAGACAGTAGCGGGTATGTTTGATAATGCAGTTTCGGCTGTTGCATCACTCTTTGCCCCTGCTCCAACAGCTTACGCATTCGCGTAAACTTGAGGCATTTACAAGATCCATTGCTTGGCGTGGTCTTGTAGGTGGAAACCTAGCCAAGTTGCAGGTCTAGAAATTGAGGAGCTCTAGACTAAAGTAATTTCCTTAAAATTCCATAGTATGGTTAGTTTGCTAACCGCTAGGGAAATATTAAAAGCAAACTAAGCTTGTAGAAGATGTTGATTTGCCCTAATGGACCCCGGGTCATACCCGGGCATCTCCACCCCGCAAATTTCAATAAAATGACCCATCGGTGTGGGTCATTTTATTGAAAGCGGGGTAGGCTCGCTTTTGCGAATGCAAAATTTGCGAGCCACCTCTAGAATAGAAGCATGTATTGGGTGTATGTATTGCAAAGTTTGAAGGATGGTAGGTTGTACATTGGCTATACTTAAGATGTGGATTTGAGATTGAGCAAGCACAGGAAGGATCTGGTGTTGTCAACGCGGCACAGGAGGCCATTGGATCTAATTTATTGTGAAGGGTATATAAATAGACTTGATGCAAAAGGAAGAGAGAGGTTTTTAAAAGGTGGGTCAGGACACAAATATTTATACAAGCAGTTAAGCCATTATTTGAATGAACCTTGCTAACCTATTGTTTCCGAGGCGATGTGTGGGGTGTGGACGGTTGGGGGGTTATGTGTGTGAGGAGTGTGTGAATAGGTTGCGAGTCCAGGAGAAGCAAGTGTGTCCGATGTGTGGCAGGCCGAGCATGTATGGAGTAGTTCATGCTAGGTGTAGAAGGTCTTGGGGTATGGATGGAGTGGTGGGTGTGTTGGAGTACAAAGGGTTGGCGAAGAATGTGATTGGGAAGATTAAATATCGGGGTGTGAGAGATATGTATGCAACTTTGGTGGAAGCATTGGTGTCGTTGGGGGAGTTTTCTGTTTTGGCAAATGATGAATGGTGGGTGGTGGCGGTGCCGCTACACAAAAGACGGTTGAGGTGGAGGGGATTTAACCAGGCCGAGTTGCTGGCGGAGAGGTTGGCTGGTTATTTTGGGTGGGAGTATGGTAAGGGATGGTTGGTGCGGACCAAGTACACCAAGCCTCAGGTGAATTTAGTCCGAAAAGAGAGACTGGTGAATGTGAAGGGGGCGTTTGATTTGAGCGGGGAGGCTGGAAGATTGAAGGGAAAGAACGTGTTGTTGGTGGATGATGTGTGGACCACGGGAGCGACGATGAGGGAGTGTGGCAAGGTGCTGAAGAGGGCTGGGGCGAAAAAGGTCTGGGGATTGGTGGTGGCATCGTGATAAAATTCTCAAGTAACCCCGCAGAGCGGGGCTTGCGCAAGTAACAAGAAAATATTGGAATTACTCTTGGTGAGGTGGGCTAGCTAAGCTAGCCTTCACCACGCTGAGCGTGGTGGGGTGACAGAGTGGACGAATGTGCTAGTCTTGAAAACTAGTGTGTGGGCAACCGCACCGTGGGTTCGAATCCCACCCCCACCGCTCGTCGGAGCTAGACAATTGCTTTCGTAATTTACGAAGCGCAAATTAGCTGCAGCTTTTTGTCTGCCCCTCCTCTTCAAAATTTCTAGTGAAATTTTGAGTTAACATGTTATATATAGCTTGTCCCGCACAACTTCTGCCTGAACTCAGGCTGGAGTCTGACTTTCAGGTGCGTCGCGTGCGGGACTGCGAAAAATCATATAATGATTTTTCTTGGAGGTGTCGGATAGTGGCCAATTCCAGGGGCTTGCTAAGCCTCGACGCGAAAGCGTCTCGTGGGTTCGAATCCCACCGCCTCCGCCTTCGTCCGCTGAAGCTTCAGCGAAGGAGGAATTCGCTTTGCTTCTTTGGACTACGGCGGACGAAGTCCGCTAAGTAGATCGCGAAGGAGAGCCTCGATTCGTGAAGTTCGCTAAAATCTAGTTGATGGCGAGTAAGTTTTGGTATGCATATATTTTGATTTGTTCTGATAGGAAACCTTATGTTGGTTGTACCCAAGATTTAAAAGATCGAGTTGGTCGACATAGTAAGGGACTTGTTCCTGCAACTGTAGACAGATTGCCCGTAGAACTTATATGCTACTTCGCATTCAATGATAAGTACGCTGCCTTTAACTTTGAGAAATATCTTAAATCGGGTTCAGGAAGAGCGTTCATGAAGAAACATTTGATTTAAGGGGAAGTTCCAGCTTCGTCCCATGGCCTCCGTACATAAAATGGTGGGTTTGTGTGGATGGTTGGTCCAGCCGTGTTGGATTCGGGCCTTTTAGGAAGGAGATGGTTGTGGATTGGGTGATTTGTTAGAATGGGTGTATGGTACGTGATCAGGCAAAAGAAAGGCCGAGTGGGGAGAAAGAAGTGAGCCAAGAAGACCGGGTGAGGCGAGTGGAGGAGTTGGTGGTGGAGAGGGAATTGGCGTGGAGTGAAGAGGAAAAGGGTATGCTGAGATGGAAGGCGCCGGCGCGGCCGTTTAAGGAGAGGAATAAGGAGTTTTTTACGACAGTGGGGGCGATGGTGGTGCTGGTGTGTGTGATTCTCATGTTTGCGCGAGAGTTTTTGGCGATTGCGGTGATATTAGCGTTGGCTTTCTTGGTGTATGTGTTGGCGTCGGTGAGGCCAGAAGAGGTGGAACACGAAGTGACGACCCGAGGGATTCGAACGGGAGGGAAGTTTTATCGTTGGGATGGGTTGGGGCGGTTTTGGTTTGAGGAAAAACACAGACATATGATGTTGGTGGTGGAAACGGCGGCGACTTTTCCGGGTCGATTGGTGATGTTGGTGGGAGAAATGGGGGAAAAGAAGTTAAGTGAAGTGTTGCGGAAGTATTTGTTGCAGGAGAGACCGGAGTTGACGTTAGTGGGTCGGTCGGCAAAGTGGTTGCAGGAGAAGGTGCCGTTGGACGAGAGTTGAGTGAGAGGGTGGATTTTCTCTGGTTGGCTGGGGTAAAATACGGGTATTGCTCCCGTAGTTAAACGGATATAACAGCGGTTTGCGGAACCGCCGTTGCAGGTTCGATTCCTGCCGGGAGCACCAGGTGAGGTTGTAGGTTCCCGCCGACGTTTCGTGATTTGCTTGCTCGGCGATCTAGCCGCGTCCTACCTACTGCAGGCAAGTTCGCATTCGGAAACTGTGGCGGGCTCTGAAAAATCATATAATGATTTTTCTTGGAGGAGTCGCATAGTGGCCAATTGCACTGGTTTCGAAAACCAGAGTCTTTACAGGCTTCGTGGGTTCGAATCCCACCTCCTCCGCCTTCGCTCGCCGAAGCGAGCTACGGCGGACAAAGTCCGCTGTGATAGCGAAGGAGAGGTTAAGTTGGCGCAGTCCGACAAAATGTGGTTGTGAGCTCTAAGTTTGGGTAGGTATATTTTTTTGCGATTAGGTTGTTTCGATGGAGACAGTTCACACTAGATTTAGGGAAATTCTTCTGTGAAACTTCTGATAGAATTTTCTTATGAGTGATATCACATTCATCAATCGGCCAATGTCTGATCAAGAGTTTGATAGAATGAACAAAGCCTTCGAGGAACTTGGTGTCGAGCATGATAATCCGGTAGAAAAAGACGAGAGACATGGTTTTGTCGCATTAGATGGGGATAAGTTTATTGG
>CAYNFZ010000095.1:0-5424 GCA_964396725.1 uncultured Pseudomonadales bacterium
AGGTCATAGATTTGAGTTATATTGTGAAGTTAAGTATGGAGAGGGTACTTGAGGCCGCGTTTGATGATTTGGAGGTCGTGGTTTTGGTGGGGGAAAGTTTTTTGGGTGAAAGCGAGAACTTGGTCAATTTCTTGGTCAAAGTTGCTACAGGAATAAAGGTCCATGGTGAAGAAACCGCGGTCGGCAAAAGTGTGGATGGCGATGTGGGATTCGGCGATGATGATGACTCCGGTGATGCCGCCAGGGTCTTTGTGGTTGGCGGTGGCATCGGCGTCGATGACGTAGGGAAGACCAAGGCGCTGCATGTGGATGAGATCGGGAAGGTCTTTGAGATAGCGGTAGACACGCTTCATGTCGTTTAAATGCTTGGGGTTGGCACCGTAGGCGTCGAGTATGAGGTGCAGGCCAAAAGTGGTGGTGTGGTCGGGGCGACGAGGAAAGTCGAGGCTTTTGCGAGGGGATTTTTGCATGAGAGTTCTATTGTGGAATGGGCGAGGAGGGGAGTCAAGCGTGAGTTGTGGGTTAATTACACTTGGTGGAGGATTTCAGGAATTTGGTTGAGGTGGTTTGTGGCAGCGCGAAGGGCAAAAAGGTAATCGGAGAGACGATTCAAGTAGGCGGCGATGAGGGGGAGTTGGGGATTGGTGGAGGACAAAGTCGGGTCGGTGAGGGAGTAGGTTTGGTGGAAAATGCGTTCGGTACGGCGACAAACGGCACGAGTAAGGTCGAGATGGGCAGCGAGAGGTGAGCCGCCTGGGAGAACAAATGATTGGAGCCAGTCGGGACCGAGGAGCTGTTGGTAGTGGTCGATTTTTTTTTGGAGAAAGTTGAGATGGTGTTTGGTGAGGTTGGGTTGGGGAGAGCCAGCGAGAATTGAACCGATATCCAGGAGAGTGTGTTGGATGCGGTGAAGATCGCGGGTGATGGGAGCCGGGGAGTGTAATACTGCGAGGCCGAGAGTGGCGTTAAGTTCATCAAGATAACCGAGAAGATGGAAGATGGGGGAGGATTTTGGCAGACGATCCTTACTAATTAGAGAGGTGGTGCCTAAGTCTCCGGTTTTGGTGTAGAGCTGGGGAGGTTTGGGATTCATGACAGGATGATTATAGCGGGATGAGGGGGAAGTGTAAAAAACGTAGAGATTGCAAGGGGCAGCGGGTGTGTAGATAGTGTATAATCTCGTGAAAAGTTCGTGAAACATGCACAGAATTGAGAGATTGCATCAAGAGAGAGAGGCAAAACCTAAACTGGCAACCTGGGCGGAGAAGCAGGGCTTTTTACTTGTGATTCCAGAGAATGTAATGGCGCCGGTGGGGATATTGGCTGCATTGATGTGGGAGAGGATTGAGAGGAAGTTATTTTGGCATGGTGACGAAGATTTAGTGAGTGCGCTTTCTCGAGCGCGTGAGATAGCAGAAGAGGAGTATGCCAGGGTGGGGAAAATATATCGGCAGAGTGGTGATGAAACAATGACTCATCCATTGTGGATGGTGGATTTGTTGTGGGAAGTGGGAATGCGGGACCGAGATATCTTAGTGGCGGCGATGGTGCATGATTTACCGGAAGATACGGGGTTTGGGTTGGATCGAGTAGAAGACGAGTTTGGAGAGCATGTGGCGGGGATAGTTGGTTGTTTGACCAAGATTCAGACTAAGAAGTTGAGCATGAGTAAGGCAGCGGCGGACCAACTGAAGACTTTGGAGAAGATATATAGCTTGTTGGATTATGATCCGCGGGGAGTGCTGATTAAGCTGGCTGACTCGAGCCATAACATGTTGACTTTATTTGGAATTACGGATGTTGCCAAGAGAGAGAGGAAAGCGGGAGTGGCGATGCGGTATTTTGTACCATTGGCACGGTTGTTTGGATTGCCAAGTGTGGCTGAGAAGATCGAAATGGGAATAATGAGAGGGTTGAATCCGGAGGAAGCCGAGACTGAGTCAGAGAGATTGTGGGAGAGCATGGAAAACTGGCGGGGCTGGGTAGAAGAAAGGGCAAGTGAGTGGATGGCAAACGCGGGAGTGCTAGGATTGTTACCGAATGAGGTGAGAGTGGAGTTGCCCAGTGTGTATCAAGCGAATCGACGCCAAATGGAGGGTGAGGCTAGTAGGATGTTGCCACGGGTGAAGATTGTGGCTAGATCGGGAGAGCAGCGGCGGTGGTGGGAGTATTTGCTCCATGAGGGGATGGTAAATGGTGTGGCCAGGGAAAGCTTTGAAGGAGATGTGATTGAGGAAGAGCCGGATTATCCAGTGATGCGAGGTAGAGTGGTGGAGTGGCGATTGGGTGAGGAGGTGGAGGTGGAAGTGGTGGTGGCTTCGGCGGAGGCTGAGGTGCGGGTAGTGGATCTGTGGATAGGTGGGAAGTTAACCCAGGAAAAAAAAGAGCTGGCGGAGAAAAAGCTGGCGTTGGTACGAAGACTGTATGAGCAGGAGCTAGGTAGGGGGTGGGGGGCGGCTTCGAGGTTTGTGGAGACTTTGATCGGAAAGCGGAAGGTAGTGTTGGATCGGAGTGGTCGACCGTGGATTTTGCCGAGGGAAGCGACAGGGGGGGATTTCGCTTTTAAGATTCATAGTGAAATTGGAGTTAGGGCAGTGGGGTTAATGGTGAAGAGGGATGGGGGTGAGTGGAGAAAAGTGGGATTAAGTTACGTACCGGAAAGTGGAGACCAGGTAGTGGTAGAAACAGGGTCGAGTTTGGTGAGTCCGAATTATTATGATCAGGTGAGATTGCTAAAATCTTTGGATGAAATTCGTAGGGCATTGAATTTACAAATGGAGATAATGGATGATTTGGGTGATGTGAGAGCGGTGAATGAGTTGCGGAGTGGGGCAAGGGAAAGAGGTGAAGCGATTATTGGGTGGTTGTATTATTTGCAGACAAAGAAGCGTTTGGGTCGGTTGATGGATGGGAGACAAAAACCGGTGCAGCGAGCGTTAGAGCAGTTATTGGTGGAAGTGGGCTTGATACCCCGGCCGGCGCTGGCGCGAGATGTGGAAGATGAGTGGTTGTCGGTGGAGGCTAGAAAATCTTCGGTGCGAAGAAAGGTGTTGCGGATCGTGGAGAATTTGAGAAGAGATTAATTTTTTGGATGACTGGATTAGCTGTAATTTTGGTCGGGAGGTTGGTGTTTCTGGGAGTCTGAATCGGGCGTTTCGGTTTGGAACAGGGTGAGATTGAGGTGTTGAAGTAGTTCTTTCCAAGATTGGAGAAAGCGGGTGAAGGCTTCGTGATGAAGTGGGGTTGATTCTGGTTGGTTATCGGCTTCGTGGGTGGTTTCTTTGATGCTTCGGGGCATGGGGTTTTGTTTCCGTTACTTCTTGAGATAGTGTGGTGATTATACTACTAATTTCTCGTTGGACTTCGGGAGATACTTGACCCACTGGAGACATGTGATCGGGGTGAGTGGGTACGTACAGCTGAAATACAATAGGCATCGTGGTTCCTAGGTTGTTCACAACGGGGTCGTAGGTGTGGCGGTAGAAAGATCTGAGCTTGTCGGGATTATTTCGAAGATGATTTTGGCCTTGCTCGATTACAGGATCATGTTTGTCGGGTTGGTAGGTGAAATTGCGTTCGATCCGGGGAATACGATCAAGAAATCTACCCTTGGCGTCGATGATGAAAGTTTCTCCTTGGGGTCCAAAAGCGATCATGTCAGCGCCTACCGGTTCCCAAAGTTCGATTTCTTCTGTGGTGATATCGCCGGAAGGTTCTTTGTAGTTGGGTCGGAGTACAATAAATCCTTGCTGTTCAAAAAGAATGGCGATGGCGGCTTGGGCCTTGGCGGCAGAGTTTCTTTCCATCATTTCTTTACCACGATGTTTGGTTTCGAGGATTTGGGCGGACTGGTCGAGTAAAGTAGAAAATTGTTCCGCATGGAAGTGTCGTGGAGAGTCGTTACCCGAATGGATGGCTTGAATGTAGAGATCTGTAAGTTCGGCCATGGCAATACCCCAGGAGATTTTGGATTCTTTGTTGAGTTTATCCCCGGAGATAATGCCTGGAGTCTGCTCATTCATTTCCTGAGTGGTTTGAGACCACCAGGCATCTTCTATTTGAATTAGTTGTTCTGCGAAAGATCGGAACGCGCTTTTGAGGATAGGTAGATTTTTGGAGGGGAGTCTTTGGAGGATGTGTTTGAGCATGCCTTGAGGTTGGGTACCGTGTTCTGCCCAGGCTGATAATGAACATAGCAACTGAGGCAGTCCAATGTTGTGCTGCCCGTAGGAGTGTTCGAGAAGATGGCGAGATCGCTCGTAGATTGTGAAGGTTTCGATCATGACTGGGACAGCACGCTCTGGAGGGGAAGAGATGGAAGAGGTTTCTTGGGAACTGTCTAGAGTCATAGATTTGATATTAAAAAGTGATTGATCGGAATAATGAAGAAATTGGAGTGATGATCAAAGAGTATCATATCTACGTGGAGATTAAATTAATAGATCAAAAAGAGGGCTGCGATGGGATATAATACAAGTTGAAGTGTCATATGCTGAGGTACACAAACCCTTGGAGTTGGGGATTATGGATCCATACGAAGATGGTGAAGTGGACGGAAATGGTCTTTTGCCGTGGGAGCAGGTGATGGTAGCGACGGCGCCGATCAACATGGTGTTTGATAGGCAAATGCCGGCGGAGGTGGATTACACGCTGAGGGAGTTGGCGTTGTGGTTGTTGAATCCGTGGAGGAGTGAAGAGGACGTGGAAGAGATGTTTGAGGGAGTGGTGTTTGAAGCGGAGCTGGTGGAGATGAAAAGGGTGTGGAAGGGGGGTGGTCCGGATCGCTTGGAATTGCTGGCGCTGCTGCTACAGATGGTGGGCGAGCGGATGGTGGAGGTAAGGGAAATGGAGCGAGAGATGTGGAAGCTGAATGGTTGGGTGGCTGAGGGACATTAGGTTTGATGGGCGAGTTTGGTGTGGAGGCGGAGGAGGTTTGTGGTGCCGGAGCGGAAGAGAGGTGGAAGGCGGTGGACGCAGGTGAGGGCTTTGGAGAGGGCGCGGGTGCGGAGGAGATAAGACAGGTGGTGGTTGGCGTTTCGGGTGTGGAGGTCGTAGCCGACTTTGAGATGGGTGAAGCGGTTTTGGATGTTTTGTTCCCAGTCGCCCCAGGGTTCGAGGAAGAGGAGGAAGCAGCCGGCGGCGGCGGCGTCGTAGGCCATGTCGCCGGAGGGTTTGGTGATGATGCCGTGGGCCCAAGGGAACATATAGTGGATCAAGTTTTGGTTGGCGTCGATGATGGAGTCCTCGTAGAGGATGCGAATGCGGGCTTTGGTGTCGTCTAAATTGCCGATCCTGATGTTGTGGTCGGCGGCGAAGGCTTCGAAGAAGTTACGAAAATCCCGATGGGTACCGGCGTGGAGGAAGAGGCGGAGATGTTCTGGGGGGTTGAGGAGGGGAGCGAGAGAGTAGAGAACTTGTTTGATT
>CAYNFZ010000096.1:0-940 GCA_964396725.1 uncultured Pseudomonadales bacterium
CAAGTCCATTTACTCCTGATTTCCAAGCTCAACGGTCAACTTCAACTTGCTCCTTGGCAAACTAAAAAAATCCGCTCTCAGGCTTCCGCATTTTCTTTCGTCCAAATCCAAACTCTTCACCACTTTCTTCTCAAACTAGACACCGATCTCAAAACCGGACATAATCTATCTACCCTTACCGAGTCTCTCGAATTGCTTGTTGTTACCATATAATTACACCAACTATGTCTTCATCCTCATTCTCGTCTTATATTCTCAAAGCCAAAATCGGTTTTAAATCCCTTACAATCGACACCTCATGCCAAAAAGCGGCCTTAAAAAACCTTACCACCTGGCTTTCTCAGCCACAGTTTTCCCCTTACCATTCTCAAATTCACCACCTGATTAACCATGCCCATTGGGACTACCTGCTCGACTGTTTCTATCAAATCATACCTTTTGGCACTGGTGGTCGTCGTGGTGAAGTCGGCATCGGACCCAATCGTATCAATCCTTGGACTATCCAATCATCCGCTCAAGGACATTCTCAATATCTTCTCAAACATCACGGTGCCAAAGCCAAAAAACAAGGTATTGTTCTCGCCTTCGATATCCGTCAATTCTTCGGTAACAAATATCTAAATAACCATCTCCAAAGCCCTATTAAACATCTTTCCTGTAAAGATCTTGCTCTCCAGGCCGCCCAAGTCTACGCCGCCAATGGCATTCTCGTTCATCTCTTCGACAGTTTTCGTACCACTCCTGAACTTTCCTTCGCCATTCGTTACCTAAAATGCATCGGTGGTGATATGTTCTCCGCCAGTCACAATCCTCCCGACCATAACGGTAAAAAAGTCTACGACCAACACGGTGGTCAACTTGTTCCTCCAGAAGACGAAGCTCTTGTCCACGAAGTTACCCAAAATGTCACCTCCATCAAAACCATTTTGCGCAACCAACT
>CAYNFZ010000096.1:950-5310 GCA_964396725.1 uncultured Pseudomonadales bacterium
AACCATTTCCTATCACGCCGCTACCCAATCTGGCCTGATTCAGCCTATCCCCGCTTCCGTTGATCATGCCTATCTCAACGCCGTATCCCGACTTTCCCTCTCCAAACACCGTCACATCAAAATCGCTTTTACCCCCTTGCATGGTTGTTCCAGTACTTCCATTCTTCCCCTTCTTACCCGAGAAGGATTTGATATTCACCCCGATCCTCATACCAGCAACCCCTCCGGCAAATTCGAAAATGTTACCTTTCATATCCCCAATCCCGAAGTTGTTCAATCTTTTGATTCAGTCAAAAGATACGCCGACCAAATCAAGGCCGATTTGATCATTAACAGCGATCCCGATGGCGATCGATTGGGAATCATGGTTCGCCACCACCACAAATGGCATTTCGTCAATGGCAATCAAATCAGCGCCATTTTGACCGAATATGTCATTTCCCGTAAAAAACCTTCCCGAAACCAAGGCATTGTTATTAAAACCGATGTCACTACCAACCTTATCACTTCCATCTGCCATCATCACCACGTTAAATTAATCGGTGATCTCCTCGTCGGTTTCAAATACATTGGCCAAATCATGAATCAACTTGAATCCCAACACATCATCGACCATTTTCTTATTGGTTGTGAAGAAAGCCATGGCTACATCGCCGGCAATTACTCTAGAGACAAAGACGGTGCCTTAGCTGCCCTCTGGCTTTGTGAACTTGCCGCACGACTCAAAACTAAAAACCAAACCCTTATCGATTACCTAAATCATATCTACGTCCGATATGGCTACTTCCGCAATTACCTCACCGAAATTCGCCTCCCCGGTGCTCAGGGCATGTCTCAAATCAAACACCTCCAAACTTCCCTTAGGCACCATCTTCCTACCAAATTTGGTACCTACCAAGTAGATCATTCCCTCGATTGGCAAAATCGCCGCCCTATCGTTTCAAACACCGACAAAATCAGCAAAAATGGACTCGTTTTCTACTTTGTACCCCAACCCAACACTCAATCCATCCGTATCACTATTCGCCCCAGCGGTACCGAACCCAAAATCAAAATATACTTCGAAATCGGTAGCCTTCCTTTCAAATCTACTCAACTCCCCACCATCCAACAAAACATCGAGTCTCTCCTCCAAAACCTCGAAATCGAATTCATGTCCTACTGTTATCAAATCCTTGAGGTCGATTTCCCCAAACGCGGCTTTCTTCTCTTTTGGCAACTTCCATTACGAGACAAACTCCATTATTTCCACATCGAGCCACATATCGCAAAACTAAAATCCATTTCTACCCGTTCTATTCGTGATAAAAAACTCCACCAACTTATCCATTTTCTTGATTCCAACCCTACCCTCAAAGTCAATCGTGCCTTCAAGCAAAAGTACGGTCAAACCATCGAAGATTATCTCGATCTTTCTTAACAATCACCATCAGGAACTCCATGCTCGATCAACCCGATTACATCAACCAACAAGACCATCACCAAGTTCTCGCCTCCACCCAACAACTGGCTCTCCAATGCCAAGTTGCCTGGGATCAAACCCAATCCATTCTCCTCCCGTCCTCTTACTCTCATATCAATCGTTGTGTTGTCGCAGCCATGGGCGGATCCCACCTCGGCGCCCAGCTCATTAACTCTGTCTTCTATTCCTCCCTCAAACTCCCTCTCATCATCCTCAATCAATACCACCCTCCTGCCTATATTGACTCCCACACTCTAGTCATCGCTACCAGTTATTCAGGTAATACCGAAGAAACTCTATCATTCGTTTCTCAGGCACTCCAACAACAAGCCAAAATTATTTGTATCTGCTCCGGCGGTAAACTCCAACAATTCGCCCAAAAACATTCCTTACCTCTCTACGTTTTCGATTCCAACCACAATCCATCTCGCATTCCCCGCTACGGATCAGGTTACTTGATCATGTCTCAACTTTCCTTTTTATCACAAATCAAAGCCATCCAAGTTTCTTCCTCCGCTATCAAACAACTCATTTCCACTATTAAACACCACAACACCCTCTACCTCCCCTCCATTCCCACCGCCTCTAACCCCGCCAAAACCCTAGCCCAACAACTTCACCAAAAACTCGTTGTTTTAGTTGCCGCCGAACATCTCCTCGGTTCTGCCTATATCTTCAAAAACCAACTCAACGAATCCGCCAAAAACTTCGCCGTCTTGTTCTCCATCCCTGAACTCAACCATCACCTGCTCGAAAGTCTTTCTCATCCCAACACTAATTCTCACCATCTTCTCTTCCTATTTTTCACTTCTCCCCAATACTTCACTCGTAATCAATCCAGATTCGATATCACCCAAACTATTGTTACCAACCAGCACATCCCCACTACCACCTACACTCCTACCACTTCCTCTAAACTCGATCAAGCCTTCGAAACCCTAACCTTTACCAGTTACGTCGCTATCTATCTCTCCATCCTCAACCACGTCGATCCCGGACCCAATCCTTGGGTCGATCAACTCAAACAACAACTCAAACATCTTTCTTAGTCTCTTTACTCCTAATTTATCCATCATTCACCGGCAATATTTTTCCAAACCTTCTATAATCATCATATCTTACAATTGTTACACCTATGCCTGCCCTCAACGACTACCTTTACTGGATCAAAGACCTAGATCCCGACATTGCCAGACTCGATTTCGGAGATCAAATCGCCAACCTCGCCGAACTACACCAGGCTAGATTTCCCACCCTAATCAGTTTTACTCTTACCCCAAAAACCTACCAGGACTTTTTTGAACACAATCATCTAACCAGTAAAATCGACCACTCCCTCAGATCCTTAAACCTCCTTAAACCCGACACCATCTCTACCGCTTCGCACCACCTTGCTCGACTTTTCTCCCAGACTTCTTTCCCCGACTCACTATCGCTCCCCATCCTCAAAGCCTATCACCAACTTCCCTCCACCAATTTCTTCTCCATTAGTTTAAACCTCCCCCATCGTCACCATCTAGGCCATTTTGTTACCGAGCACTCTCCTTTTATTGCTCGTGGTGACGCCAATTTATTCTCTTCTATCAAACAAGCCTGGTCTCTCTTGTTTTCCCCCGAAGCCATTTTTTCCCGTACCCGCCATCGACTCAGCCACCACTCCCTCCAACCATTTTTGATTATCCAATCCCTTCCTTCCCCGGAGATCTCCGGCTCTCTCTTCACCCACCATCCCCAAAAAGATCATCCCCACTCTCTTCTTATCGAAGCCATCTGGGGAGCTCCTCGAAATCTTCTCGAAAGCACTATCTCTCCAGATGTCTATATCATCAACCGCCGTACCCACAAGATCCACCATATTCAAGTTGAAACTCAAGAATCTAAACTCTCATTTGTAGAGCACCAACCCAAAATTACTCCAGTTCCTCTTCGCTTCTCTACCAAACAAAAACTTTCCCTTTCCCAAATCACCCAACTAGTCAACCTCTCTCATCGCCTCCACCAACAATTCTTTTACCCCCAAAGAGCGCTCTGGATCATGCATCAAGATCATTTCTTCCTTCTTTCCACCGCCACTTATCACCCTAGTAACTCTGCTAATATTTCCGAACCTCTTCTTCACCAACTCGATCATCTCTCCCTGATCACTTCCGGCATTCCCGCTTCACCCGGTATCGTTTCCGCCAAAGCTCGTCTTATCACCTCCCACAAACATATTCTTCAGATCAAACCAGGCGAAATCATCATATCCGATCACTTTTTTCCTGATCTCGTTCCTTTCCTCAAAAAAATCTCCGGAATCGTCACTACTCAAGGTGGTCAAATCTCCCACGCCGCCATTCTCTCTCGCGAACTCAAAATTCCCGCTATTGTCGCCGCATCAGCAGCTCTTAAACTCATCCACACTGGTGACCTCATCACTCTCAATGCCACCAGCGGCGATATTTATCAAGGCACCATTTCCCCACCTTTCCCTCCACCCACCATCCCTTCCATTTCCATATCCCATACCGCCACTAAAATCTTTCTCATTCCCCGTTCATCTGATAACATCGACCTCCTAGGTCAAACTTCCGCAGACGGCTTGGGCCCACTCACCTTGGCAGAAATTCTCACCCATCACCGTCTTCATCCCCAAGAACTCATCCACCAAAATAAATCTCAATATTTTCACCAACACGCTCTTCAAACTTTCCAACAGGCTTCCTTCAGCTTCGGCACTCGGCCAATCATCTTCCAACTCTCCCACCAACCCTCCCATCAATTACTTCAACTCACCGGCGGTTCAAATCACGAACCCCAAGAACCCCATCCTCACCTTGGTATCAGGGGTGTCTATAAACACCTCCTCTCACCCCATCTACTCGACTTAGAATTAAACGCCTTCAAATCTGCTCGTAG
>CAYNFZ010000097.1:0-5250 GCA_964396725.1 uncultured Pseudomonadales bacterium
GGCGGACATGGTTGGGAGATGCTAAGGGTTGATAGTTTGTTTTTAGGTTGATGTTGAGTTTTTTGTGATTGTTTTGGTGTTTTGGGATGGTGAGATGGAGATGATAGGGGAGTGGGGTTTTTGGTTGAGGGAAGGTGGGGTGGTGAGGGGGTAAATTCTGTACGGACGAATTTGGGGTAATATTGGTTGTTGGGGATGAGTGGTGATGGATTGAGAAAATAGGGTATGTGGCTGATGAGGTGAATAGTGGAGAGGTGTGGAAATGGTAAAGATATGATGAAGAAAATGATGAAGAGAGTGTGGGGTGGGATGAAAGTTAGGGGAGAATTTGTGAAAGGACTATATGTTACATGAGGTGGAAGTGATTAGATGTGTGAAAGCGGGCTATTTGGAAAAAGAATGAAACATTCACAGTTGATGAGAAAAACAGGCGATTGGGAGTTTCAATGGAAGATGGTGTGAGGTACAGAAGAAGAAGTCGAAAGAGAGAAGTGAAGTGGTTTCACGATTCAGGAAGAGTAGTGGAGGTGAGGTATCTAGATACGAGTGGAAATTGCGGTGTATATGCGGTTATATTATTCTCTGGATTCGTTGCTTGGTTGAAAATTGGGAGAAAATAGATGATTTGTGAAAATACCGAATAGATATTGCGGAAATAAACAAGTAAAAACTGCGGAATAAATTGATAGTATGAGAGAGATGGGAGAATAAAAGGCGAATAAAATCGTTGGAATGACCCGAAAGTTTAAATATATTTGTGAAACGAGTGAAAAATCAATATCGAGTGGGTATTTTTGGGGCAATTCAAGCATATTTGAGGAAATGGGGTGGTATTGATAGGAGTGATGGGATGAAGCGAGGGTAAAGAAGTAGATATGGGAGGAAGCGAGGATGGGAAGTTGGTGTCGAAAAGTAATAGAAATGACAGCGGGATATAAAAGAAAATGAGGTGGAAAAATGATGGTAAATTATATTTTCACGAATTTTTATGTGCTAGCCTTGAACCTCTGGATTGTATCAAATCAAGGATGGGTGTGCTAAGAAAAATATGAGGATAAAAGTAGTGATATACAGCTTAAATCTATATTTATTTCGGGACACCTATGGGCATTTGATAGTGATGTTAAATGATTGAGAATGATATAGCCAAGGACGGGGAGAAACAGGAGGATGGGTTAAAGTGATATTTGTGAAAAGGATATCAAGCGGGTGAAGACTGCAACAAAGGGGTTCCGGTCATTTCTTCCGGGATCTGGATGCCCATGATGGAGAGGACGGAGGGGGCGATGTCGGATAATAATCCGGAGACTTCGACATTGGTGAGAACTTTATTGGGGGAGGCACCTGAAATTTGGAGAGAATGATGACAAATGATAACCGGTACAGGACTAATGGTGTGTTTTTTGATGATGGCTTTAGTCTTGGGGTGAACCATCTGTTCACAGTTGCCGTGGTCTGCGGTGATGATGAGGTATCCATTTTTGGCTGAAATAGCGTCCCAGATCAGGTTGAATTGTTGATCGACATTTTCGACAGATTTAACGACAGACTCCCAGATACCAGTATGACCAACCATGTCAGTGTTGGCGAAGTTGAAGATGATGAACTGGTATCCCAACTGGATGCTGTCAAGGACGGCTTTGGTGACTCCGGCGGCGCTCATCTCTGGATGGGAGGCGAATTGATCGGGTTTGAGGGAAGGGATAAGGTAAAATTCCTCTCGAGGGCGTTTGGATTCGCGGCCGCCGTTGAAGAAATAGGTGACGTGGGCGTATTTTTCCGTTTCGGCGATGTGGATTTGGGAGATTTGGTTGTCGGAGAGAACATCGGAGAGGGTGTTATATATAGGAGGTGGAGGAAATGCAACGGTCACAGGAAGGGCTTTTTCGTACGAGGTCATAGTAACAGCCATGAGATTTTTAGGGTGATTGGGGCGTTCGAATTTGTCGAAGGTGGGGAGGCAGAGGGTTTTGGTGATTTGGCGAGCTCGGTCTTCACGGAAGTTGGTGATGATGATGGCGTCGTTGTCTTTGAGAGTGACTGGTTGCTGATTGGGTTGGATGATTTGGGTAGGAGGGATATTTTCGTCATCGAGACCTTGGGAGTAGAAGTATTGGATAGCTTGGTCGGCGTCGGTGAAGACGTATTCGGATTTGCCGGCTAAGGCTTGGTAGGAGAGTTGGGTGCGTTCCCAGTTGTTGTTTCTGTCCATGGCGTAGGCACGACCAGATAGAGAGGCGATATAACTGGTTTTGGTCTTACTCATGGTGTTATGGATCTCTTTCATGAAGTAGGGGGCGTCTTTGGGGCCGGAATCGCGGCCATCTAAGATCAGGTGAAGGATGGGGTTAATTTGGTGTTGGACCGCCAGATCGATCAAGCTGAGCATATGATAGAGGTGGCCATGTACGCCTGGAGTAGAAATAATTCCCAGAATGTGTAGATGACTTTGATTGGTTTTGACATAGTTTATGGCTTGGAGAAAAGCGTTGTTTTGGAAGAAAGATCGGTCTTCTATGGCTTTGTTAATCAAGGAAAGGTTTTGGGGGATAACGCGGCCGGTGCCGATGGTGATGTGGCCAACCTCTGAGTTGCCGACTTCGCCGAAGGCGAGACCTACTTCTTCTTCGGCAGCTTTGACCAAAAAGTGGGGAAAGTTGGACCAGAGGAAATCCAGAGTGGGAGTTTTGGCTGCCAGGATGGCGTTGCCCTCTGATTGAGGGTTGTATCCAAAGCCATCGATAACGCTGAGAACGGTGATAGGGGCAGGCATGGGAATAGTATATGCTGTGGGGTAAGGTAGAGCAAGAGAGGGGGTGTGGAAAGCACTATTGTTTGATGGTTTGACGGTAATGAAATGATTGAGGGTGAACTTGAGTTGGTTGGTGGAGTGAGGAGGTGGGGTGATGATGGAGAAAAAATACTGAAATGGGTCTTTGTATGGGAAAATAGAGCCGAATTAGTAAAGACAAGTGGGTAGGCTGGACAGGAAGAGGAAGGAAGCTTGAGATTTAAGCTGGAGCTAGAGGGGGCAGCTAGAGAGGGCGACTAGAGCAGAGAAGAATGAGGAAGAAGGGATGAGTTCTGCAGGGTAGAATGTAATTTGTAACGGGTAACCCTGCAGAGCGGGTTTCGAGAGGAAAGGGTAAAGGGGATGGTTCAGGGGGAGGTCGAGAATGGGGAGAGGAAGTGAGGTATGATGGGGGTATGAAATGGAGGTGGCGGTTATTAGTAGTGGGGATGTGTTTCTGGGTGGGAACATCTGGTGTGTGGGCGTTGGGGAAAGTGGGGGCGGAGTTGACTCAAGTATCGAATGGGACTCTGGTGACATTGTCGGGGAAGCATGCGCCTTACAGTGAAATTGTGGTGGTGGCATTTAATGAGGTGGTAGCGGCGGCTCTAGATGATGGTTCGGGAGCGTTTGAGTTTTCGTTTCGGGTGGATGCGGGTCAGTTGGGAGATTTGAGGGTGTTTGCAGAAGATCCGGCGGCACGAACTCGAGAGGTATATATTTCCACGGGAGGATTGTATGCGGTTTTGTTACCACCGACTCTGGTGGAGAATGTGGATGTGGATTTGGGGGAGGATAGTGTTGAGGTGGGAGGATATTCATATCCGGGGGCGATTGTAACGGTAGTGATGCAAGGGGATGATGGTTCGGTGGTGGAGCATATGGTGGTGACGGAGAGTGATGGGGGTTGGGAGCAGAGGTATTACAATCTGGCCCCTGGAGTGTATCGAGTAACGGCGATTAGCGCCTTGGGAACGCAAGTGAGTGGAGTGAGCAATGAGTTGGTAATAGAAGTAGATGAGTTACCACCGGCGGTGGTAAGACCGATTGGGGAAGTGGGAGATCAAGTGTCGAGAGTGGTGGAATCGGTAGCGAGGGTGGTGTTGCCTGAACAACTTGAAAGGGTGGTGCAGGAAGTGGCTCCAGAGGCGAGGCAGGTGTCAGAGTCAGTAACTCCTGTGGCGGCGGTAGGGTTGTTGACGCAGTTGACATTGGTGGCTCGAGATTTGGTGTTTTTGTTGATGCAGATGGGGATAGCGGCGATGCAGTACTTTGGTTTTTGGAAGAAACGGCATCCGTGGGGGGTGGTGTACGATGCGATAACGAAGCAACCGGTGATGCTGGCAACTGTGCGGTTGTATCAGGCAGGAAAGGTGAATAAGCTGGTGGAGACAGACGTGACGAGTAAGGCGGGGATATTTAATTTTATACCAGCTGCGGGAACGTATTTGGTGAAGGTAGCCAAGACAGGGTACGCTTTTCCGTCTAGTTTAGTGAGGGGGCGAGACGATGGAGAGTACGCACATGTGTACCATGGGGAAGCGATTGAGTTTCGGGGTGAGCAGGAGACAGTGTCGGTGGCGGTGCCGTTGGATCCCAAGAAGGTGGAAGTAGGCTGGCGGTTTAGATTGACGAATCTAGTGAGGGCAAATATTTATCGAGTAACGTTGATTTCTTTGATTGTAGGATGGGCGATGAGTTTGGTGGCTGCTCTGGGAGGAGAGGGGGGAATAAATGGATTTTTCTTGTTGTTTTATTCAATTATGTTAACACTACAGGCCTATATGTCATATCGGAAAAAGATGCAGTGGGGGAAGGTGGTGGATGTGGATGGTGAGACAGTGGCGGGAGTGCAGTTGGATTTGATAAATCCTCAATTTAAGAATTTGGTGCAGCGACGAGTGTCAGACGAGGGGGGTAAATATCAGTTTGTGGTGCCGGAAGGCAAGTATGAGATCAAAGTTAGCTCACTCTCGCACAAACTAGTAACTAATATGAAGAAAGGGTACAAGGGTCAAGTGATTGAGGTGGTGGGTAAGCGGCCGCGGATGATAGTGGTCAAAGTAGTGGTGGAAGTGACGAAGGGACAGGAATCTGAACAAAAAGGGTGAGGAGTGGGCAGTGGGGGGCAAGGAAATTGAAAACAGAGAGCGAAAGTGATTGCAAGGGTGGGAAAAGTGGCGAGAAAAGATGAAGATAGGAAGAGGGGGTGGATTACTCAGGTAGAGGAATAAGTCTGGTTTTGGGCGATATTGGCTTAGTTCGGGGTGAATTGGGGTTTTTCATGAGAGAGGGTTGGGGAAATAGTTTTTAATTTGGGCTGGTATGTGCGGCTAATGTGATGGGATGGGTGGTGACGCAGTAGGTTTGGGGAGAATGCTAGCAGAAAGGTAAGAATGAGCGCTAATCTTGACAGGAAATTGGTCAGAGGTGGACGGGAGGGGAGAGGGGGATCTTTG
>CAYNFZ010000098.1:0-5140 GCA_964396725.1 uncultured Pseudomonadales bacterium
CCGAATCGATAATACTTTCCCCCCCGACAAAAATTTTTGTATTCTGTGTTACTTTTCACCCCCAATTCCCCCTCATAAACATGCGCCAACAAATACACCTCGGACGGCCGTAACCCACTCCCATTCTTTCGATTAATCTCCTCCACAATTTCCTTCTGCATGCTACTGTAATTCTTCCTCACCGCCACCAAATCCACCTCGGAAAGCACCCTCTTTGCCACCACCAACGAAAAAATATTCTTAAACCATTTATTCACCTCCAACGTCAGCATCTTCTCCCTGCTAAAACAAAACCCCACCCGGTAATAATACATCCCGTACGGTTTACTCATCGATCCCACCACCCAGGCCACCCCCGGATAACCCACCCGCACCAATCCCTCCACCATCCCCGCATACGCCACATCCATCACTATCTCATGCCCCGCATCACTAATTCGCTTCACCAGCTTCTCGTCTAACTTATTTCCATCCCGCGAACTCGGATTCGACACAAAAAACACTCCCTTTCCCAATTTCTCCATATCCTCATCATCAGCCACCACTTCAAATGAAAGCCCCAGATTCTCTCCATAACCCCTGTATCCCTCATACTCCCCCTCCAGCGTATACAGCGCCATCCCCGGCCTCTCTGTCTTGATCTTCGCCAATATATGAAACAGCGCTTCACTACTCCCAGAGGCAATATACCTATACCCAAACCTTTCCAAACCCACCACACTATTCCCCATCACTTCCACATACTTTTCTATCACCGGCTCATGAAACCCATCCAAACCTGGACTCACCGATTGTAGAAACACCTCGTGCGGATACTCCGCCACCACTCGATCCACCACTTCCCTCACCTCCGGCATGTAGTACGCATACACCGCTCTGGTCAACCCTTCAAACCTTCCCTTTATGATCATTTAATATTGATTATTGGAATTTATTTGATGATTGGTGCTTGGTGATTGATGATTGCTCGCCCTTTGTACCTACAAAAGGCGAGCTCCTTTGTATTGCCAGTCATATGTCAAGTTCCCATCGGGATAAAAAATTAGCTGCCGCATATACTTTCCCTCTATATCCAACGTCAGCGCATTGGCAAACGCCACATTCTGCCCACCCACATCATAAACCCGCATTCCATACTCCGAACTCATCAACAACTTCCCTTCTCGCTCCAGATACTCCCCCACCTCTTTCTTCACCTGTTCATTCACCAGATGCTTCACCGTGTAGTTATATATATCCGGATTCTCCGCCTCCGTCGTCGTCACCTCCACCGGTCGCAAAGTCAACTGCTCCACTCCCAGCTCCCGCGTCCACTCCACCATCCTCGCTACACTATCCACACTATCCACAAATCCCTTCACCATGGTCACGCTCCACCGCACCATTACCCCTACGCTTTGCAGCCTCTTCGCCAACTCCCCCAAATCAACATACCCACTCCGCGGCGTGTACACCTTCTGATTCTTGCCTTTCTTCCAGTGCACAATCGATACCGACACCGTCGTCAAACCTTTTTCGTACCAAACCTTTAACCTCCCCTCAAACTTACTCCAGTCCTTCATCACCAAAATCCCATTCGTCTGCAACTCAATAAACGGAAACTCATACTTCTCCAACTTCTCCATATACCCATCAATCTGTCCCGGATACAGTGTCGGCTCCCCTTTCCCTGTCATCATCACCGTATCCACCCCATGATTTGAAGCCATCCGACAAGCTTTGTGGAAATTCCGCCAATTCACTTCCACTGGCTTGTATCCCACCAGTTTCAAGCCCGTCATCTTGCTCACGCAAAAAGGACAAGCCGCATTACAAGCCGCCGTCCCCACCACTAAAGACAAATTACTAATCTTCATTTCTCCTCCAAATAAAGTCCATGAAATAATAGGTACGCCAGCACTTTTTCCTCCAACCCGTCTACCTCATTGGCCAACTCTCCAAACTCACTAGCTGCCATCAATTCTTCCCCATCCGTATCCTCCAACACCCGTTCCCCCACTAATTTCACTATCCGCTCTCGCAACTCCAACAACTTCTCCCGTATCGAAGTCGACGACAACTCCCGCAAGATCTTTGCTTCCCCACTCAATGGATCCAGCACGATAGCTCGCGGCTTATCTCCTTTTAAATACTTCGCCACTCCTTCGTGGGTTTTGGCGATCACACTCTCTCGTGTTTCATCACCTCGCGGCACCACTATGATTGTAGCTTGATCCACTATTTCCTTTCCCCGATGCCAGGTATGAAACGCCACCCAATTATCCGATCCCATTATCAACGCCAACTCCGGTTCCGGCTCACCCTCTTCCACCACTTCCCGTTGAGCCAACTTCATCAAATCTGCCGTATACTTCCACCGAAAATCTTCTCTCTCTGTCACATCCAATATCTCCATTTCCACTCCTTTTTCGGCCAATTCAACCTGCAACTCCTCAAAAGCCAGCTTACCCATCTCCAACCGATGTCTATACGGCACCATCATCTCGTTCTTCCACGCATACGCATGTTCCCAAGTAATCACCACCCACACCCTCTTTGGTTTCATCACCTCCACCACGTGCTCCACCAACGCCACATGCGCCCTGGTCATCGGATTTGCCGTCGACTCAAACACCACATCGGTTATCGCCATCTCTTGTTCCTTGGTCATTTTACGCCTTGATTACTTGTAATTCATTTTCCGGTTCAAAAAAAACCGGCTCGTGGCCGGGTTACAACTGCACCACCGACCACAAGGTGACTGGCCGGTTATAAATGCTGATCTGCTCCAACGCTAGTCTCAGGCTTATCACAAGATAAGACCTTCCCCGAAACCAACTCGCACATCAGCCAAGGCGTTATTGTCTATTCAATTGTGCATCCATTATATCCCATAACCTCACCATTTTCAATCTACTTACTCCCACCTCACTTCTTCAACTAAACCCTTGTGAACTAGACCCTAAACACTGATTCCTACACCCGATTAACTTAGTTAACTTTATTAACTCGCTTTTCTCGTTAATTCCACCACCACCGCTCCCATAAAGTCCGGCATCTCCAACTTCTCTCCCTCTTCACTCTCAAAATCCAACCGCCCCTCTATGTGATCTACATATCCTTGTGTTAACTCCGATCGCGCATCCACCACATTTACCTCCACACCCACCTTCTCCGCCGCTTCTTCAATCAGCTCGCCCAATCCCTTCAACGTATAATGCGTATACTTCTCCCTCACTTCTGCCTCAAATTTATCTGACCAGCTAAAGTGTGCCGCCAAATTAACCCAATCTTGTCTCTTCAACCTCACTTTCGCTCCCACCTTCCACTCCCCTTTACTCTCCAGTCTCTGAACCTGCTCTCTCAGATACCCCAAACCACCCTCTTCATATTCCTCCGCAAATCTCTTCACAAACTCCACTGGCTCCATCATCCTGTCCCCCTCCTGCTTCTTCCCTACCCGCATTACCACTTCCCCTTCTTGAGCATCCTCAATAAAATCCCGAATCCCCAATCTCCCCCCCACCTGCAAATGGCCCCGCCCCGCCGCGACCATCGGCACCATCACCTCGCGAGCCCCCACTTCATGCAATACCCCAGACACCACTTCCACATCCACTTCCCCCACGGGCACCTCTAGCCCATCAGCCTGCACCGGATAAATCACCACTTCTTCAGTGTTTTCCGCTACCACCCCTCTAAGCATCGACAGCGCTCGATCCACCGCTACCACTCGCACATTTGGAAACTTAGTCTTTATCCCCCGTTCCAACCACGCACCCCCGGCTCCCACACTCATCACCACCTGCCCGCTTCCCCCATCCCGTAACCCCACAAAACACTCCCTCAGCAACTCCATCTTCTCCTTCCATGCCTTATTCATCCGCTCCCAATAATCCCCCTGCGGCATCTCACTCTCAGCTCGAATTTCTTCTGTCATCCATCTACTTTAGCACCTTCTTCACCACTTCTCCCAAACTCTTTTCTCTCCCCGCTCCCACCACTTTCCTGTATCCCAACTTCGCAGCTTCCTTCACTCTCTTCTCCACAAAACTCACTCGCCGCACTTCTCCCAACAATCCCACCTCCCCAATCGCCACCGTTCTAGCCCCCACAGCCTTTTCCTTTGCACTACTTGCTATGGCCAAAGCCATCGCCAAATCCGCCGCCGGCTCACTCACCCGCATCCCCCCCGCCACATTCACAAACACATCTCGATCAGCCAACTTCACCCCCGCCCGCTTCTCCAACACTGCACACAACACCTGCAGTCTCGAAGCCTTCACTCCCTCCGCCACTCGTCGCGGATTATTCAAACTACTCGCTACCACCAAAGCCTGAATCTCCGTTAATATCGGCCGCGTCCCCTCCATTACCACAGCTACACAAGCCCCTGGGACTCCAGTCTGAGCTTCCTCCAAAAACAACCCCGACGGGTTCGTCACGTCAGAGAGCCCAGCATCAGTCATCTCAAATACTCCCACCTCATCCACCGCCCCAAACCGATTCTTCATCGCTTTCAATAACCGCAGATTCCCGCTTCGCTCCCCACTCAAATTCAGCACCGTATCCACCATATGCTCCAACACCTTCGGCCCCGCAATCGACCCTGCCTTGGTTACATGCCCCACAATAAACGTACTCAAATTATTTCTCTTGGCTACATTCAGTATCCGATTCCCCGACTCTCGCACTTGCCCCACCGATCCCGCCATCCCCGACAAATCTCCAGTTGACAACGACTGCACCGAATCCACAATCGAGAGCACCGGTTTCTCCTGTTCCATTGCCACCACCGCCACATCCGTATCCACCTCAGGTAACAGCAGAATATTATCCTTTGCTTGCTTGCTCGTTTTCTTATGCCCGCTCAGCCTGTCCAACCGCAGCTTCACCTGCTCCGCCGACTCCTCTCCACACACATATAGCACCTTTCCGTGGCGACTCGCAAAATACAAAGTCAACTGTGACAACAGCGTCGACTTCCCGATCCCTGGTTCCCCAGCCAGAAGCACCACCGAACCCTGCACCATGCCTCCACCCAAAACCTGTTTCAACTCCCCACTCCCCACCGCCAACCTTTCCTGAGTTTTCCCCTTTCCTTCCAACTCCGTCAGTTTCACAATTCCTTCCCCAATCCGTTTGGAACTTCGATATTCGG
>CAYNFZ010000099.1:0-5110 GCA_964396725.1 uncultured Pseudomonadales bacterium
GACCCCAACCGCTCCGGCAACCAATACACCTATACTCTTGGCGCCGACAATCGCTACGTCTATGCCGGCCTCGGCCAAAACCCCTGGTATCTAGCCATCTATGACACCCAAACTCAAACTTCAACCATTCATTTTAAAAACGAAGGCGACACTGTCAGCAACGTCCTCCACGGCTACGATGATAACTGGTACTTCGAACGCATCAACGTCTCCCAGCCCTGGTACCGCAAGTACTACCAACTCCAAAACGGCCAAGTCACCGAGATCGACCACACTCCCGATACCATTCCTTGGCACGCCACCTCCGGTACCTACACCAAATCTGAATATTTTTCCGATTTCTTCAACTATGAGCTCGACTTATCCCAAACCACTCCCAGTAACTTCAACAACGCCACCACTACCATCCGCTGGCGCGAAAAAGGCCTAGACTGGCGTTCAGCCTCCGTCTCAAACATCAACATCCAACCTACCTTCATTAGAAGGTTCCACCTGCTCCCCAACGGCAACTTCTTGGGTGTTCCCGATCTCTACCAAGAAATTTTCTCCTATGATCCTCGCGCCAACACCGCCCAACTGTTGGGGGACCCCCCCAATAGTATCTATGACCTTCTCACCGTCGACGACATCATTTACCTGGCCGGTTACCCCTCTGTCCTGGCCCGCTATGACTACACCCAACCCTACCAATCCGGCACCAACCCCAGCATGATTAATGCCCACTACGCCAAGTATCACTACTACCTTGCCCAAGGTGCCAACGGTCTGGTCTACATCGGCAGCCACCACGAACGCGACAAATCCGGCGGTGAGCTTGGCTGGCACAACCCCCAAGACGACTCTTCAGGTTCCATCTTTTACGACGCCGAATATGATTGTAATGGTCTCAACCCAGCTTTAAATAACTCTAAAATCATCTTCAACGGCGAAAACAGCTCTCAGACCAAACTCTTCGTTATCGACACCGCCACCAACACCATCGAGTCCGAATTTATCCCCGTACCTGGCGAAGCATTCGAAAAATTCCTCGAGGTTGAGCCGGGTATCCTTCTGGGTGTTTCCAAATCCAAAGTCATCAAACTCAATGTCCAGACTCAAGCCATCATCTTCTACCAAGATCTAGGCGGCGCTCTCGACGCCCACGCCTCCGCCAACGTCAGGCCCAAGATCGGCCCCGACGGATATTTCTGGACTTTTGTCGATCACTACCTCTCCCGCATCGATCCTGCTACCGGCAACGTCGAAAAACTCGTCAAATCCCCTATTCTTCCCTGGGAATATCCCCAAGTCGCCTTCTATGACACCCACATTCTTCTCTACGGTTACGGCAACATTTTCCGCCTGACCGACGTCTTCACCGGCACCTCCACTCCCAGTTCCTGTCCCGGCGATATTAACTCCGATTCTCAGGTCAACCTCTCCGACTTTCTTATCTTAAAATCAAGTTTCCTCAAATCTCCCCCTCCCGACCCTCGCGCCGACCTAAACTCCGACTCCCAGGTCAACCTCCAAGACTTCCTCATCCTCAGAAGTAATATCCTCCGTCCCTGCAACTGACCCTCAAAACCAATCACTCGCCGCTTTTCCACAGCTCCATTCTCTTTCTTACTTTAGTTCTCTACTCTCTGCCCTCGTCAGCCAGATTCTGCCTTGCCACCCTCAGCGTGACTCTACAGAACTCATTGTTCATTGCTTGCTGTTTTTTGATCTTTGTTCATTACCCATTGTTCAACGCTCTTTGTCCTTTGATTGTTGTTTTATTCAATTATCTATCCCCCATTGATCTCACCCCACTATATACTTTATAAATATAGTATTACCTATGCTCACCTTTGGCTCCATAACCAAGCCCCATCCTCCCAAGAAACTTTCCCAACGCCTCCTCAAGATGCGTCGCAAATTCATCCTCTCCCTTTCTCTCACCGGTCTTCTTGTTGTCGGTATCCTCTTCTCCACCCTAGCCGTTCTCCAAAACACCGAGATCCGCCGCCGTGCCGCCACCCTCAAAACCGGTCCCGTTCTCCTGGCAGTCATCGACGATCCCAACCTCCAACCCGGCAACCCCTATCCCCTCCAGCTCATCATCAATACTCAGGAGCACCAAATTGCCGGATTCCAACTCTTACTTCACTTTACCGGCGACGTCCCCTCCGATCTTGAGATCGCCTCGGAATCCATCCCCGGCCTCTCCCTCGCCGCTCAAACGGTAACTCCAACTTCACAGGGAGCCAATGTCACCCTCGCCTTCCTTCCCGAATACGACCCCAACTACACCATGCCAGGAAACACCACCCTGGGCGGCTTTAAGCCTTTTTCTACCAACACACAAAACCTCAAATTCGCCACCGTTACCTTCACCAAACCCAGCTCCGGCTCTCTCACCTACACTTTTGACTACAACGACACCATGGCCCTCGACCCCGACACCTCCGAAGACCTAGTCGGGTTCGGTTCCGCCACTACCATTTCCTTCGGCACCAACTCCTCTCCCCAAGCCTGCACCGAAGATGCCCAAGTCTGCCCCGATGGTTCCACCGTCGTCCGTGACCCCAACAACAACTGTCAATTTGCTCCTTGTCCCCAAGCTTCACCCACACCCAACCTCCAGACCTGCCCCGAAGACGCTCGCATCTGCCCCGACGGTACCACTCTAGTCCGCGATCCCTCCAACGATTGTCAATTCCCCGCTTGCCCCTCCACCCCACCTACTCCCACTCCCCAACCTACCACTCCAGTCACTTCCTACACTATCCAAGTTAAAATCGCCGGCATCAACTCAGATATCGGCCCTATCCCCGCCCAGTTCTCCTATTACCCCACTGCCCAATCCCCGATCACCTCAAACATAAACCTCACCCACCTCACCAACGACATCTACCAAACCACCTTCACCGCCCCCACCCAAAACCCCATCTTCACCCAAACCACCACTACCAATATCTCCATCAAAGCCCACAAACACCTCGAGCGTTTCTTTCCTGGAGTCACCATTTCCCAAGATACTACTCTTGACCTCACCCACAAGCCCCTCGAACCCGGCGACCTCCCACCCCAAGACGGCGTCGTCAATTCCCAAGACACCACCCAATTCCTCACCGCCTTTGCCGCCCACCCTCAAACCACCAGCCATCTGTCGGCCGACGTCAACTACGACGGCGTCGTCAACACCATCGACATCGCCCTCATTCTTCAAACATTAAGCCATAAACCCGATGAACTACCCAACTAACATGCGCCTATCTACTACTACCTTACTATCACTAGCCACCACCGCCCTCATTCTGTTCCTCGTTCCCAGTGCCTACGCCGGCTCCATCATCATCAACTCCCCTTCTACTCTTCCCATCAACCACACCCAGACTGTCACCCTCCAACTCGACACCCAAGGCCAAGCCATCATCGGCGCCGACATCGTCATCACCTACAACCCTACCATCATCTCCATCCTCCAAGTCGACCCTCAATCCTCCCAACCTTTCACCCACTTCCACTCCCACATCATCGAAAACCCCGGCCAAATCGTCATTGGCGCCAGCTTCACCGAGCTTAACCAATCCGCCACCGGTGTCATCAACTTAGCCAACCTCACCATCAAAGGCACCAGTCCTGGTACTAGCTCTCTCCAAATCGCTTGCACCCCCAACTCCACCACCGACTCCAACTTAACCCAACTCTCCACCGCCTCCGACATCCTCAACTGCTCCTTAATCACCACTACCAATATCTTAGTTCCTTCTCCCACCCCCACACCCTCTCCCCCTCCCGACCTCGTTGAATCCCTCACCATTACTAGCCTCTTCAAAGGTATCACCTCCAACGTCGGTCCTATCGCAGCCGAAATCAATATCGGCTATCCTGGCTCCATCCAACCCCTTGCCACTATTAACGCCGTTTTCCTCCACCAGTCTGGACCCACCTATGCCGCCACCATCAACCTCTCCCAATACCAACTCTATCCCCAAACCAAATACTGGATCACCGTCAAAGGCGAAAAACACCTCCAACGTGCCTTCACCAACCAAACCCTCTCTATCACCAACACTCTCAACAGTTCCTCCAAACCCTTCGAACCCGGCGATCTTCCTACTCAAGATGGGGAAGTCAACAACCATGACTTAAACCTCATCCTCTCCACTTTCACTCTTACCTCCCCCTCCGCCCTCAATCTCCACACCGCCGACGTCAATTATGACGGCGCCATCAACTCCCTCGACTTGAGCCTTGTTCTCGCTACTTTATCTACCAAACCTGACGAAGCCAACCCATGATCAAAATATTACCCGGCCTTCTCCTCTCCTTCTTTCTTACCGCCCACCCCATTCAAGCCCAATTTTCCCCTCCCTTTTCCTTCAATCCCAGCTCCCTCCAACTCCAGCAAGGCGATTCCACTACCGTAGAACTCAAAATATCCACTTCGTCCCCCATCACCGGAGCCGACCTTGTTCTCGAATACAACTCCAACCTATTCGATGTCAACTTGGCCGAATTCCCCGCCTCACCCACCTTCCCCCACAACTTTCACACCATCAACACCTCCAATCCCAGCGCTTCCCGCATCACTATCTCCAGTTCCTACTCCACCCCAGACACCAGCTATACCGGCACCAGCACCTTCACCACTCTCCACCTCACTGCCAAACAAACCGGCACTACCTCGCTCAAATTCATCTGCACCCCTGGCTCCACCACCGACACCAACCTGGCTGAATTCTTGACCGGAAACGACATCGCCAACTGCAACAACACCAGAAGTCTACCCGTTACCATCACCTCTCCCTCCAACCAATCTACCTCTCCCCCTCCAGCCCCCGACCTTGATTGTACCGCACCCAACCCTCCCACCGACTTTCAAGCTCTAGCCGTCGACACCGACACCATCCTCCTCCAATGGGCCAGACCCACCGGCGTCTCCAATTTCTCCCTCTACTTCGGCACCCAAAGCAACAACTTCCAGTATGGCGCCGCCAATATCGGCAACACCAACCAACTCCTGGTCAACTACCTCGTTCCCAACACTCCCTACTACTTTGCTCTCACCGCCACCAATGATTGCACCTCCTCCAATCTGGCTTACACCAACGGCCGTACCCTGGCTCTCCCTCCTGGAGCC
>CAYNFZ010000100.1:0-5109 GCA_964396725.1 uncultured Pseudomonadales bacterium
TGGAAAAATTGAAGCAGGGTGCAGCTATGGTAGTTGAGTACAATAAACAGCTGGAAACGAAGGTGTTGGAGGGTTCAGGCGAGTTACAAAAAAAGGTGGGGGAACTGGAAGCGATGAATAGATTGATGGTGGGAAGAGAGTTGAAGATGGTGCAGATGAAGGAAGAGCTGGAGAGGTATAAGCACCAAGAGATGCAGGTTCGAGGAGGGGTGGGTGTAGGTGGGGGCAAAGGAAAGATAACGCCTATTAGTTCAACGTCCGAATTTGGTGGAGTGAATGGGACGGGAAACGGATGAGGTAATTTGGATAGGTCGGCCGATTTATGGTGATGGAGGAGGGTTTATTTCGTCTGGTGTTGACAATTGGATTTAAGGTAAACTGGTGGTATTAGTATCTTTGTGTAAGCGAAGGAAAGGTGGTGGGGATGAAAGAAGTACAAGTGGTAAATGATTCTGGAAGTGTGTCTGAAAGTGGAAGTGGGATGGGCGGGGCGCTGAGTGAGGGTGAGGTTGGGACTGGGAAGCCGCGAATAAATTGGGGTTTGTGGGTAGGGGGATTGGTGTTGGTGTTGGTTGGGGTGATGGGAGCTGTGGTGGCTTGGGTGAAATTGAGTGGATTGGCGGTAGTGGAGGAAGAAAAGATGGCGGCGAGCAAGGAAACGAGCCAAGAGTATACCGGAGAGAAATATAAAATCTTACATATTATGAGTTATCATACACCTTGGAAATGGACTGAAGAACAGATAGACGGTTTCATGGCAGCGTTTGAGGGAATTGATGTAGAGCTTAAGGTGTTTGAGATGGATACAAAGCGTAATAGTAGTAAGGATTGGATGGAAGCCAAAGGCAAGGAGGCGAGAGAGTTGATTGAGAGTTGGCAACCGAATTTGGTGTATGTAAACGATGACAATGTGCAGACTTATGTAACTAAATATTATTTGGATAGTGAGATACCGTTTGTGTTTAGTGGAGTTAATGGGAATCCGGAAGAGTATGGGTTTACAGAGAGTGAGAATGTAGCGGGAGTATTGGAGGAGGAGCATGCGATTCAAACGGTGAGGCTGCTGACACAGATTGATCCATCGATAGAGAGAGTGGCGGTGATTACGGATGACGGAGAAACATGGCCGAGAACGATAGCTCGGATTAAAGAAAGGTCGGTACGGGAGTTGAGGGGAATTAATTTTGTGGCATATGACATAGTAAAAACATTTGCGAAGTATCAGGAAAAGATTGAGGAATACCAAACGTCAGCCGATGCGATAGTGCATATTGGAATATTTTCTTTCCGTGATGCGGAAGGAAATAATGTAGCCATGGAGGACGTGATGAAGTGGACGGTGGAGAACAGCAAATTGCCTGATGGTAGTTTTTGGTCGGATAGGGTGGATTTGGGGAATTTGGCAGCGGTGACAGTATCTGGTTACGATCAAGGTCAAGCTGCCGGTTTGATGGCACGCGATATCTTGGTTCGCGGGATGAGCCCGAAGTCGTTTCCGATGGAAATAACCAGTAAAGGGAGTGTGGTGTTGAATTTGACCAGAGCAAATGATTTGGGTTTGCAGATTGACACTCGGTTGTTGAGTGTTGGAGATGTGGTGGAAGGTTACCGATGGGAACAGGAATAAAAGGGCAAAATAATCAGTAAACCTGCGGATCCAGAATTGGACCCGTTGCTGTTGGTTGGCGAATTAGGGGAACAGGACAACATATGATCGGAAGGGCCGGCATTAGAGCCAAGATGTTTTTGATGGTAAGTTTGGTGTTGGTGTTGACAGTGGGGACTACGGTTTCGTTTGAGTGGGTGAATTTTAATCGAGAGTATTCGACGGTATTGGGGCGGGAATTGGAGGCTCAGAGTTATGGGGTAAAGGAGCAGTTGACGAAGTTGTTGGATTTGGAGATTCCTCTGGGAAATATTTATGGATTTGATGAGAATTTGTTACGCTTGGTGGAACAGTATCCTAATCTAGAATATGCGGCGGTATTGGATAGAAGTGGAGAAAAGGTGTTTGCCAGTGGGGAAGGAATACTGGGGGAGAGGTTAGAAGATGTAGAAGCAAGGGAACTGATGAAGCGAGGAGAGAGGGGTGTGGTGTGGTGGAATGAGTATTATTTAGTGTTGAATCCAGTGGAGGCTGAGGATGGGGAGGTGGTGGCTTATATGGTGTTGGTGACTTCTTCGGGTACGGTGCAGAGCAGGACGGCGTCGGTGATGTTGTTGTCGTTGGGTGTTGCAGGGGTAGGTGTGTTGGGAGGGTTAGTGTTAGTGTGGGTGGTGGTAAATGCATGGATAACCAGGCCGCTACGGAAAATGGAGAAGACCTCGATGAGTATTGCGGAGGGTAATCTAGGGGAGAGAATGGAGATTACCAGTAGGGATGAAATAGGTAGAGTAGCCAATGCTTTTAACATGATGGCGGCGAAATTGAGTGAGTTATACATCGGCATGGAAGAGAAAGTGAAAGAAAAAACTGGGGAGTTGAATAACAGATTAAAGGAACTCGAGGAGAAGAGGATGGTGGAGGATGAGACGAAAAAGGCGATGATGAATTTGTTGGAGGATGCAAGGAAGTTGGAGGAGGATTTAAAACATGAGAAGGAAGGGGTGGAGTTGAAAGTGAAGGAGAGAACTGCAGAACTGGAAAAAGCCAAGGATCAGATTAGTCAAGGGTGGAGACAGATGCAGCAGGAGAAGGCAAGGTTGAATGCGGCGATTGAGTCGCTACCCTTGGGGATGGTAATTATAGACTTGAATCATGAAGTAGTGGAGAGTAATGAAACTATACTTGGGGTATTGGCCTTGCAGGTGGAGTTGACGTCTGAGGTGTTGGAAAAAAGTTTGATGAAGATGGGATTGGTGTTGAAGGAGTTGTGTCCTCATTGTCGGGGGGATAAACAGTTGTATGAGAAGGGGGAGGTGGAGTATGGGGAGAAGTTTTTGAGAGTGTTTTCGGTACCGGTGTTGAGTGAGCAGGAGTTGATTGGGGCGGCGATAGTAGTAGAGGATATTACCGAGGCGAAGCAGCTGGAGAGGTCGAGAGATGAGTTTTTTAGTGTAGCATCGCATGAACTGAGAACTCCTTTGACGGCGATTCGAGGGAATTCGATGCTGATGAAGGATTATTATCCGGAGATACAAAATAATGCCGAGCTAAGCCAGATGGTGGACGATGTGCATACGGCAAGTATTAGGTTGATAATGATCGTGAATGATTTTTTGGATGCTTCGCGGTTGGAGTTGGGGAAAGTGAAGTTTGAGATGGGGGTGTTTGATTTGGGGGAGGTGGTGAAGAAAGCCTTGGCAGAGGTGCGGGCTAATGTGAAAGAGAAAAAGATTGAGATTTTGTTTGAAGTGTCCAGACAGGGAGAATTTTGGGTGAAGGCCGACCAAGCGCGAGTGATGCAGGTGGTGATAAATTTAATGGGGAATGCGGTGAAGTTTACAGAGGAAGGGTGGGTGAAACTATGGTTGGAAGAGGGTCAAGGGGTGGTGAGAATGAAGATAACTGATACTGGACCGGGGATGGATAAGGAGACGCAGGAGTTATTGTTTAATAAGTTTAAACAAGGAAGAATGAGAGGGTATGCAAGAGATGTGTCGTCAGGGACGGGAATGGGGCTTTATATTTCACGATTGTTGATGGAACAAATGGGGGGAAGGGCGTATCTGGCTTGGACTGAGGTAGGCAAAGGGTCGATGTTTGTGGCGGAATTTCTGGTGGGTGATCCCAATCAACAAGGACAAACGATGCAAGTGGGAGCTCAGAGTGGGGGAGTATCTGAGGCAGAGAGAGCAGAAAATCTAGTGCCGGGCGAGAAGATGGGCAACAACTCTCAAATAGAAGCTGGGCGGGAAAAGGGTGCTGGAGGAGTGGGTGGAGCTGGGGGTAACAAGTGACGTTTGGGATTAGGGGAAGTTGTCGAGATAATGACGAATGGTTCTGAGGGCGGTTTTTTTTTGGGTTTGATCTTGAAAAGCGAGGTGAAGTTGGCCCTTGGTTGTGGGGAGGGTGAGAATTAGTGAGGAGGAGTGGCTAGCGTGCTGGAGATTTTTTTGGCAGGAGGGAATAGCGAAATCTTTCCAGTCGTGTTGGTGGTGGTTGATGGTGAGGCCAGATTTAGAGATAGTACTGGTAATAATTTTGTGGCCGAGACTGGCGCGAATGAAGTACCAGATGGTATTGATGGTAAGGAGAAAAATGAGAGTATAGGTAAAAAGGAGGAAGTGGATTTCACGGGGGAGGAGGAGGTGTTGGCGATAGGCAAAATGGCGGCTGACGAAATAGAAGATGATAGTAAAAGGAGTAAGCCAGGGAAGGTGGTGGAGAGAGGAGTGCAGGTAGCCTGGATTGTAACGGACTGTGAAAAAGTGTTTGATGTGGTAATCGGTGAAGTCTTCCATGTTTAATTTGATAATAGGAGAAATGATGGCTGGAGTAAAGTGGGTTGTTGGCGAGGAATATGAAGTTTGGTACAATAAGACGAGGAGGTGTGAATGGCATCGGTGCTGATTGTGGAGGACGATGAGTTGTTGGGAAGAACGCTATGTAATTACTGCAAGAAAGCTGGACATGGAGTGTTTTGGGCAAAGAAAGCGGAGGATGTGTTTGATGCGTTGTTGGAGCAGAAGGTGGAGTTGATATTGTTGGATATTATGTTACCAGGCGTAGACGGGTTTGAGATATTGAAAAAATTGAAAGCGGAAGAGAAGTATAAGAATATTCCGGTGGTGATGCTGTCGAATTTGAGTGAGAGTACGCAGATAGAGAAAGCAATGAAGTTGGGAGCCAAGGATTATGTGGTAAAAGCCAACATCGAGATGGATGATTTGATGAATAAATTGGAGGAACGTTTCTTGAGGTAGAATGGGTGAAGTGAGGGTTAATTAGGGATTGACAATTTACAAGTTAATCTTCTTAATGTTATTGTGGTTAGAAAACAAAAAGTACTCATAGTGGATGACGATAAGGCTTTGAGAGAGATGTTTGTGTCGATGTTGATAAATGCTGGTTATGAGGCGACTGGAGCGGGCGATGGAGATGAGGCTTTTGCCTTAATCAAGAAGGAAAAGTTTGCGGTGGTGTTACTTGATGTGATGTTGCCAAAG
>CAYNFZ010000101.1:0-5087 GCA_964396725.1 uncultured Pseudomonadales bacterium
GGATAGTTTTTCGAGACCTTTTTTGGCGATGGGGTTGTATTGATCGAGCCGCAAAACTTTGGAATAGGTGGTTTTAGAGGTGTGGAGTTTACCGATTTGACGGTAGGCGAAGGCGAGACGGTTTAAAGTAGCGATGTCGTTGGGGGAGTCGGAAAGAATTTGTTGGTTGATTTCAATGGCCTGTTCCCAATGTTGGTGCAGGGCTGCTTTGATGGCTTGATCGGCAGGATTTGGCATTATGACAAAGGCTAACTTCTGATGAACTTACACGAGATTGATTGGTGCTGTCAAGGGGGTTATAATTGAGTGAGCGCTAAATTATATAGCACTGTACAAGTAGAAATATGAGTGGTCATAGTAAGTGGAGTACGATAAAGCATAAGAAAGCGGCTGAAGATGCCAAGCGAGGGAAGGCATTTTCGATGGTGAGTAAGATGATTACGGTGGCGGTGAAAGAAGGGGGAAGTGGGGATATACATCAGAATCCGCGATTGAGAGTGGCAATAGAGAAAGCTCGGGAAGTGAATATGCCAAAAGATAGAATTACGAAGGCGATTGATAAAGGATTGGGTAAGGGTGGAGGAGGAAATGTGGAGGAAGTGGTATATGAAGGTTATGGACCGAGAGGGGTGGGATTTATTGTGAAAGTATTGACAGATAATCGGAATCGTACGGGGTCGGAGATTAAGAGAGTGTTTGATAAGGCGGGAGGGTCGTTGGGGGGACCGGGAGCGGTGATGTATTTGTTTGGAGTAAGTGGTTCGGGATATGGGGTGAAGGTACCGATTCCAGTTGACGATAAGGGGAAGGCGCAGGTGGAGCGGTTGAAAGAACAGCTGGAAGCTTTAGAGGACGTTTCGATGGTAGTAACAAATATGGCATAGAAGAGATGAGTAAGAGACAAAAGTTTGTGTTGTCTTCGCTGTTGTTGTCTTTGGGATTGTTTTCGACGCAGTTGGTAACGATTGAGTTTCCCTACCGCTATTTGGCAATATTAGTTTTGTTTGTGGTGGCATATTTCGTATCAAGTTGGGCATTGTTTGGAGAGCTGAAGGGAATTGAGTGGCTGGTGGTAGTACCATTTCCGGGGTGGTTTGCGGTAGCGGTGGCGCTGTTTTATTTTTTGTTACCGGAGGCAATGTTGTCACGAGTGGTGATATTGGGATTATTTGCTTTGGGGATGTATGCGCTGTATTTAACGAGCAATATTTATAGTGTAGCAGCGATACGAACGATTCAATTACTACGGGCGGCTCATGCGGTAGGGTTTTTGATGGCATTGGTGACGAGTTTGTTTTTTTATAACTCGATTTTTTCGTTTAAGTTTCCTTTTTTTGTGAATGCGGTGTTGGTATTTGGAGTGACGTTTCCAGTGGTATTGAATAGTTTATGGTCGGTAAAGCTGGAGTCACGAATAAGTAGGGGAGTGTTGATGCACAGTTTGGTAGTGGCGTTTGTGTTGGCTGAAATGGCGGTGGCAATTTCATTTTGGCCGGTGACAGTGTGGATTGCGTCGCTGTTTTTGGTCACGGGTTTGTATGTGTTTTTAGGGTTGCTACAGCACTATTTACAGGAACGGTTGTTTAAGAACACTTTGAGAGAATATGCAAGTGTGGGAATTTTTGTATTGGTGGTGATGATGGTATTGACCAGGTGGAAGTAGAGTAGGGTATAGAAACAAAAAACAGAGAAAGAGAGTGGGAATGGAGTGGAAGTGAAGAGAGAAGGGGTGTAGTGAGACGAGATAGATAAAGGAGTATATTGTGCGACGTTAAACTGAATTTAGAGAGGAAAAGGTGGAATAAAATTAAAATAAAAAAAGGGAATGAGTGAAAGGGGAAAAATTATTTTATGTGGAAGGGAAGGGAGAAAATTGAATGAATTTAAGAAAGGGAAGTAGGGAAGTAGAAGACCTATAATAACTATGTTTTCACGATATCCTATAATATTTTCACGCAGCGGTTGAGAGAGGGGAGTGATAAACAATTGATTACTCGAGCATATTAAAGAAAATTACCGATAATGAGGGATATTTACACGATATAAAATGATATAGAATGATATGGTACTCCCCAGTAGGGTGAAGGGAAAAGTTGTTCATTTAATTGAAAAAACTTGGGGTAGAGAACGAGGTCGGGACCCTATTGGGTGAGAAATCTAAGATTGTGTGCGGTAAATACGATTGTGGAAAAAACCCGTAAGTTTAGTTAACGACAAGGTTTGAGATCGATACTCGGGGGAGAGATGGTTTGACGGTATTAATAAAAGTGAGAATAAGTAATCATGTAGACGGGAAAGGGATTCTTGGGGATGAAAACCTGATAGTAATTCTCTGCTGTGGAAGTAGGGTAGAAAAGAGAGATACTATGACGCACAATATATCTTTTGCGACGAAAATATCTGATTTCTCGGGGGAGGGCCATTTGGGGATGAAAAATAAAAAGTTGCTAATGGCTGAAAAAAGGATAGCGATTTAATATTGAGTGATAGATATGATATTGGCCACTCTCTTGTTATAAAGTTAATGAAATTTAAAATGAATAGATTAATTTAGAGGTAGAAATGAACACAGGGAATGAATTTGGATGTAGATATGGAAATACAAAATGAAGGTAGAGTAAGATATTTGAAAAATATTAATAATGGATGTGTAGGTGTGAATTATACGGATTGAGTAACGAATATGATGAATAATGGATCGTCAACAACGGAAAAGCCCGAAATATGTACACTAGAGCGCGTCTGTATCTGGTAGAAAGAGTGAGTTGACGGTGGGAGGTGGTATGGTTTCAAGCCTGAAGAGGAGAGAAGTTTGGTTGGGGAAGGAATTGAAGCGAGAGAAGTTGAAGCAATGACTTACGAGCCGTGATCAAATCGTTAAGGACTAGTAATTCCACTGAAGCGTAACAAGAAAGAATAATTTGTTTGTAACATTAAAGTAAGGCCTAATTTTGGGTAACTGCTGCGGTTGATAAACAGATTTGGTTTGGATGCGAGCGATGGGAAGGCGGGTGAAAGGAGACTTTTTCCGGTATTGGTTACGGAATAATATTGGATTGTGTCGTACAATCTTGACTAGATGGCGCCATCTGGCTATAGTGAAACTAGAGGGAGGATTTTTTTACCACTCCCCTACCCTATTACTTGAGGAGATACAATGTCAAAGCGAGCAGTGAATAAATTAATTGAGGGGTATTTGGAATACATGGAAGTGGAACGAGGGGCAAGCAAGTTGACGATTCGTAACTACAGACATTACTTGAACCGGTTTAGTAAATGGTACAGGGAAAGGATGAGAACGAGTGATATGGGAAAGCTGAATCTTGAAGTGATGCGAAATTACCGATTGTATTTGTCGCGATTGACGAATCATGAGGGAAGTACTATAGCTAAGGTAACGCAGAATTATCACATGATTGCGATGCGGTCGTTGCTGAAGTGGTTGGCGAAGCAGGATATTGAGGTGATGGCTCCGGAGAAGATTGAGCTGCCTAAAGCTGAGAGTAAGTCGCTTAAGTTTCTAACGGTGGAACAGACAGAAAGGTTGTTGGGAGCGCCTTATTTGGATGATGAACGAGGATTACGAGATAGGGCGATAATGGAGATGTTGTTTTCTACAGGGTTGCGGGTATCGGAGGTGGCCAAGCTGGATCGAGATAAGATTGATTTTAAATCCTGTGAGTTTGGGATTGTAGGGAAAGGAGGTAGAGCTAGGGTAGTGTTTGTGAGTGATCGGGCAGCGAAGTGGTTGAGGAAATATTTTGAAGCACGAGAGGATGAGTGGAAGCCGGCGTTTATTCGGTATTCAAGGGGTAAAATTCCCGAGGATGCGAAGGGAGAGGATATGAGATTGACGGTACGGAGTATCCAGCGGATTGTGGAGAAGTATCGGAGACGGGCGAAGTTGCCAGTGGAGATTACGCCGCATGGTTTGCGGCATACATTTGCGACTGATTTGTTGTCGGCTGGGGCGGGGTTACGAGAGGTACAGGAGATGTTGGGGCACAAGAATGTGGCGACGACGCAGATTTACACTCATGTGACCAATCCTCAGCTGAAAAAAATTCATCGGAAGTATCACTCGGGAAATGAGAGGAGTCAAAACTGAGGTTGATGCCCGGCAAGAGGGGGAGGTAGTTGGCTGTAACAACAAACGTTTGTTTTGGTTGAAGTGGGATGATCTGGCATCTGGAGACCTTTGAATAAACTGGGAATAAGGTCTGTTTGGAGTAAACACTGATCATAAGCGAAGAAAGTTTTTTTTACAGGTTTATCACCCTTCGTAGAAGACCACGGCTGCCTAGGCCGTGGATGAATGCTTAAATTCTGCTTCGGAGTGATTCAGCTCCGAAAAGTTAAAGGATGCCACGCCACACGAGAGTGGGGCGTGGAGCTTCATTTTTTAGGACTCCCCTACCCTAGTGGAGGGAGGGGTTGAGGGTTGATTGGAGGAAGGAGTGGGAAAAAGGGTGGAATGGGTGGTGAGGAATTTGTCGACCTGTTCGTGGGTAGGGAGAGATTTGTTGGAAATGGCAAGGGCGGCGGTCGCGTTGGCATAACGAATAGCATCGGCGAGTGGTTGTCCCGCAAGATGGGCATAGACGAAGCCGGCGTTGAAGCTATCTCCGGCACCGACGGTGCTGATGGGAGCTACAGGAAAGGCCGGGACTTGAATGAGTTGATTGTTGTCAAGGCCGGTGGCGCCCTTTTGAGCTTGTTTGACGACAAGAATGGCGTTGGTGGTGGATTGAACCCTTTGGGTGGCATAGGATAAATCTTCAGCTTGCCAGAGATCGAGAATTTCATCGATGTTGGGAAGATAGATGTCGATGTCTTTGATTAAAGTAAGGAGAGTGGAACGTTCATCAGGGGTGGAGATGTTGGCTGTACGACCGTGATCGAGAATAATTTTGACGTTGGAGGTTTTGGCCATGGAGACTATTTCGGGGTAATGGGGAATGAGTTGTTTGAGTTTGAAGTAACCGGCAATATAGAGAAATTTGGATTGGGGAAGGTAGGTTTTGAGTTGGGAGATGACTTCCTCAGCGCTTAAATCTTGGTTGGCGGTACCGACACTGGCGGTGAAG
>CAYNFZ010000102.1:0-4867 GCA_964396725.1 uncultured Pseudomonadales bacterium
CCATAATTGTCCACGCTTACCCCCCCCTTCGAATCAGCCACCGCTACTACCCGATAACCGGCTTCGCTCGTCAGTTTCGCAAACCAATACCCCACATTACCCAATCCCTGAACCGCAATAGTCGTATCCTCCGGTTTCCATCCCATTCTCTTCGACAACTCCTCCAACACCACAAATCCTCCTCTTCCCGTCGCCTGCACTCTTCCTTCAGATCCTCCATTTTCCAACGGTTTTCCTGTAAAACTAGCCTCACATACACCACACTTCTCCCCCAGCCTACACACTCCCTTTTCAGTGTGTATCCGACTACACTCCTCCACCATCCACTCCATCACTTTTGGGTTGGTATTTACATCCGGCGCCGGCACATCCACTTCTGGACCAATTATACCCATAAAAGATTTCACCCAAGCCTTCGACAACCGTTCTAGTTCCCCTTCCGACAATTCCCTGGGGTCCACTATCACTCCCCCTTTTCCACCACCTAATGGTAAACCCACCACTGCCGTCTTCCACGTCATCCACATCGACAATGCCTTCACTTCATCCTCACTCACATTCGGATGAAACCGTATCCCCCCTTTGTAAGGACCTAAAGCATTATTATGTTGCGCTCGAAAGGCCTTATACTTTTTTTCTTTCCCATCATCCATCTCCACCACAAGTGTCCTTTCCACCACTCTGTCATGGGCCTTCAACTCTTCCCATGTCTCATCATCTACCTCCACAAACTCTCGCACCGCTTCCAACTGCTCTAACGCGTTCTCATATACACTTCCCATGTTTATCTCCCGTTAAATTGACAAAATCGTTTAACTCGTTAGAACGATTTTGTCATCCTGAGCACTTCTGGTCAGATGTGACTGACCAGAACGCCGAAGGATCCTTCTATTCTTTGCTCTCCAACCACCGCTCCGCATCCAAAGCCGCTTGGCATCCCATGCCCGCCGCGGTAATCGCTTGTTTATATCTAAAGTCCACTACATCTCCTGCTCCAAACACCCCAGGCACGCTCGTCATCGTCGGATAACCCCCCAGAAAAAAAGATTTAGAATTTAGAATTTGGAATTTGGAATTTGACGGGTATGAAATACCCGTAACTAAAAACCCTTTCTCATCCAATGTCAATTTGTCCCGAAAAATCTCCGTTACCGGTTTATGACCAACTGCATAGAACAATCCATCGACAATCAACTCACTCTCCTGGTTGGATTTATTATCTACAATCTTTAACTTTTCCAGTTTTGTTTCCCCTACTGCTTCCCTGACTTCGGTATTCCAACGCACTTCCACTTTGGGGTTGTCAGTCACTCTCCTAGCCAGGATCTTGCTTGCCCTCAGTTCATCTCTCCGTACCAACAAATACACCTTGCTCGCAAACTTGGTGAGAGCCAAAGTATCCTCAATCGCGGCATCTCCTCCTCCTACTACCGCAGCGATTTTTTCCTTGTAAAAAGCTGCATCACACACTGCGCATGTTGCTATCCCTCTGCCCAACAACCACTCTTCTCCAGGGACATTTAACATCATCGCTTCTGCTCCAGTCGCTACTATTACCGCATCAACCTTAAACTCAACCTCCCCTTGCCACACCTTAAAAGGCATTCCAGAAAAATCTACCTTAGTAACATTCTTGTCCACAATCTCCGCCCCAAACTTTGTCGCCTGTTTGCGCATTCCATCCATTAGCTCCGGACCCATCACGCCTTGTTCTGTCCCCGGCCAATTCTCCACCACTGTCGTGCTCATCAACTGCCCCCCCCACTTCTCCCCAGCAAAAATAAGCGGTGCCAACTCCGCCCGCGCCGCGTATATCCCCGCCGTATACCCCGCCGGCCCACTCCCAATTATTATCAATTTTCTACTGTCTCCCATAATTCTCTCCAAACTAATTACCTACCTTCATCTTTAATCACCAATAACTATTTTTCACTCACGAAACAAATTTAAAATTATTAAAACTTTAACACTAAAATCCTAAACGTTTGCATATTAAACAATTAGTATTTAAATAACATTTGGTGATTGTGATTTGATGATTGGTGCTTGAATTATTGAGCTTTGCTCAATAATTCTTGATACCCTTCTTTTCCTGCAAACCCAATCTTACGCTCAACCTCCTTTCCGTCTTTAAACAACACCACCGTCGGAATACTCATTACCCCGTGTCGACCAGCCAACTCCTGCTCCTCATCCACATTCACTTTAAATATTTCGAATTTCCCCTCCGCCTCGTCCGCCAACTCATCCAACACCGGTGCTGCCATCTTGCATGGACCACACCACTCTGTATAAAAATCCACCAATACTGGCACCTTGGCCTTCATTACCTTTTCATCAAAACTATCTTCTTTAATATGTGCTGCTGACATAATATCCTCCTTAAATTATTTGTCCTTACAGGTCACGGCTAACAACTACGTGCCAAAGAATCAAAAATTAGCGCTAATAAATAAATATATCCTTAATACTATATACAAGATACTAATTTTTTATTTCTGCAATCCAAACAACAACTTCACTATTTTCTCAAACTCACCACTTTTTCCCGACCTCACACATCTACTCGCCTCATCGGTCAATATATCTCGTGCCACTCGATCCAATGCACTCTTGGCCGCTTTTATCTGCTGCGCAATTTCCACACAACTCCTTCCTTCCTCATACATCCTTCCAATTCCAGCCACCTGTCCCTCTGCCCGTTTAATCTTCGCCAGCAACTTCTTTTCTTTAGCTTTCATAACATTCCTAAATTTTGAACTTTGAGTTTTGATATTTGACACTAAACAAGCAAGCTTGTTTACTATACTCCCCCCAGTATAACTGTCAAGCCAGTCTAATTCTCAAATCCTTCCACCCACCCGTACGGCACTTCCAACACATGAGTCACCACAAACCTCGGCGAATAAACCTCTTTCGGTTTCTCCGAATCCTCAGGAGTCGGTACCTTCTCCGTTACATCTACCACCAAACATTCTCCAAGATCCGACTTTACAATTCCCACATTCAAACATCTAATCCACACCATATCCAACCCAAACCTCATCCCTTTCATCCAAAACGTCGGTATTCCTTCCCTCTCCATCACAAACAGCATCCCTTCCGTTCCCATCTCCTCCCGATATCCCAATCCTTTAGCAGTCGCCTCCGGTGTCTGCACCACCTCTACCACCAACTCCTCTTCTCCAATCCGTATAGTCATCTCTCCTCCTTCATCCACTTCCCCCATCTCCACCCTCTCTCCTATCACACCCAAATCAGTTTTCTCCTCCATCCGACCCTGGCCACTCCCTACTCCACATCCACTCAGCATCAACATCCCTCCCACCAACCAAATTTTCCCAATTCGTACCTTCATCTCACATCACCACATTATTAATAACCACATTATCCCCCATTCGAATCCCTTTAGTCTTCACCACCCCCCTTCGCAACTCCAACACGTGAGTCACTGGTACACCTGGTCCGTATGCCCGAGCCTCTTCTATCCGTTCCGTTTCCGCCGGCGGCAACGAAAGATCCATCCCCACCACCTTATACTTCCCATTCATCTCATCACTTACCCACACCAAATCCACCGGCTTATCCAACCCCATCCCATGAAAAAAAGAAATTGTCTTCTTCGGAAACTCAAACAACACCCCCTCTGCTCCCGGCTGATAGCCATAAGTCAACCCACCACCCGATCTTCTCTCCAAATCCTCCGCCAATTCCACCACCACTTTTTCACTCCCAACTTCTACTTCCACCAATTTCCGCCCTGCCAAATCCACTTCACTACCCACCTCTGGCTCATCCAACACTATCTTCCCTCTCCCACACCCACCCAACATCACCATACTCGCCACTCCCCCAACCAACATTTTCCATCCTCGATCCGCATATCTCATCATTTCACTTTTCCCCTCAAAACAAACCAACCTCCCCCCGCTATCATCATACCCGCCACTATCATCGCCATCGGCACACCACCCACTTCCCACTTAGCCAACCTCATTGTTTCCAGCATCATCCTTATCATCCCATACCCCACCAAGTACAACCCCATGTACCGACCGCCCCCCATCTTCCACTTCCATCTCTCATACCCCCCCAGCATCACTCCAAACAATCCCAAACTCAACAAAGATTCATACAAAAACAACGGCTGAAACCGCTCGAATTCCGTATATCCCGCCAACCTATTCTCTGGTCGAATAAACACCCCCCAAGGCAAATCAGTCGGAGCTCCATACAATTCTTGGTTAAAAAAATTTCCCCACCGCCCAATCACCTGCCCCACCGGCAATCCAAAACTCGCCACATCCAACCATTTAAGCCATTCTTTTTTACCCACCTTTTTCTTTTTTGCAAACGCCGCCAGACCCACCAACCCTCCCACCAACGCCCCAAACACTCCCAAACCTCCATGCCACACCGCCACAATCTCCCCCAGATTCTGCGAGTAATAATCCCACAAATCCACCACATGATAAGCCCGCGCCCCTACAATCCCACCAAACACCACCCACACCAACCCACCCCACACCAACTGCTCATCCAAACCTTCTCTCTTGGCCACCTTCGCCACCACCCAAGCGCCCACAAAAACTCCCAACCCAATCATCAACCCATACATCCTGGGTATCAACTCAATCATTTCTACATCTTACCCACAACCGCCAATTTCTCAACCACAACTAACCTTGCTGGCCAAATCCAGGCCTCAAAGGATCATCAAAACCCAATCCTTGTTTCCTCACCTCATCGCTCTTCCTCCAAAAATAGCTCATCCCACTCTCTTTGGGGCCACGTTCACCCTCCTCCTCCAAAAAGCTACCACGTTCTTCAACCTTACCAACAGGTAGTCCTCGCTGCATCCTAAGCC
>CAYNFZ010000103.1:0-4790 GCA_964396725.1 uncultured Pseudomonadales bacterium
CACCGTTTGCCCATCCAGACGTACAATTATATCCCCCACTTCCAAACCAGCCGCCGCCGCCGCCGATCCTTCCACCACTTGCAGCAAATAGGCTCCCGCCGGCACATCATTTAGTATAGCCGTCTGCTTGGAAATCAACTGATAACTCACTCCCAAAAACGCTCGCTCAAATCGGCCCGTATCTTCAAAGTTGGTCAAAGACTCCTTTAACACATCAATTGGAATCGCAAACCCTACATTTTCGGCCGCCTGTGATACCGCCGTATTAATTCCCACTACTTGACCTGCACTGTTCAACAACGGCCCTCCGGAATTCCCCGGATTTATCGCCGCGTCTGTCTGGATTACATTATCCAACCGCTCCACAAATCCTCCCATCTGATTCCCTGCATCAATCCCCCTTCCCAAACCCGAAATCACCCCCGTCGTCACCGTATGTCTAAACTCCCCTAGAGCCGTACCAATCGCAATCACAAATTGCCCTACCTTCAATTCAGAAGAATCCCCCAACTCAATGGCTGGTAAATCACCATCTTCGATCTGCAATATCGCCAAATCATTGGCCGGATCCCGAAAAATCTTCGTCACCTTATGTTCTTTATCATCTCGATCAATCACCTTATACTCTGCGTTTGTTTGACTCACCACGTGCTTATTCGTAATCACCAATCCTCCATCTATCACAAATCCCGATCCAATATCTTGCTCAATTGTCTCTGTTCTTCCCGGCAATCTCGGTAAATTAAACATTCCAAACGGATCCATAAAGAAAGGTTCTGCCACCCTTCTTTCTTGCTTGATTCCCACCGTCACCACCGAAGGCGCCACTCGTTCCGAAACTTCAATCACCGCCGATTCTTCAGTCAACACTCTCTGGCTCAAACTGCCACCCATTCCCGCCCCCGCTCGCGGAAACAACACATCCAAGGGTTTAAACACAAATAACCTATCTGCTACCGCCCCTCCCAAAGCCATTCCCAACATTACAATTACCAACAATACACTCACAAATATGTTCTTCATAATATTCGCTGCACCTCTACCTGTTAACGCACTTTCTTTTTTCATGTTGCATCAGCTTACTCAAACGCCTTCAACGCCACTTCCAACACCTGATCCCTATCTGCTTCCTCAGCACTCTGAGTTGCTTCTATATCCGGTTCCAACCCCGAATCGTGAATCCAATCTCCGCCCGGCAACAACCACCGTGCTACCGTAATATGAATCCCCGTTCCATTTCTCATCGTCTCCGCATTTTGTACCGTTCCTTTCCCAAACGATCTCTCCCCCACCAATTTCGCCCCCAACCTGTCCCGTAACGCCCCCGCCACAATCTCACTCGCCGAGGCACTGCCTCGATTCACCATCACCACTACTGGCAAGCTCGTCAATTTACCTCTCCGGTTCACACTGAAAGTCTCCGTCTGGTGTTTTCCCTGTTGCTTCACTACTACTCCCCCATCTATAAACTCACTGGCGATAAATATCGCTCCGTTCAAATACCCTCCTGGATTATTGCGCATATCCAACACCACTCCCTCAACCCCTCCTTGAGCCACAATCTCTTCTACCGCCTCATTCCATTCTTCCTCCGTTCTTCCCCCAAATCGCAGTAGCGACAAATGCGCCAACTTCCCTTCCCCGTCCGGATCATCCACCACTTCCAACTCTACCGAAGGGATCACAATCGTGTTACGCATCAATTGCACATCAAATGGTTGATTTCCATTGTTCTGCCGGTACAAAGTCAGCGTCACCTTTTTTCCGTGTTCACCCCGAATTATTGATACCGCTTCCGGCAAAGACATTCCCGCCGTATCCACATCCACCCCTTTATCGTCATCTCGAATATGCAAAATCAAATCACCTGCCTTCACCCCCGCCGCCTCTGCAGGCATACCTTTGACTGGAGCAATCACCGCTACCTGATTTTGAATATACCCTAGCTGAATCCCTACCCCCTCAAACGAACCCGACAAATCTTCCTCCGTGCGTTTCTGCTCCTGTGGTGGCAAAAACACCGTATAAGGGTCCCCTACAGCCGACACCATTCCCCGAATCGCTCCATACACCATTATCTCATCGTCTAGTTTCTCTTCATCTAGATATTCATCCTCCAGCTTATTCCACACCTCCCAAAATAATGAAAAATCTACCTCTTCATACTCAGCCGGTGATTCCGTATTCACCACCAATTTGGGCACTACCCTCCCTGCCTCTACCTCCAACTCTTGAGTTCCCAGATAATATCCTATCCCACTCCCCACCACTAGAAAAATCAACCATACTACTATTGATCTAATCGTTTTCAACTTCAGTTTCGGCATTGTAACCTTAAGAATATACCAGATGTCCCTCTCAATGTCACACCCCAACCAACTCACTTAACCTAGCTTAGCCACATATGCCATCCGTGCCAGAAGCCTGGCCCGTTTGACTTCAATCGCCAACCTACGTTGGTGCTTCTGGCACAAACCCGTTCGAGCTCGCCCCAACAGCTTTCCCCTCTCAGTTAAAAATCCATCTAGTCCCTCGACATCTCGATAACTAGGTACACTCCTTTTTTCACAGAAGCTACACTTGGTAGCCACGGCCCTTCGAAAAATTTTGCGTTTTTTTGGCTGCATTATCTTCCTCACTTACTAAAATGGAATATCATCTACATCTACATCTACATCTTGGGACTCAGCTTCACTCGAACTCCCCTTGGCTTTATCCTCATCCACTGGTGCTTCCTCAACCGCTTCCTCAACCGCTTCTTCCACCACCTCCTCGGCTTCTGCTTCTGCTTCCGTTTCCTCCGACCCAACATACTCACTCACCTCAGCCGGCTCTTTTCCGTATCCCCCTTCCATATTTTGGCCATAACCTCCACCACCAGCTCCTCGAGGTGAACCCAAAGCTATCATCTCATCAATAACTACCTCAGTAGTCACTCTTTCCTGACCATCTTGCCCCGTCCACTTTCGTGTCTGTAATCTACCTTCGACATACACTTTTCTTCCCTTAAACAACAACTGTGAACAAATCTCTCCCAATTTAGACCACGCCACAATCCTGTGAAACTCTGTCTCCTCCTGGGTTTCCCCCCCATCCGAGGGCGTCCAACTTCTATTAGTCGCCAATCCAAATGTACACACACCGGTACCACTAGGTGTGTATCTCAGTTCAGGATCCCGAGTCAGATTTCCCAACAACATTACTTTATTTAAAGATCTTGCGGACATTTTTCCTCCTGCTTGACCAAACTTATTTCCAAATCAATCCGGTCTACTTGTCTTCTTCTTTGATTAATAATTGCCTCAACACCCCTTTTTGTAGTTTTAGTTCCTTCTCAAACTGACCCACTTTTTCCGTCAGTAACTCCAATCTCCAAAACAAATAAATCCCTTCATGATATTTGGCAATCGGATAAGCCAACCGCTGCTTTCCCTCTTCCTCCATCTCCAACACTTTCCCTTTAACTTTTTTTACCAACGACTCCACTCCCGAAATCGCTCCAGTCAAACCTTTTTCTTTCAGTACCGGCGTAAAAATCACCGACAGCTCGTAATTTCGTTTCATGGCAACCAGGCACAATATTAACCCTGGATCTCCCAGAATTACCTGCCACCTTCCTCTAGTCTTTATTAACCCCCGTATCTTACCACACCCCTGGTATTCTGACAAACGGCACCAAAACTCCCAAAGAAGCATCTTTCACTGTAAATTCGAATTTAGCATGTATTTGGTGCCTGGAAATTGTAAATTGATTATTGAATTCCAACCTGGAATTCTATTACATCTCCATCCCTCACTTCATACTCTCTTCCTTCCAATCTGACCTTTCCCGCTTCAGCCGCCCCCTTCCAACCCTCATATTTACAGAAATCCTCCACCCTCACCACTTTCGCCTTAATAAAATGATTTTCAAAGTCGCTGTGAATCACCCCCGCCGCCTCCGCCGCCTTCATCCCCCGCTTAATCGTCCACGCTCGCACCTCCCAAACCCCTTGCCCTTCCAAAGCTTTAGCGGAGGAGGGTGCTGTCAAAAAACTGATCAATTCCAATCTCTCATAAGCCGCTTTGGCCAACCTAACCAAGCCACCCTCCTCAACTCCTAGATTTTCCAGATACTCCCTCGCTTCCTCACTAGACAACTCCACCACCTCGCTCTCAATCTTGGCCGAAATCACTACCACCTCAGCCTCAGACAATTTCAATCTTTCCGCCACGCTTTTTCCCATCGAGTCTCTCTCCACCAACCGTTCCTCATCCACATTCACAACCACAATCTGCGGCTTCATCGTCAACAACCACAAATCCACAATTTCCTCCGCCTCTTTTTCACTCACCACCTCTCTCGCTCGTTTCCCTTCGTTAAACCCCGCCACCAACTTATCTAAAATAACTTTTAATTTTGACTTGTCATTTTGGTTTTTGATTTTTAATTTTTGATTTTCTATAGTTTCCAAATCCTTCAACACCAACTCGCTTATCACCGTCTGGTAATCATCCTCCAATCCCTTACCCGTCTGCACCACCTTCTCATCCCTAAAGTCCCTCACTACATGTGCAATCAAATCCACTTCTCGGATATTCGCCAAAAACTGATTCCCCAAACCCTCGCCCTTATGCGCTCCCTCAACAATCCCCGCAATGTCCACAAACTCTACCGTCGCCGGTATTACCGGCGGCCAAGCCTCTCTCTCTTGATGTTCTATTCGGTCTTCAGATTTTGATATTCCATTTTGTTTTAAAATTTGAGCTTTAAATTTTGAATTCCCAGCAGCCACAACTCTGGCCAGCTG
>CAYNFZ010000104.1:0-4697 GCA_964396725.1 uncultured Pseudomonadales bacterium
GAGGGAGATTGATGCTTGCAACCAGGCTTACATGCCAGTGGAGTGGTTCGGAGGGGTGGCGTGTTATGGTCAGTCGGGGATGCGAACAGTGGTGAATTTGGCAGGAGAGGATCGAGCATCTAAGTATGAAGAACTGGTAAAGGATGAGATGGGGGTGGGAGTGCGAGGTAGGTTGTTGCAAGTTTGTGGAGTGGTGGGACCTGAGGTGTTTGATAGTTGTACTGAGGAAATAAGAAGGAACTTGGATCGATTTCGGGAGGAGATTTGGGTACGGGATGAAGCGGTGTGGAATGAGTGTAGTGCGCAAATTTCAGTGGGGGAATTGGATGAACAGGAGCGGAATGAGGAGATGTTTTGGCGCAAACGGATGGATTGGGCCATGGGGCAGATGTATTTGTATTGCGAACAAAGTGGCGGGAGTGTGGAGGAGTTTGGGTTTAGGTAGAGTGTTGTGTAGGGGTGGAAAGGTGTGTATATTGGAGGTTATGGCACTCACAAGAAAAGATTTGCAGCAGATAGAGAGAATAGTTGACGAGAAGCTAGACGAGAAGCTAGACGAGAAGCTAGACGAGAAGCTGGGGGCGTTGAAAGATGATTTTTATAGAAGGATAGACCCAGTATTGAAGGAAGTGATGGATAGTAGAGAAGAAAGGGAGGTAGTGGCGCATCGGTTGGGTGATCATGAGGAAAGGATTGAGAAGTTGGAGTCGGTGGTGGTTGGCTGAGGTGGCAGGGTGAGAGGTTTAGTACCTGAAGAGGGCGGCGATAACTTCGTGTGTGGGCATTTCGTGGGATTTAAGGGAGTAGGCGGTACCGCCATTGGTGAGGGTGTGGATGATAGCCAGGTCGAGTAAATCTTCGTTGATGGGGGAGGATTTGGAGTCGATGGTGACTTGGTTGGTGGAGGGGTTGTAAGTGCCAAAGAGGCTTTGATCACGGAGAACAAAAATGGAGTGGATACGGCCGCCGTGGGCGGCGGGGAGGATTTCGGGGAGGTTGGTGGAGGTTTGGCCGGATCCTTGCTTCTGGTGGAAAGTGTCTAGGGTGTCTGTTTCGGCTTTTTTGAAAAGGGGACGGATGTAGTGCCAGGATTGGCGGTGTAGGGATGGCTTTGTTTGGTGCTGGAAGCTGCCGGAGAGAGTGGGGGAGATAATGTGGGGGTAGTGGGAGAGTTGGTGGTATATGGAAGTGATGTAATCCACGCCGGCTAAAATGAGAGGAGAGGTTTCGTTGGTGAGGATAGAGTCGATGCTGGTGGCAACTTGGGAGAAAAAACGCTCAATGAGGGCTTTGGTGTTTTTGTCTCCAGCTCCGCCTTGGCCGTGGTAGATGGCAGTGCGTTGACTGCCACGACTGGAAGAGCGGGTGTGGAATTGGAGATGAGTTTTGAGACTGTTGGGATCGATGATATCTTGGAGTGATCGAGGCGTGTGTGGTAGGAAAATTTTATCGATGGATTGACGAGTGGCTTGGTAGAGTTTGATATCTTGAGAAGAGAGGGTGAGGATGAAGTACTTGCCGTTGGTGGTAAGGAGGGGAAGGAGGGGTTTGATATGAAAGCGTTGGCCGATGATGACTTTTTCTGGTAGCTTGAGGGGTAGGCGGAGAAAGGTTTGGAAGTGGGGGTTGATGAAAACGGCTAGTCCCAGGCTTTGGTGCATCCAGAAGTCTGAGTCGTTTGTGATGGTGGTAGCTTGGCGGAGGGATTCTTTGATTTTGTGGTTGACCAGAGGAGATCTGGTGAGAAGCGACTTGGCTTGTTTGGTGAGATTGTCAAAGCGAATGGGGTTTTGGTGGGAAGAAGGGCTGGTTTTGTGGGTAGGGAGGAATATGGAGATGCAGGGACCCGAGGCGGTAATCAAATCGAGAAGACTATCCGAGGTAAGTCTGTCCATTGTAGGTAGTATAACGGAATTGATGGGTGAGGTTAAGGGTGAGTGAATACAAGGTAGGGAAAAGGTAGTGGTGAGGAGAAGGGAAGCCAAGAAATTTGGTCGTGAAAACGAGTTTTCCACAGTTATCCACAGCAAAGATGGGCGAAATGGGGAATTAGTAAAAAATGAGAAATTTCTTATCAGTATCTATGAGTGTGTGCTGGATTATGTTTCATGATCAGGGGTTTAGTTAGCACATATGATATGGGGCTGCTAGTTAGAAGTCATACATCTGGAAAAATACGGTAGTATGAATGAACATATCAAAGATAATGTTTTGTCAGTTGTGTGAAACGAGTGCAAGGTAATTGGTGGAAAAGCGGGATTTTGGTGTTAGCATGTGAGTGGTTTGAATGCTGGAGTGAAAGGAGGAAAAAAGTAAATAGTATTTGTTGCATTCTAGGCCTTTGGAGTGAAAATCAACCGCTAGGAGGCTTCTGACAATAGAGAGAGATAGCAAAATAGGCGATGATATAGCATAAAACAGGTTGTTTTGGAAGTGATGGTATCTTATAGCAAGGCTGGGAAAGTAGGAAAAAGAAGATGGTTATGAGATAAGAATTGTGGATTGACAGATGTTATGATTGGAATATAGGATGAAATTACGTTGTTTCGAATAATTGTAAGATATAGGGATTAGTGACGATGGTGCAGTTGTCAAAGAGGGAAATTTCAGAAGAAGTGTGGGATCAAACTTGGGAATGGTTGGTGTATGTGATTGGCGTTAATAACACGGCTGAGGGAGTGAATGTGTTACTTTCGGGTTTGTTGACCAAAACGGAGAGAATTATGGTAGCAAAAAGGTTGATGATGGGGATACTAATGTTGTCTGGTTGGTCGCCTAAGGCAATTTCTGAGGAGCTGGCGTTGTCGGTGTCGACTGTGTATAAGCTGAGGGAGATGCTGGAGGCGAATGAGGAGTATAGAGAACTGCTAACTGATTGTTTTGGGGAGATGGTAGAACAAGAAAATGGAGGAAGTGAAGGAAGGGAGAGGATTCGAGAAGTGAGGGAAATAATGAAAAAATCTACGAAATAGAGATTTTGGTAATGTTGAGTGATAAATGAGATAAAATGGAACTAAATGAGTAAAAGAATGAGAGAGATTTTCTAGAGTAGGTTGATGACATTTAGGATGATAGTAAGTAGAGTACTAGTGGTGTGCGATGAAGCGATTTTGTTCGGGTTTTTGATAAAAAGACAATTTGTCTGGTGCGGAAATTTAATGCTTGAGGAGATTTGGGAACGAAACAATCAAATTGTTTAGGTAAAGTGATTGGCAGGCTTTAAATAACTATAGTTGCGGAGAAAAATGAACTGAGGAAGAGGTTACGGTAAGGAGATTATGATGATTCGAAAAAACGAAAACAATGCTAGAAGGGAGAGAAGGCCGAGAGAAAATATCCTTAGATTATAGGGCGTAGTAATGCAGTACGGAAGAATGGTAAAGGCAGATTACCTATAAATGTGCGACATACTTGTACATGAGGTAAAGTCGATTGGTGAGAATGTAGGAAGAAACTGGGAATGTAAAAGATATCGTTACGTTGGGGGTGAAGAAGCAGAGTGACTGAAGAAAGAGAAAAAGTGAGGGGTGAGGTTAACTGGAAAGGAAAAAGTAAGATCAAATCCGCTCTGTGACAGAGACCACGGGGGGTCTCGTTGGAATTTAGAACCGATGAAAGTCTAAAGATGTTGTTTCCTTCGAGGAATTTCTAGAGTGAGAGTTGGGGGGAGGAGGGTGAATTACGGTTTCATGGACACTAAAGACATAGTGAATAGAGCGAAGGGATTTTGGTAGCAAACTGAAACCAAGTAGATGATTCCCCGACTGTGAGGTTGATGGAATGTGCAATTTTCTTCTGTGATATTTATTGGGGAGTAGATTGCCAATAGTCATGAGAATCTCTTTTTTGGGTTCATGTTTCGATGTTGGCACTGGGTGAAGTGAAGATCCCGGACCATCTTTCGTATGATGATTTGGAGGGACAAGGCAAGGTATGTACAGGTGCCTTTTCCAGGATGACAATCTAAATGACTTACGATATCCCGTAGCTTGTTGTGGGGAGTATTATTTCCGATTCATCTGTAGATGATGTGATGGAGGTTGATAGGTAGGAAACTGCTGATCGGTTTGGGAAGTGGGCAGAAAGTATGGAGAAGCAAAAACAAACGGGTTGACAGAAGGTGTGGTCGGGGAGAGAATAGGCCGGGTGCCTTATATCAAGAAGGAAATATGGTAGAGCGATTAACTGACAGAGAGGGGGGGCCAGAGGAGCGGGATGAAGGCACCGGGAATCAGAGCTGGGTGAGTTTGTCGGGAAAGGAGTTGTTTGAGAAATTGTGGGAGTTTTTGAAAGGTCAGCAAGTCAGTGTAGGGCTGGTGATGCAGGTGGAAGGGAGTGTGCTAGAGAGAAAGCTAGACACGGAGGATGAGGTGCGGGAGCGATTGCGAGTGATGCAAGAAGGCCTGGATCGGATTGTGGAGAGAGAAGACCACGGTGAAACTCGAGTGTTTTTGAATAGAACCAAGTTGGGTGTTGATGGAAGTCAGAGTCAGGAAGAGATCGAGATTGGAGTGATTCACAATGGTGGGGAGAAGGAGCGTGGAGTTGGGACAACGGGAGGGGTAGTTGGTGGAAAAGTTAATTTGGGGGGTGGGAGAAGAATTCAGCCGAGAGAGGTAGAGGGGAAAAGACAGGAGGTGGTGGGTGCGATGTCGGAGAAACCTAGGCAGGCGATGAGGACTTGGGCGGAGGAGATG
>CAYNFZ010000105.1:0-4581 GCA_964396725.1 uncultured Pseudomonadales bacterium
GGGGGGGCGGGGGGGGGGGGGGGGGGGGGGGGGCGGCGGGGGGCGGGGGGTAGTTGGTGATGGGGTGATGGGTTTGTCTGCCATTATTGCCTCCTTGGGTTGGACAAATGCTGGTTGGACCAGCGGTACTGAATAATCTTGGGTATTTGATATTTTTTGACCTTGATTACCGGGATTGTACATGGAAAATAGTAGTTGAATCAACTCTTGTGTGCTGAGTTGGCGAGCAGAAAGACCGAGTCTGCCGAGTTGGCGTAGTAAATGGTCACGTTTGGGCTCTAAGTTGGTATGAGCCTTGTCGATGATGTAGTTTTTGTCGAAAGGGAGACTTTTTTTGGGGGTGAAAGAACTGGTGACTGATTGGGAGATTCCAAGTTCCAGAGTGGAGAAAGGGATGACGAGATAGAAGTGTTTTTCGAGAACGTTTCGATCGGTGACCAAAGAGGAGATAAAGTTTCTATAGTTGGTAATTTGGGCTTTTTTGGAAGGGTCGAGCTGACGGTTTTCTTGTTCTTGGAGAAGCTTGGTGAAGCCGGTGATATCTTTTAGTTCAGAACGGATGAGGATTTGGATGGTAAAGGTGAGAGAATTTAAGAGAGCGGCGTAGGCGTAGATGGTGGCGTCTTGTTCTTCTTCAGAGAGAAGACCGAAGTTTAAGGCGTTGGTTTTGAGAACCATACTGGCGGAGCCGTTCTTTAAAAGAACGAGATTGGAGACGACATCTTCGATGTCTAAGTGTTCCTGGGTGGTGGCGCGGATTTTGGTGGGCACGGGGTAGTATTTAGTATTTAGTATTTAGTATTTAGTATATGGTATTTGGGGTTTGGAGCCTAGAGGGTTGGGTTAGGCTTGAGAGCGGATATCGATGGGTTGGACGATTTTGCCGGTTAGTTTGATGTGGACGGGGTCAAAGCGGAGACCTTCTTTTTCGGCTTCGAGTTCATAGTTGCCGTCTTTTAAAGGGGTGGCGGAGAAAAATTGGCCAAGCTGGTTGGTTTTTAAAGCACGAAGGGGCATGTGGCTGTTGTCCCTGACTTCGATGATGGCGTTTTCGATGATTTTCCCTTCTTTAGTGAGGACCATGCCGACGAGGGTGTTTTTGGTTTTGGGGAGTTCGGGGAAAGGAAGTGTTTCGTTTTGGTTAGTTTTTTTGGTTTTGTTTTGGTTTTTTTTGTAAGCGGCGAGTTTTTGTGTGTCGGGGTGGGGTAGGGGGGTGGCGGTGGACTTGGTTGATTTGGATCGGGTGGGAGTTTTTTTGATGAGGTGGATGGCGGTGGGTTTGGACTCGGGAATACGGAGGTCGTCGGCTTTGGTGCGGTTGGTGGGAGGTGATTGGCTGGGGGAAGGGCGGTCCTTCGGCAGGCTCTGGGCTGGCTGCGCTCGATTCGAGGTTGGAGCCTTGAGGGCGCGGACGCGGAAGCCAGGGTGGGAGGCTGGGGTATAGGTGCCGGTAGAGGGAGTGACTCCGGAAGCGGGGGCGACGGATTCAAAAAGATGGTCGAGTTGGGTGAGGTGATTTAATTCGACTTGGTCGATGGGGAGAAGTTGGGTTGGGATACTGTCTTGTGGCAGGGTGGAGAGGTATTCACTAAGATTTTTTCGGAGTCTGGTGCGTTCGAGAGCGAGGTTGTCGGTGGTTTGTTTTTTGAGAGTGAAGAGAAAGTATTTGGGGATTTGGGGAGTTTTTCTCCAGATGAATTGAGTGGGGGAGTAGATGGTTGTGAAGAAGATGATGACCATGCGATCCAAAGGGCGGCCGTCGAAAGGGAGGAAGGCGAGAGCGCCGCCGATGATAACGGAGAGGAGAACAAGGGGCCATTTGATGAAGTCGGGAAGGGACATGGAGTAGAAGAGAAAGCCGATACCAATGCCGGCACCAAGCTCGAGGAATTGCTTGATGGTCATGTTGCCGATCAAGTGGAATTCGTAGGCGGTGACGTTTTGGGGGATGGGGTGTTGTTGCATGGGATTAGTATAAAGGATTTGGGTCTTAGTAAATCAAGTTAGATGTCTTGACCCGGACCGTAATTAAAGTTGTCTTCTTGTTCTTGTTGGGAGGGTTTTTGCAGCCGGAATTCTAGGTTAATTGGATGAGACAGGATGTGGTTGGAGGTGGAGCGGAGAGAGGTGATGGTGAGTTGGTAAGTGGTGTTGAATTGCCAGGCAGGGGTGGGTTGGATGACGAGAGTGGTAGGAGAGGAAGAAAGATAGTTGGTAAGCTGTATAAGGGGTTGGCTCTGGTAGGTGAAAGAGCTAGGATCGATGGGGTGGTTGAAGGTGAGGTAGATAGGGATTTGGCTGGAGAGGGTTTTGATTTCCGGCAGGATGGGGTTGGTAGTGAGGAGGGTGAGGGGTGCTTGAGGGTTGGGAGTGGGGATGGAGGGAGAAGCTTGAGGAGGAACTACTCCTAGGGGGAGAGAAGAAGGGGAGATTTGGTGGATTAGGAGGTAGACGAGAATTAAGATGAGCACGATGGGGGTGAAGTAGAGTAGGGGGCGAAGGTGGTGTTTGGTTTGGGTGAGGTTCATAGGAATAGCTCTTATTTACATAATGATTCGGGATTAATGAACTGGCCGTTGACGCGCATTTCAACATGGGCGTGGTAGTCGCCACAATAGGTAATTGAACTGACGATGGCTTCTCCGGAGTAGGCAGAGGCGACTCCGGCTTCACCCAAGTGTTCAAAGAAGATGTCGTAGGTGTTGCCGGTGGCGGGGCTGGTGGTGGTATAGGTCATGTTCCAGCCACAGTGGTTGGCGTTGGGAGGCACTTGAGACACTCTGGTCCAGAGAAGGGGTTCGGGTTCGTCTTGGAGTTGTTCGGGAAGATAGACAGGACCAGAGACTCTGGTGGGGTATTTGATATCTATAGCCAGGCCATAAATGTCACAAGCAGGGATGGCGTTGGAGGCTGCCTGGATAGGGCCGCAGGTGGTGAGGCGAGGATCGGAGCCGTATTTACAGTTTAAGCCATAGTTAGGAGCGGAGACGGGAAGATCCCATTTGCAGGGGGTGGGTTTGGAAGACCAGTAGGCGTCGTCGCCGTGTTCACAAGAGTCTTCAAAAAGGAGGGCGCCGCAGCTGATGTAACCGTTGGGAATAGGACAGGAACCTTCGATGGAGCCGGCAATAAAGCGGGCGTCGCCGATGAGGACGCTAGTGGCGGTGCCGAAAGTGTCGGAGCCGGAGAAGGTGCCGGAGGAAACGGTGAAGTTGACGACGACGGCGTTTCTGACGGCGGTATCGATGAGTTCGGGGGAGATGTGGTCGAAGTCGAATTGGTAAATACAAGTAAGGTGGTTACCCGGAGCGATGGGGGAGCTGGTGTTACAGTCGAGGTTGATGTTTTGAAGATCGCTGGTTTCGCCGGTGGTAAAGATGGTGTCGTAGAGACTTTGAATGTTGATGGTGTAGTCGTCTTTGGGGGTGATGGTGAGGGTATAGACAAAGACGTGATTGTCGAGGGCGGCATAATTTTCGTTGGTGAATTGGAGTTGGTAGTCGGAAGTGGATTCGTCGGGGGCGAGGACGGTTTTGGTGAGGCTGAGGTATTTGTTGTCGTCGGTGCCAAGGCCTGGGAAGATCTGGAGGAGGGTAGCGACAATGACGATAACGATGATAATCAAGGCGAGGATTTGGCCGAAGGCACCGATGATTAAAAGGCCGACATGTTGGAGGATTTTTTTAGTGACTACCTGGAGCAAGTAGTTAGCGAAAGCGCTTAAGTCTCCCTGTTTGAGGGCTTGGGCTAGGCGGGCGGCTTGGAGTGCTTGGCCAGCTTTGTTGAGAGCGGAGGAGAATTTGCCAGGAGCTTCAGGTTCGAGACCTTCTGGGTTGGAAGGAGGTGCTGGATCTGGCGATTTGGGTGGAGCCATGGAGTTATGATAGCAAAAATGCCTAGTGAGATCTTGAGGCAAAATGGGGTAGAATGGGTAAATTGCTGCAGGGGTGGTGGCAGAAGTTGTGATATAATTTGGCCTATAAGTACTTGAGGAAATATGGCGAACAATAAGGGTCGCGATTACCAGGACGAGTTGGATGTGTACCAGGCGGCGTGGGTGATTGGGAAACAGAAGGGTGAGAACACACCGTTGTCGAAGGAACAACTGAAGGCTTTGGTGGATGCGGGAAGGTTGGAGTGGGAGTGGTTGGGGGAGGAGGAGAAGGGGTTGTTTCAAAGCAAGAGTAGTCAGAGTGAAAGTCAGTGGGTGGGTGAGCAGGATGTAGATGATTTGGATGTTGTTGAAGCGTGGTTGAGTTATGGTGAATATCTAGAAGGAAAAGGTGGTGTGGAGACAAACCAAGTGGCCATGGTGTTGGATACGGGGTTAGGATTAGTGGGCTGTAGTGATTTGGATGAAGAGGTGCGGAAACGGTTAGAGTTTGATGAAAAGCTAGTGGACAAGGTGGTGGAGTGGAAGGAAAAAGGCGTGCTACATGCTGAATCTAAGAGATTGAAGAGGATAGCTGGTTTGGTTGGGTATGGAGTCCAAGTAGCTGAAGCAAGTCGGTTGAAGAGTAAAATCGGAGCCGATGATTGGGAAAAAATGAGTGAGAGGGAGAAACAATGCTTGGCTTCGAG
>CAYNFZ010000106.1:0-4522 GCA_964396725.1 uncultured Pseudomonadales bacterium
CATGGGCTGTATAAGTTTGCAGATAAGAAAATGTCGACGAGGAAGGGAAATGTGATCTGGCTGGAGGAGGTGTTGGAGGAAGCTATTGGTAAGGCCTTGGATGTGATGAGGACTTCCAAGAGTGATGATAAACCGAGTGGGCGGGAGGGAGTGCCGGAGGAAAATGCCAAATTACAAAATCCAAATATCAAACCCTCCTTTGCTCAAAAGAGCTTCGGAAGGGCACAGCAAATTCGAAATTCCAAATTCCAAATTCCAAATGAGGAATTGGAGGAAATTGCTCAGATGGTGGGGATTGGGGCGCTGAAGTGGAATGATTTGAAGAGTGATCCCAAAAAGTCGGTGGTGTTTGATTGGGATTCGATTTTGACCATGGAGGGAAATTCGGGACCGTACGTGCAATACACTTACGCTCGCGCAAAAAGTGTTTTGCGACGAGCAAATGAAGAGATCCTTCGGCTTTCTGATTCGTCACATCGAATCAGAAGCGTTCAGGATGACGAAGTCGGTCTAAAGAGTTTACCAACTTCGTCAAATTTAAAGAGGGACAGTGGAGTAGAAGATAATGTCTCGCGGGTTGTGGAGGAGTTGAAACTGGTTGATTGGCGCGCGATGGGACATGAACTGAATGACGAGGAGCGGGCGGTTGTGGTGCAATTGGCGCGGTTTGGGGAAGTGGTGGAGCGGGCGGCGGAGGAACTAGCGCCACACTTGGTGTGTGGGTATGTGTTTGAGTTGGCACAGAGGTTTAATTGTTTCTATAACAAGCACAGCATCTTGGGAGGAGCCCAAGATGAAATTCGAAATTCGAAATTCGAAGCTCCAAACAAATCACAAATTCAAAATTCTAAGAGCCAAACGAAAAGGTTGAGACTAGGGTTGACGGTGACGGTGGCGGAGACGCTCAAGACAGGGTTGGGGTTGTTGGGGATTGGGGCTCCCCGCAAAATGTGATGAGACTACATCGCGGGGCAAGGTCTTGGAAAATGTAAACAAGCAAGGCGGGCAGGCCCCGCAAAATGTGACAAAAGTTGCATTGCGGGGTAGGCCACGTCAAAAAACTGGGGAGTGTTGGAAATGACAAGAAGATGTATACTGTTTTTGCCTTGAGGTTCGCCTTTTTTGTTTTGGGGGTTGTTTGTTGTGGTATGAATTTGTAAACACGGGATTGACTTGGGGTGGGAAATAATGCTGAGATGGTGGAGTGGATTATTAGAGCAGTGAAGGAAGTAATATGGATACCCCTATTTCGGTGAACCCAGAACAAGAACCGGTGCAAGAGAAAGCACCAGCATCGAAAAAGAAATGGTATGTGGGGATAGTGGTTGTGTTGGTATTGGTGGTGGTTGGTTGGGCGGTAGTGAATTCGTTGGCGTTTATTTCTGGCGATTTGAAGGGGAAAAATCGGAATATGAGGGCTGATGCGGACGAGAAAAAGTCGGAGGAAGTGAATGCGTTGACGGTGTATCATTGGTGGACTTCGGCGTCCGAGTCGGCGGCATTTGGGGCGTTGTTGGGCGTGTTTACGGGAGAATATCCAGATGTGGCGGTGGTGGCGGCTCCAGTAACGGGAGGAGCCGGTTTCAAGATGTTGCAGGTGATTCAGGCTTTGGTAAAAGCTGGTGAAGCGCCGGATGCTTTTCAAATGCATGCGGCATATGAAGCGTTACCTTTTTATAAGAATGGTTTATTGGATGAGATTGATAGTATTTGGGAGTCGGAGCAGTTAGAAAAAGTGATGCCTTCCTTGGTGCAGGAGATGAATAAGTTTGAAGGGCATTATTATTCCGTGCCGGTGGATATTCACAGAAGTAATTTAGTGTGGTTTAACCAGTCGGTATTGAGGAAGAATGGGGTCGATCCAGAGGTGATAGTAAGCTGGGAAAAACTATTTGAAGCAGCGGACAAGTTAAAGGCTGGTGGGATGATGTACCCAATCCAGATGGGAGAAAGCTGGACGGTGGCACATGTGTTCGAGAGTGTGATGGCAAGTCAGGGAATTGAGTTTTATCAAGATTGGATCAATGGGAAAGTGACTGAAGCAGATGACGAGCGATTGGTGGCGGCTTTAGGAATATTAAAGCGGTATTTGTCTTACGTGAATAAGGATTCGGTGGGTCTGGCTTGGGATGAGGCGATAAAAAGAGTGATTAGTGGAGAAAGCGCTTTTAGCCTGATGGGAGATTGGGCGGATGGTGAGTTTCAACTGGCGGGAATGGAGTATGGAATGGATTATGGGGCTTTAGCTGCACCAGGGACGAGGGGGATGTATGGTTTGGTGATGGATACTTTCCAACATCCAAAAGGTATTTCCCATTTGGTGAATTCGGAGAGATGGTTACAAGTAGTTGCTTCAAAAGAAGGGCAAGATGCCTTTAATCCAGTGAAAGGATCAATATCGCCCAGGTCTGATGCGGATGTATCCAAGTATGGGAAGTACCAGCAAAACGCCATGGGAGATTTTCAAGTGGCAAAGAATTATTTTCCGAGCGTGGTTCATGGAAGTGGCGCTCCAAGTTCGTATAAATTAGCGGTGAATGAAATTATGAGTGGGTTTGTGGTAGATCAAGATACGGGGAAAGCAGCCGAGTCGTTGGTGGGGAAGACCTTGGAGTTTCTCGATGAGTATGAGAAATTATGGTCGTTGTAAGATAGGTTGGGCCTAATGAAGGAGAATTTGCCGCCAGTGAGTGGTATCCGTAGGTCGTTACTGGTGTCGTTTTTGACAGGGATAATGATTTTGGTGATGCCGGTGGTGTATTTGGGGATCTTTTTTGGATATCAGAAAGCGCAATATCAGTTGACGATGGGTACGATGTTACACGGTTATGAGATTGTGGAGAAAGCCGACCAACACGTAGAGTTGTATACCCAAACAATGCTCGAGAGAGATAAGGAGGATAGTTTGGAAAGACACACTAGTCTAGAAGAACAGACTATGAGTTTGGTGAAGGAGTTGAAACCTGTGATTATGTCGGAGGAAGGGAGAAGCGCGTTGAATAGAGTTGAGGGAACCTTGAGTGTATTACACGAGAATACTCGGAAAGGGATTGAGAGTGTGAGGGCGCGAAATTTTTCCGAAAGTACAGAAACTTTGAACCAGATCAAAAGGGCAAATGAGAAGGTTAGGTCGGAGGTGACGGATTTGATATTAGCCGAGTTGGAATATGCTACAGAGATGCAGCAGGCGACACAAGCAAGGGAGAGAACAGGTTTGTTTGTAGGAGCTGCTTTATTTGGAGCGTCGTTACTCGGGTATGGATTTTTGTCGGTAGTGTATTCGAAAAAAATGAGTGAACCTTTAGTTGCGTTGTCGGGATTGGCGGAAAGTGTGGCTGAAGGGAATATGTCTTTGAATGTTTGGCAAGACATCATGGAGAGAAAGGATGAGATTGGAAGTCTGGCCCGTTCATTTGACAAGATGTTAGGGAAACTACGTGGGAGTATTACTGAGATATCAAAGTCGAAAGTAGAGTTGGAAAAGAGAAACGTGGAGTTATCGAAAACGAAAGAGGAAATAGAGAAAAGTAACGTTGAGTTATCCCGATTTAACAAACTAGTGGTAAATCGTGAGTTGAAGATGGTGGAATTAAAGAAGGAGATTGAGATACTAAAGGCGAATCAAAAGGTGGAGTGAGTTGGAGAGGGTTTTTCTACAATATGGCTTCGCGAGGGAGGGTTTCAGCCAGAAGACGAGTGAGCTGGGCTGTGGGGAGGAAGGCTTGAGCTACGCGATTGTCGCCTGATTGTCGAGACCAGAATTCTTGGAGGCGAGGTGGCCAAAAGAACTCGCCGGTTTGGGGAGTGGAGGTTTGGAGGGATGGGTGTTGTTCGATGAAGGTGGAGATGGGGCCGGTTTGGAGGTGTAGTGAATGTTGGCAAGAGAAAATTTTCCATCCTTGGTATTGGATGGCGGAGTTTCGTCTAGCTGAGAAGGGACTGAATTTGCTGTCATCAAACGAAAAACAATCACGGATGGCGTGAATCATGACCGGGGCAAAAAGCGAGTTGGATTCTAGGTGGAAAAAACCGTGGTGGAGTCGGTGGTCGGGATCTGGAGTGGCGAGAGTGAGAGGGAGGAAGCCGTAGTAGCTGAGTTTTTCGAGGATTTTGGGAGGGAGATGGGCGGTTTTGGATTCGGGTGTAAAACCATCTCCAGTTCCGAGTACTGGGTTGAAACCGATGAGCCAGGCTTCGAGTTCGGGCCGGTTGGGAATGATGTGGGAGAGAGGTTGTTGGTCAAGATTAGCCAGGATTTGAGCCGGGGTGAGTTCTGCGTGTTGTTCTGTCATGAGTATGAGTGTGTACTGGGTAAATTGTCTGGGATGATATTATGGTTGTACGGGCTGGGAAAGTAGTGGTGTAGCGATTAATTGGGAGCTTTGGAGAGATTAAGGGGCATTGGTTGTCTCAGGGGTTATTGGTGAGATTAGGAGGGGGGGTATTTAGTGGTATGTTAAACTCGGGGTATGTTGGAGAGAAATGGAGACGGTGCGAGCATGTATGAAGATGTGCGGTTAGT
>CAYNFZ010000107.1:0-4251 GCA_964396725.1 uncultured Pseudomonadales bacterium
CGGGCGGGACTAAGCCTCAGATTCGACGAGTTCCATCATTTTGTCGTAGTCGTGCTCTAATGATGCTTGACGAATGAGTTGCCGGGAGTTGTCGACTTGAACGCGATAGAACTGAACAAGGCACTGATGAATTGATCCCCCAGATTTAGGAACGAAATCTGGTTCCCCTACCAGCGTGTAGGCGTTTGCCCCGGGAGGAGCTAGGGCTTGAATTTCTTGGGTGGTGTAGGTAAAGAAACCATAGTAACCGATTACTGGTGTGCGAAGCGGCACTGGTCCCCAAAGCGGTTTCATTTCGGTCACCCGAAATTCTGGTTCCCAAGTGTCCATATTATCACCAGCTTTGGGATACTGGGTAAACCAATTTTCCCCTATTTGGATCAATGGCCGGAAACCAACAGTTTGGGGGTTATCGACTGGGATGAACAACTGCTCCCAGTGTTGCCATAGGAGTTTGCGTGCATCTGGGCCTGGGTGAATTCCATTGCGAGCATCCGCGCCCTCGGGAATGCCAACTAGCCGAGTTCCGTTCCACCACTCGTGACAGTAAATGTCATGAACCAGGCTCTCTTCACCTTCATACTTAAGTTCGACCAGACGGCTAGTAGTGAGAAGATGGGCGATGGCTAAGTCATCTTCGATTGGTCGATGGCCAAAGCGAGGACCGAAAGTGTAAGAGCAATTGGAAGCTCCCTGCAACTCAATAAAACGCGGTGAGGTAGGGAACTTAGCACGATCGGTGTGTATCTGACAGCGACGCTGTAGATACTGCTCGTGATCGGGAAGCTTGAAGGTGTTTGGTTCGGTGGTATTGATCTGCTCAGCATGCCAAGCTTGAGATTGTTTGGCACAGGCAATGAGATAATTCTCTGCCTGTGGGCCAAGTCGGGCCAGAAGAAGCGGGTCTTGCAGAGCGTTGTAGAGCCGAAACAGGTTGCTGAAAGGATATTCGTACATTCGGCAGTATGCGTCGAAGTCGATGATGTGGACATAGCCGTATCTACCCGATTCTAGGGCTAGGAATTCCTCTTGAGTGATTCTGCCACCACGACGATCTCTGGTCTTGTCTTTGTATTCCCAGGAATAAGCATTGAGGATACCGTCGCGAGTGGCCATGGGGCCGACGCCGTGAGCCACAATGAGAATGCGGTTACCCGCTCTGGAAAAACCTAGGTATTCAGCGGATAGGGTGGTGAAATATCTTTCCCATGATGGATCTCCGGGCTTAGTCGCCAATCGGGCGGCAACAATGTCAGGCATGGTGGCTATGCGGCCGGTATCACCGATATATCGTTGAGTATGTTCCCAGGCGGGGATAAACCCATCCGAATGGTAGAAGGCCGTGGTCTGCGGAACCGAAGAGTTTTTCTGCGCGGACATGCTAGGCTCCTTTCCTCTTTTCTGAGGTTTTAGGAATGTGAAGGTGCACCCACGGGAGTGGGGTTGCCAAGGTATTTGGCACCGGGATTATACCAGGCCACTATAGGTTTTATCTAGAGAAGGAACTACAGACCTATGTTCTGACCCAAGCTGTGGATAGACGAGAGATTGAAGGGTTATTTTTTAGAAGAAGCTCGCTTGGAGTGGTTGGGGAGAAAATTGGAGATGCCTTCGATGGCGCGGAGGACTTCTATGGGCACGGCGAAAATGACGGTGTTGGATTGATCGGAGGAGATGTCGTTGATGGAGTTCAAGGTGCGTAAGTGGAGAGCCCCTGGAGAACTGGACATGAGTTGGGCGGCTTGGGCTAAGTTGGTGGCGGCTTTGACTTCGCCTTCGGAGTTGATGATAGTGGCGCGTTTTTCTCGCTCGGCTTCGGCTTGTTTGGCCATGGTGCGGACCATGTTTTCGGGGAGTTCGATGTCTTTTAGTTCGACGGCTTCGACGTCGATGCCCCAGGGGTCAGTGGTAGGGTCGATGGATTTGAGGATTTCGGTGGCGATTTCTTCGCGTTTGCTGAGAAGCTCGTCTAGCGTGACCTCGCCGGCGATGCGGCGCATGGTGGTTTGAGCCAGTTGGGAAACTGCCCAGAACACGTCCTCGACCTCGTTGATGGATTTGCCGGCGTCGACGATTTTGTAGTAAATAACGGCGTTCATTTTGCAGGAAACGTTGTCGCGGGTGATGGTTTCTTGTTTGGGGACGTCAACGGCTTTGGTGCGGATGTCGACTTTTCTAAAGTTCTGGTAGACGGGCCAGATCAAATGCCATCCGGGTTCAAGCAAGCCGGTGTAGCGGCCCATGGTGTAGACGACTCCTCTTTCGTATTGGTTGACTTGTTTGAGGAAGGAAAGGATGAGGACAAAAATAAAGATGGTGATGATGGCAAAGACAGCAAGGGGCATAGATCCTCTATATACTTTTTAGATTGGGGTGCTCGCTCCTGGATTTCCCTCGATTCTTCGGTAAGCTCAGAGTAAGCTGGCTTGGGATAAACTTCTCGTCCAGGAAGTGTGTGCTCGCTCCTGGACTCGAACCAGGGACCTCACGAATGTGAATCGTGCGCTCTAACCAACTGAGCTAAGCGAGCGTGTGGGGATATTATACTATGTGGTGTTGAGAGATTTGTGTTGGTAGAGTTTGCCTTGGGTGAAGCCGAGGTTGTGATAGTACTCCCGAGTGCCGATGGCGGAGATGACGGAAAGTTGGCGGTATCCCCTACTCTGGGCAATTTGTTGGGCTTTTTTTATGAGCTTGGTACCGAGACCGAGGTGTTGGGTTTTGGCGGGATTTTTTTCGCCGAGGGTGGCGGCGGTACCGTAGACGTGGACTTCACGAATGACGGCAGAGTGTTTGAGCTCGGGGATAAAAGAGGGTTTGGTGGGAAGGGAAAGACGGAGAAAGCCGAGGAGGTGATTGTCTCCTGTGATGAATTGGAGGAAGTGTTCTTGGCTGGAGGTGGTGGCGTAGCAGAGGGTGTCGAGTTTGTTGGTGGAAGAATCAAAAGGTTGGTTTCTGATTTCGCGAGAACGGATATCTTGGAGTTTGACTTGGTGAGTGTGGAGATGGTGTTCGGCGATTTGGCGGAAGTTGGTTTTTTTGTTGCCGGTGACGATGTCGGATGAAGGGATATCGCGGATGACGCGGTTGAGGCGGCAGTAGGGCGGAGTGGCCTGGAGGGCGGAGGTGGTGACGTGAAGAAGTTGTGGGTGAGTGTAGGGCCGCCACTTGCCTTTTTGATGGTAGGCCATGAGTTCGGCTGAAGCGATGAGGCTGGTTGGGTAAATTTTGAGTTCATCTGGTTTAAAATCTGGATCGATGAATATTATTTGGTATTCTTGAACATCTTTTGTGGGAGAAGAGCCGTAGAGGTTGGGCATCCAGTGGGCTTGGATTTTGAAGCCGGCTTGGCGGAGGAGACGAAAGGCACGCCTGGTGGCGGCGACGGTGTGGCCGCGGTGGTTGAGGCGAAGAACGCGGTCGCTTAGGCTTTGAATGCCGATTTGGATTTTGGTGGCACCTAGGCGACGAAGACGAAGGACCTCGGCTTTGGTGATGTTGTCGGGACGGGTTTCGAGGACCAGGCCGACGTTTCGACAGCGGGAGGTTTGGTTGAGGTGGTGGGCGGCCTGGAGTTGTTTCCAAGTGGCTTTTTCCCAGGGGTAAAGGAGGGATTGGGCGGAGTGGGTAAGCTGGATGGAAATAATTTGGTTGTAGGTTTTGGTGATGTGGGAGCCGTCGACGAGATAGCTGAGCTTGGTGAAGTCGGAGCCGGTTTTGACTTGGTGGCGATGATCGAGGCCGCTGCTGTAATCGTTTAAGGCGTCGAAGCAACGCTTGATGAACCAGATTTGGTAAACTTGGGGATAAAAAGACCAGGTACCGCCCAAGATGATGAGCTCGACTTTGTCGATGGGATGGCCGTTTTGATCGAAGGTGGCGAGGCGGTTGTAGGTTTGGAGGTAAGGGTCAAAGAAGTTTCTGGTGGCGCGTTGGGCGCCGGGTTCGTCGGCTACATAGCTTTTGGGCATGCGGACGTCGTTGGGGCAGAAAATGCATTTGCCAGGACAGGGAAAGGGTTTGGTGAGGAGGGAGACGGGGGCGACACCACTTTGGGTGCGGATGGGTTTTTTCCTGAGTTTGGAGATGAATTGGTCGGGGGAGGTGGTGAATTTGTGCTTACTAGAAAAGGCTTTGTAGCCGGCAATAATTTCGGATTTGGAGAAAAGTTGGTTGCCGGATTTGGGGAATTTTTTGACTAGTGTAGAGAGGGTGAGTTCGGAGAGAGTGGAGGTTTGATCCAGGCGTTGT
>CAYNFZ010000108.1:0-4083 GCA_964396725.1 uncultured Pseudomonadales bacterium
ATTGCAATGATCAGTCAAATCCATATATTCCAACACAAACCCAAACTTGTCTGCGAAAGCCTTCGCTTTGACTAAATCATCTATATCGCTATCTGCATCCAAAAACACAAACTTATATCCCACCTCATATCCTTCTTGCCTCAATTTCTCCACTGCCCGAAGCGCCACCGCAGCTACTACTGCCGAATCAACTCCACCAGATATACCCATGACCAACGATCTGAGTCCATTAGCTTTCACATAACCAGCCAGTCTATCCACCGCTATCTTGGTAAACTTTTCGCACTCCTCCACGTTCAACACTTCCAAATCTCTGACCAATTTCCCTTCCCGCTCCAACACACCTACTTCGACAAACACCTCAGAGGAGTCCTTTACTTGGGGCACTCCAAGCATCTCAGCTCGTGTCTCCCCATTACCCAATTGCTCCGGAAATCGCATAACCCTCCACTCGAGTAATTTTCTCAAGAATTATAGCATAACACCCAAGATATCCCCGTACATCAACCCACATCTCCTGTCATCCTGGAATTTCACACCCCGTCATCCTGAATTTAGTTCAGGATCTCTCCCAGCGTATCCTGTCATCCTGGCTCGCCATCCATAGCCTTGGCGAAAGACGGAAGGAACGAAGTGACTGATAGGATCTAGATTCTATCGCCCTTCACCGCCCCTTTACCTCATTCCTGGCCCCCTGTACCCTATACACTATACCCTTTACCCTGTACCCTCCAGAAATAAACCCAAATCTTCATATTTAAAATTTATTTGAAAATTGTCATTTGGTACTTGGTGCTTGTTTGTTATTTAATGCTTGTAATTTGTAATTTCCTTGTTCAGTGAACAAGGACCTATAGTCTTGACAAAACACCCTTTTCCAGATATAATCCACCCCACGAATTCATCCGCGCACCTGAACAGAACAAAGGATAAACACATGAACACTTTCTCCCGCATCATCACGTTCATCCTTAACTGGTTCGCCAACCAGGCAAAGACTCTGCAGAGCGACCTGTACTGGTGGCGACGTCGTCGCCAGAACCGCCCCCGCATTGCCGGCCCCAGCCCCACCAAAGCATTCTTCCTCCGCTGCAAGGTCAGGGCCGAACGGACGACACAGGGTCAGGTTCGCCTGGCTACCGTTTTTTTCGGTGTGTTTGTCATCACCCTCATCCTCCTGGCTCCCGTCGCTCGAGAAATCTGCGCCTGCATCATGATCGGCGAACTCTTTCTCTGGGTCATGCTGGACACCGGTGTATCCTGGGTACCCTACCTCCGCCACACTCCTCGCGCCCGACGCCACTAACCCCGCCAACAAGCAACAAACCCCGCCGCTCTCGATAGCAATACCATCGAAGCCGCGGGGTGTTTTTTGCCCATAACCGCTTATTGGGCAACCCCGCTGTTCCGAGTCCTCGAGGAACTTTGCGGGGTAATCCTACCACTTACCTACCCCGCAACGAACATAGTGAGTTTTACGGGGTTACCCAACCTAGTTTACCCTGAGCGAAGTCGAAGACCCTGAACATGTCGAAGGGCTCAGCGGGGTGCTTTTACTACTTAAGGCGCAACCTGGCTTCGCCAGGTACCCAACCGCTTATTGGGCAACCCCACCCTACGTCATTCTGAGCTTGAGTCTTGCTCAAGACGAAGAATCTAGCGACAGCGTATATCTGTTATTTGATTTTTGATCTTGCTTGTTTCTTGCCTCTTGTTACTTGCCTCTTGCTTCTAGTTTAAAATTTGAATTTCTTTGAAAATTATTATTTGGTGCTTATTTGATCATTGGTTATTGGTGATTGATGATTCCTTGTTTTTCACAAGGACCTATAACATTGACATTCCCCCTTTTTCATGCTATCATCACCAGACGTAATTATATCCAGATCTAGTCTGGATTTTTCACTTTTTGGATCCTCTAATACGCGGATCCTCCGCCCTTTTACATATCGCAGGTACACTACTTCATTCACCGCATCTATAGAAAGGTGCATATTGTGGAACAAACATTTCATGCTGATCAAGTAGTCACCGATTTTGTTGCCTCCAAGCACTGGCAACTCTTTCATGACCGCGTCCAATCACTCGTTGCCAACCATGAACCAGATGGATTCGAAAACCAAATCCTCTACTTGACCTTGTTCTTACTGCGCAAACTCGTCACACTCCGGACACACAGATGGGAGCCTGAAGGCAACAACAGCGAATTGGAAACCGAAGTCCAGGCCGCACTCGAGAAAGTCTTAGACCACGAAACCATGTCATTTTTGAACGAGACATTCGCCCCTCAAACAGGAAGCATGTTACTCATATTTCCCGTCCTACAAGCCCTCATAACTAGAGCTACGGATCCAAGCGATTTCCTCGAAGTAGTCCTTCAAAGTTTTCCGTTCTTCCTGAATCCAAATAAAGGAGCCTCCCCATGCCCAAAGAACGTGATGTAGACCTTATTAAAGGAATTGTGATTCTGCTATTCCGGGACTATTTCCCAGGAAGACACATGCCAACACGTGTGAAAGACGGTCCCGAAACCTGGAAAACAAGCGGATACTTCATCCAAGCACAAGGTGACCAAGTAGTTACCAACGCAGATTTCCACAACTCGTTCACTCGAACGGGTCAGCTCGAGATAACCCCAGATGGTATCACCATCCACAATCATGCCGGACAGGGTGGATCAGTCACCCTCATCGCCCGTGATAGTCATTTTGACGTCATTATCAAAACCCCCGCCGAACTCGCCGCCGAAAAGTAAACCTGCAACCGGAAGGCCCACTCGACTCGTGCTCCCACACGACTTGCGTGGACCTTCCGCAGTACTTTCACAAATCAATACTCATAATCCACTTAATCCCACAGACCAATCGTCGAATCTCGACCGTCGATCTGTGGCATCAAGCCACAAGGACAGTTAGTTGCCATCTGGCGGCTAGCAGCACCTTAACAGTTTTCAGGCATGTTTCCTCAATCGCCGCTATGCGGCAAGGAGAGAAAAACATGTTCACGAAAGGAAAGGCGAACAAACAATTTGCTTTACTCTTCGGCCTACTTGTAGCCCTAAGCGCAGCGCTCACGCTCACCAGCGTGCACGCACTGTTCCAGGCAACAAACTTCGTCACTGGATTCACCTCCAGTGAACAGGCCATCGCGCTTGTTCTTGCCGTGGGCGTAGTCATTGCCCACTGCTTCACCTTCCGCAAGCTCAAAAATCAGAGCTTCGAGTCGGGGAATACGAGCAAGCTCGTTAAGGGAGCCTTCTGTGGGCTCTTCGTGATCAACTGGGTGGCAGTGCGCTGGGTCTTTGGATTCAGCTATCAGCCCCCCACGCAGGGATGGATAGTAGACAGTCTTGTCTACTGTTTGGTACCCACCTTGGTACTAGCCGGCCAGTATCCACTGGTTTGGCTCACAACCATGTTCGGTCACCACCAGCCAGCGCTCATCGAAGCCTGGGAACCCAAAGCCGAAAAGGCCCAAAAGTTCCAGCTCTTCATGATCGCTCGCCCCATGTTGATCACCGGTTTAGCCGTCGCTATCATCTTCATCGTCCTCCTCCCCGCCGGCTTTGCCCCTCCGTCTCTGGCCCAGTCCACCACCCAATCCGACACAGTCGCCGTCGCACCGACACCGACCCACTCCAATAACCAGGTTGTGGAGCAACCACAGACGACCACAGAAGAAAGTGAGTGCATCACTCACATCGTTCAACCGGGAGAGAACCTCTTCCGTATCGCCCTTCGCTACGGATCTACCGTAGTATCCATAACAGAAAGGAATGGTCTTTCGAACCCTGACTTAATCAACTCGGGGCAAGCCCTAACAGTCTGCCCTCAATAGAAAGGGAATCGCATGACCAGCCAAATCTGGCGCATGCCTGAAAACGCAACCTTGATCTGAGAAGAGCCGCATTTATGCGCGCTACACCAAACTTCCAGATCAAGGTTTTGCTTGAGCCAATCACTTCGGTGGTTAGTTCAAGTAAACCCATCACTCCCCCAACTTCACACTTCTCTCTCTAGCATCTCCCCCGTCAAACCGAATCGATAATACTTTCCCCCCCGCCAAAACTTTTTGTATTCTGTG
>CAYNFZ010000109.1:0-4076 GCA_964396725.1 uncultured Pseudomonadales bacterium
TTGAGGTGGACATTGATGTGTTTTCGGATAAGAAGGTTAAACGGGTTGAAGTGGTGGTGAGTGGTAAAGTAGAGAAGAAGTGGGAGGAAAAGCCGTATGAGGGGGAGTTGGCATTGTCTAAAGGAGTTTATGAGTTGAGAGTTCGGGCGGTGCTGGAGAATGATGAGACTGTGGAGAGCGGAACGGTGAAGTTTGGTATGGGAGGAGCTAAGTGGGATGGATCTGATTTGCTCCCCTCCCCTACTCCGACACCGAGTCCGACGCCGAACCCGAGTCCGACGGCGGCGCCGTAAGGAGAGATTGTTTTGGAAGATTCTGAGAAAACGAGATTAATAAAAGTTAGAAGTCCGGAGTTAAAGGGTTTTTTTGCAAAAATTAGATCTGGAGAAAGAATAATTCCGGAATTGAAGGTGAAAAGGGGTGGTAGACCCGTTGTTAGGCCACAGTGGGAAAATAGTGAAGATGGGCCACGAGTTTTGACAGCGTATGGTAAAGATTTGTTTAGGGCACTTAGAGCAGCTAGTAAAAAACCATTTTCGTATAAAGAAACCTATGGAGCTACGAAAACGAATGCAAACGAGAATGCAAAGGAGGCTGAGGTGGATAAAGCTGAGAAAGCGAGAGAGGATGAGGAGTTGAGGGTACTTGGGTTGTTGTCAGGTTGTGTAAATGAACTTGGAGGTGAAAATCCTTCATTTGATCCTCGAGTGGTAGGTGAAGTTTCGGAATTGATGGGTGTAGGAAAAGTGGACAAAGATATATTGAGGAGGGAATGCTTGGAGATTCGGCGACGAATGAGTCGAAGGGTGTATGACAAAAGGGGTGAGAGAGGAGTGATGAGCTTAGAGCAGTTGAGAGCAGTGAGTGTTAAATCTGGCCAACGAGGGAAGCTTTAAACTTGCGTTTGAGGGAGGAGACGATTTTTTTTCTGATGGGTAGGATGTTTTTGTCGGTGAGTTGATGGGTGGGGTGTTGATAGGAAATGTTGAAGGTGTAGTTGTGGCGGTAGGTGGATTTGAGAGTGACAGAGGTGATGTGGCGGTGGAGAGTGGAAATGTGGTTGATGATGGGGCCAAGATGGGTCTTGGCGGGGAGCTTGAAGGTGAGATCTTCAATAATCGGGGTGGTTTGAGGAGTGGGGATGAAGGTAGGGTGAGTGGAGGCGATTTGGGTAAGGGGCTTGATCCAGAGAGAGAAGGAGAAGATGTTAAGTTTAGTGAGACCGATGACGCCCAAGAGAATCTTGCCAGAGTAAATTGAGCCTGATTGTTTGGGTTCGAATTCAGGAAAAGTTGTTATATCTATTTGAGGAATAACTCGAAAGTTGTGGAGGAAGAGCTTGGCCGCAAGAGAATCAAGGAGGCCTTTGGTATGAGAGTAGGAGGTATTAGAAGATAAGGTTAGGGTGAGTTGTTCGTGGGGCAGCTGTTGGGGTTTGGTTTGGTGGTAGACGTTGGCCATTTCGAAGATGGTGAGGAGAGAAGAGTTGGGGTTGTCGAGGATGACTTGGTGGTGGGAAGGGATGAGGGATTTGCGTAGGTAGACGAAGTCGTCGGTGAGAGGGTTTTTGATTTTGAGGTGTTGGTTGAGACGAAAGGACGAGGAAGTGGCAAGCTGGCGGCTAATAGCGGAGTAGGTGTAGACTTCTTGGGCACCCCAACCGGCTAGAAAGGTTTTGACGTTGTACTCGAGAGAAAAGTCTTCGGGAGGAGGGTTGTTGGGAATGGGGGTATCCATGATGTGGCTGTCGAGGTTGTGGTAGCCGTAGATGCGGGCGACTTCTTCGATCAAATCTTGATAGATGGTGAGGTCATTGGAGCGGTAGGTGGGGGGGGTGACTTGGTAGGTGTGTTGACGGTGTTTGACGCGGCAGCCAAGGTTGGAGAGAATGCGAGAGACGCGGTTTGATTTGATGGAGGTGCCAAGATAGGTATCGAGCTGAGATTGCCGGAGAGTGATGGGTTGGATGTTGGTGGGACGAGGGTAGATGTCGACTAGTTGGCTTTCTACAGTGGCGCCGGCGATTTTTTGGTAAAGTTGGACTCCGCGCTCGATGGCGGTGAGGCCCAGGTCGGGGTCGACGTGTTTCTCGTTTAAGATGGCAGCTTGGCTTCTGATGGCGTGGGTCATGCTGGCGAAGCGGATTTTTTCCGCGTTGACGCTGTCGACGAAGAAGATGATGTTTTTGGTGTTTTGATCGACAACGGTGTTTTTGGTACCCATGAGGCCAGGCATATCGATGATGGTGCCGGTACCGTCGTCGAAGATGACTTCGCCTCCAACGGTGGTGTAGGTTTTGTCATTTAAGGTGGTGATAAGCTCGCCTTTTTTAGCGGTACGGACGAGGATGGTTTTTTGGGAGAACTTGTCGTAGTCAAAGACATGGGTAGGGTGGCCGATTTCCCACATGACGAAGTTGGTGACGTCGACTAAATTGTTTAGTGGTCGTTGGCCGACTTGGAGGAGGCGTTTTTGGAGCCATTTGGGAGAAAGTTTTACTTGGGGAATGGAGAGTTTGATGGCGAGGATACGTTTGCAGATTTTGGGGTCGTTTTTGATAGTCAGGTCAAGCTTGGTGGTGTTGGTGATGGGCTTGGTAGAGAGAGGTCTGAGAGAGGCGGTAAGACCAAATTCGGGCAGGATGGTGGCGGCTTCGCGGGCGATGCCACGAACGGACATCATGTCGACACGATTAGTGGTGACTTCAATGTGGTAGACTGGTTCGGTTTCGATGGTTTCTATTCGTTCCACAGATGGACCAGAAAGGGAGAGGTAGGACTGGATTTTTTCAGGAGCGGCTTGGGTGCGGAGGTGTTTGAGAAGCCAGTGGTGAGGGATGAGAATGTTCATGAATGATGAGTTTTCAATTTACAATTTTTAAAATTGAGAGAGGAAACCGATTTTGTTTTGGTAAAAGGGGCGAATATCGTCGAGTTCTAGGCCTGGCTTGAGAGTATAGACGCGTTCGACACCCCAGCCGAAAGCAAAACCGGTGTAGATTTCGGGATCAATGCCGCCTGCCTTGAGGACATTGGGGTGAACCATGCCGGCTCCACCGGTTTCATGCCAACCTGATTTGCAAAAGCGACAGCCCTTGCCTTGGCAATGAGTGCAGGAGAAATCGACTTCGAAACTGGGCTCGGTGAATTTGAACATAAAGGGGCGGATGCGGCTTCTGGCTTTGGGTCCGTAGAATTGGCGGGCGAAATAATCTAGAGTACCCTTGAGGTGGGTGACGTTGATGCCGCGGTCGATGACGAGGCCTTCGAATTGGTGGAACATGGGAGTGTGGGTGACATCTTGTTGACGGCGATAGCATTTGGCGATGTTTAGCATACGGATGGGGGGAGTCTTGACGCGTTCCATTTCTCTAGTTTGGCCGTTTGAGGTGTGGGTGGAGAGAACGATTTCTCCAAACTTTTTGTGCTTGGGAGTATCGAGGAAGAAGGTTTCCCATTCGTCACGGGCAGGGTGGTTGGCAGGCATGTTTAAGTTTTCGAAAACATATTTATCGTAGTCGACCTCTGGATAGCGGACACGAGAAAAGCCGATGGATTCGAAAATATGTTGAATTTGATGAATGGCTTGAGTGACTGGGTGAAGATGGCCGATTAAGGGAAGTGTTCCGGGAGCGGTAACATCGAGCCAGTCCTTTGAGTTGGAATTACTAATCTTTAAATCACAAGCCACAATTTGTGGGAATAAGGTTTTTTTGAGCTGGTTGATGAGTTTACCGGCCTGAACGCGGTGTTTGGTAGGGAGGGAAGATATCTGGGTAGTGAGTTGGTTGATGAGGCCGGATTTTTTACCGAAGTATTTGAGTTTTAGTTTCGAGGGGTTTAAATGTTCTTGGTCGGATTTAAAATCGGATTGGAGGTGGGTAAGTTGTGATGTGAAAGCTGAAAAAGATAATGAGGTAGATGGGGTGAGAGAATAGCTTTTGACAGAAGATAAATGGGAAGGGGGAAGAGTAGACGGGGGGTGGAAATGAACGAGAGAAGTGAAGATGTGGTAAGTGATCGGGGTAATACGGATGAGGGTAGAGGAGGATGAGTTGGCAAGTGATTCTATATCAG
>CAYNFZ010000110.1:0-4055 GCA_964396725.1 uncultured Pseudomonadales bacterium
TCATGGTCGATGATGGCGGGAACGACGAAGTAGCCTTGGTGGGTACGGTCGGCGCCGCTGGTGGCTTGTTTTTGTGTAAGGCTTGGGGTAACTCGATCGGGGCGGAAACGATTGAGTTCGGTAGTGGTGTAGGGAGTATCCTTGATGGTGGTCAGATCAAGAGATTGGATTTGGTTGATGTGGTCGATGATGGCGTTTAAATCTTGACCCAGTTGCTTTTTCTGGGTAGAGGAAAGATGAAGGTTGGCTAAATGGGCAAGATGATCGATGTCGATTTTGGGTTTGGAGGCCATGAGAATTCTGGGCTGTTTGAAACTGGCGGCTATTGTATCAAGACTGGAGTAGTAGTACCAGATTCAATCCTCCTTCGCTGAAGCTACGGAAGGATGATTGATTAAGTTCTATCTCTGGATCGAAACACACAATGGACTTGTTCGTGATAGGCCAATGAGCCTCTAGAACAATTTGGATCAACTGAGCAAATAGGCCGCGGTTTGGGGATCGATGAGCTGGGTTTGGAGAAGGTGATCGACGATACGGGAGAAAGGCTGGGAAATGGCGGTGGGGGTCAGAGGATCTGAGGCAGTGGTTTGTTCGAGTAACTCGAGAACGGATTGATAGATACGGTCGGGTTTGGTTGTCATGGTCGTCTGTTACAGCTAGTAGTAGTTCGTACAAAAATGGTGTAGATGTTCGAGCTATTTGACCAAACAGGAATGATCGATTCAATGAGTAATACTTGCGTGGAGAAGGTGTAGGAAAGGTGTCGTAGAAAAACAGGCTATTTACCAGAGGAAATGTGGATGGATTTAGATTTGGGTTCAAAATCGGCAATGAGGGGTTGATTTGATTTGATTTTATCTTGGGTGATGAGAAGAGCGATTTGATCGAGAAGTTGATTTTGGATTAAGCGCTTCAAGGGTCGAGCGCCGAATTCAGGGTCGTAGCCCTGGTCGGCAAGGAAGTTTTTGGCTCGAGGAGTGACTTGGAGGGAGATGTTTTTTTCCTGGAGACGATGAGAGAGTTTGTCGAGCTCGAGATCGACGATGTGGAGCATTTGTTGGGGAGTGAGTTTGTCGTAGATGATGATTTGATCGATGCGGTTTAAGAATTCGGGAGGGAATTTGGACTTTAAGATGTCCCAGATCTGAGGCTGAAGGTGGTCGAGGGTTTTGGAGTGGGATTGGATGAGTTTACCACCGAGATTGGAGGTCATGATGATGACGGTGTTTCTGAAATCTACGGTGCGGCCTTTACCGTCGGTAAGGCGCCCGTCGTCGAAGATTTGGAGAAAGAGGTTGAAGACGTCGTCGTGGGCTTTTTCGATTTCGTCGAGAAGAATGATGGAGTAAGGACGACGGCGAATGGCTTCGGTGAGTTGGCCACCTTGATCGTAACCGACGTATCCGGGAGGGGCGCCGATAAGTCGAGCGATGGAGTGGCGCTCTGAGTACTCACTCATGTCAATACGGATCAGGGATTTTTCGTCGTCAAAGAGGTTAGCGGCCAGGGCTTTGGCGGTTTCGGTTTTACCGACACCAGTGGGACCCAAGAAAAGAAAGACGGCGGTGGGTTTGTCTTCGGGGGAGAGGCCGGCACGAGAGCGGCGGATGGCGTTTGAGACTGCGGTAATGGCTTCTTGTTGGCCGATAACTCGATGAGAAAGTTCTGTTTCTAAGTGGGCAAGTTTTTCGGCTTCGGAGTGGAGCAGGCGGGTTACCGGAACGCCAGTCCATCTGGAAACGACGGTGGCGATATCTTCGAAAGCAACAACGTCTTTGATGAGCTTGTCTTCTGAAGGAATTTTGTGCCATTTTGATTCGAGATCTTGGAGTTGTTGGTTGGTTTTGGGGAGTTGGCCGTATTTGATTTTGGCGGCTAGATCGAGCTCGACTCGGCGTTCGGCATCTTCTAATTCGAGTTTGAGTTGATCGATTTGTTCGCGAGTTTGGTTGATTTGTTCGAGGAGTTGTTTTTGAGTTTGCCAACGACCTTCGAGTTGTTTGGATTCTTCTTTGAGATTGTGCAGTTTTCGATTGAGTTTTTTGATTTTGTCTGTATTACCTTTTTCGCTTTGAAGAGCTTTTTTTTCAATCTCTAATTGGGTAATTTTTCGATTGAGCATGTCGAGAGATTCGGGTTTGGATTGGGTTTGGATTTTAATGCTAGAGGCGGCTTCGTCGAGTAAATCGATAGCTTTGTCGGGCAGGAAACGGTCGGCGATGTAGCGACCGGAAAGATTGACGGCGGCAACTAGGGCTTCGTCGGAAATACCGACTCCATGATGAAGTTCGTATTTCTCTTTGAGGCCACGGAGGATGGCGAGACTGTCTTCGGGTGAAGGCTCGCCGACGTGGACGGGTTGAAAGCGGCGTTCGAGGGCGGAGTCTTTTTCGATATAGGTCCGATATTCGTTGATGGTGGTGGCACCGATGATGTGGAGCTCACCACGAGCCAACCCAGGCTTTAACATGTTGGAAGCGTCTACAGAGCCTTCGGCGGAACCGGCACCTACGATGGTATGAAGCTCGTCGATAAAGATGATGAAGCGGTCGGGATTGGCGGTGATTTGTTTGAGAAGGGCTTTGAGGCGTTCTTCGAATTCGCCGCGGAATTTGGCTCCAGCCAAGACAGAAGCGATGTCGAGAACGAGAAGTTGTTTGTGTTTTAAGGATTCGGGAACATCGCCGGCGTAGATGCGCTGGGCTAGGCCTTCAACGATGGCGGTTTTGCCGACACCAGGATCACCGATCAAGACGGGGTTGTTTTTGGTGCGACGAGAGAGGACTTGCATGACGCGGCGGATTTCGGTGTCACGACCGATAACGGGATCGAGTTGCCCATCTTTAGCACGGGTGGTAAGGTTGATGGTGTATTTTTCGAGGACGTTGTAGGTTTGGTCGGCGGTGGCGGAATCTGTTTGGGGGTGAGGTTTCATGGAAGCGATTTCCTGTTTGATTGTTGAGGATTTGATGTCGAGATCATGGAGAATTTTTTGGGCGGAGCCGGTGGTATTGAGAGCGGCAAGGAGAAGGATGTCTTGGGCGATAAAGGTGTCTCCTTGATCTTTGGAAAGTTTGGCGGCTTGGGAAAGAATAGCGGAGGTGGAAGAGCTGATTTGGGGTTGGGAGCCATCGGAGGTGGAAGGATAATCGGCGAGGGCCCGATCGAGGCGGGCAATGAGAGGGTCACGGAGGTTCAATTTGGAGAGGATATCTGAAGCGATGCCGTCGATGCTGGCTAAGGCCCAGAGCAGGTGAAGATCTTCAAGAACAGGGTGGTTGAGTTGTGAGGCATGAGCAAGGGCGCGGGCAATGGTGGTTTGGGATTGGTGGGTAAGTTGGTGGGGATCAAACATAGATAAAAATCAATGATCAAAAAGCAAAATATAGATAGCAACTGTAATTATTAAATCAAATTATTAGGTCATTTGGCGCAGCGCCTGGATGCGGTTCTTGAGGGGAGGGTGAGTGGAGAAAAGATTGGCAAACATGCCGACGGAGCCGTGGAGGTTTTTTAAGGGATTGGTGATGTAAAGATGGGCGGTGGCTTTGTTGGCGGCTTCGAGAGGTTCGGTGTCTGCCTCTAGTTTTTGAAGGGCGGAAGCAAGACCTGGGGGGTATTTTGTGATGGCAACGGCTGAAGCGTCGGCCAAGAATTCACGACGGCGGGAAATGGCGAGTTTGATCAAGGTGGCGATTATGGGTGAGAGCAGGGCGAGGGTGATGCCAAGAAAGACAAAGAGGGCCCCGAGACTGCCTTGGTCTCGGGAGTCGCGGCGACGGCCGCTACCATAGAAACTGAGGCGAAAGAACCAATCGGCGAGAAGGGTGATGAGGCCCACTAGAATAGTGACGAGGGACATGACGCGGATGTCGTAGTTTTTGACGTGGGAGAGTTCATGGGCAATAACACCTTCTAGTTCGGTACGATTCAGGCGGTGTAAGAGTCCGGAGGTGGCTACAACTACGGCGTGGTTGGGATCGCGGCCGGTGGCAAAAGCGTTCATGGCTGAATCTTGGATAACGAAAAGTCGAGGCATGGGGAGACCGGCG
>CAYNFZ010000111.1:0-2426 GCA_964396725.1 uncultured Pseudomonadales bacterium
CTCATCGACTCCGACCCCAAAACCTACGCCTACCTTAAAAAATGGATCCAATCCGACAACTTCTGGGTCCGCCGCACCGCTCTGCTGGCTCAAATCACCCAGTTTAGGCGGGGTAGGGGAGACCTTAAACTTTTCGAAACCTTTGCCCTTTCCCAGTTCCCCCACGAGATGGGCTGGGACGCCACCGAACGTTTCTTCATCAGAAAAGCCATCGGTTGGGCGCTTCGCGAACGCGCCCTTGCCGATCCCCAGTCTGTCTTCAAATTCGTCACCAAACACCAAGATAAAATGTCTGGCCTCACCTTCCGCGAAGCCACCAGAAAACTTCCAGAAAGCATGAAAAAGCAACTAAACAAATTACAGTGATGGATGTATTCCGTTTTCCTCGCTCACAGAACTCATACTCTCCAAGTAAGTCTTTCATTCTATGTCTTGTTGTCATTGCAGCTCTAATTGCCACATTCCCCTCCCACTATCTCACCGCCGGTCCCAACAACTACAGATTCGAAACCAAGTTCTTCATTCATGACCACACCCAACAGCTAAACGCCATTCTTTCTCAGGGCATCAACCAGGCAGCGGCATGTCGTCTGTCTCCTCCAAAATGTCAGCACATCAGTGGTCTATTCATATATAAAACTCTTCCCCAAATCAGAGCTTTAAGGAATCCAACTGCGGTGTATTTTATCCGTGCCACCAGATCTAGATCTATTGAGAAACTGTTTCTCTCAGGCAAATATGAACAATCAACCATCAATTCTTTTGGAGAAGAAGTGGTATACCAAACACTTTCTGGAAAACTCCAACCAAGTGTACTGAATATTGGTCTCAAACTTGATTCTCAACACACTACTTTCCATTATCTAAACGACTTTTACTCTGAAGCCGAAATCATTGTGCCAGCACTTGATAAAGGCAAGGTGGTTGGAGCCTTGGTCCGCCTCTACGGCGACTGATTCACATTAACCACTCTCGAATTGATTTCCATAACATTATTTCTTGACTTGCTTCCCGTAAATTGGCACCATAGACCTATACACATTTTCACTATCAGGATCTCTTGAGGTCAAATCAAATTGAAACTTCATCACAAAATTATCAAAAATGGGGGATATAGTTTCATGAAAAATCTAGGATCGATCAAAATTCTTCTAGTTTTGTCGGTGCTTATTATATTAGTAGTTGGAGGAGGATTCTGGTATGTCAACAGCACTCGCCCGAGTCTCTGGACAGGAACAGCAGAGAAAGCAACCTTAACCACCTCAGGTTCCGGCTCGGCTCTTGCACTCCTAGCTCCAATCATTGAACCTTATCAATGTTGAAGTAAATCGGTTCCAAAAATTTGTTCAGCGTCTTTTGCTCACCACATCTGTCGAGAAACATGAAGTAATCTGGTCCCAAACAAGAACAATCAACTCATCCATCAATGACTCATTGCCTGTGCTTCATGATAGCGGCTTGGTAGAGGAGTACAGTCTAACTATACTTGAGAAAAACTTACAAGCACTGAGTGATACAATCGCCGACCTGGTCAAAATTAACAAGAAACTCGAGGAAAACCCCCTCGACGAGAAGTTATCATCCGACAAGAGTACGCTAATTTCCGAATTTAACCTAGCAGGAGACCGTGTGCAGAACTTCCTTTTTGATCTTGATAAAGATCTAACCGCCAGATCAGAAGAAATTCATCAACAAGCAAACCACACAAACAGAACATCTTCCCAAGTCACTTTCGTACTTCTGGTAGTATCCACAGCTTTTATTTCATTGATCTTACTTCAAGTATTTTCTTCTTTAAACAGACTCAACAAAGGGGTTCGTGAAATATCATCTGGAAACCTAGACATCAAACTAGGCGGAACCTCATCAGATGAATTTGGGCAATTAGCTTTTGCTTTTGACCAAATGGTCACAAAAGTTAAAGGTAGACGCCAAGAATTAGAGCAACAAGTAGCCCAACGTACCCAAGAGTTAGAACAAGCCAAACAAGGTCTAGAGCAACAAGTAGCCCAACGTACTACAGACCTTGAAAGCAAAATTATGCAATTAAGCAAGATGAATGAACTAATGGTAAATAGAGAACTCAAACTGATTGAGTACAAAAAAGAAATTTCCGATCTAAGGGGGCAGATAGGTTCACAAAATCCAAATCCAAATCCGAGCGTACCTACACCACCTCCAGAAAAAACTCAGTAACCCGATCGTACTAATTGCAAACGTCATATCCGCGTATCTCCACTGTTGGGCTCAGATAGGGGGTTATCATCCAGCTACTTGCACTCCAGTTTAGAATATTGCCTGTGCCATTTAATCTAAAATAAAAGCCCTATGCCTCAAAAACTCATCATCATCAGACACGGAGAAACCGACTACAACTACCACCAGCTTCCTCAGATTTACCCATAACCTGTGATATATTCGCTATC
>CAYNFZ010000111.1:2526-3921 GCA_964396725.1 uncultured Pseudomonadales bacterium
ACAACTACCACCAGCTTCCTCAGATTTACCCATAACCTGTGATATATTCGCTATCACTACATGAATTCTCTTCCTCTCATCAAATACCAACAGGCCTACACCGTAATATTTCTCCTCGACACCAATCCTCCCACCAAACTAGTCCTACTCAAGCGTGCATCCTGGAAAAAATTCGCCCCCAATCTCTACACTGGCGTTGGAGGCACCATCGAGGAAGGCGAAACAGCCCTTCAAAGTGCTTACCGAGAACTTAAAGAGGAAACGGGTCTAGAAGCTTCCAAGCTGCATGAATTTGCCCGCTGCATCATTCCTGCCCAATCCAAAATTCTCTACTATTACTGGACAGTGTTCCCAACCAAAGATTTACCCCAGTGCACCGAGGGTCAACTCGAATGGGTTGCATTAGACGAAACTTTGGACAAATCAATAATTCCTACTACCCATATGGTTGTTTCCGAATGGAACCATCGCAAATTTACCTTGGATCAAAAGTGGACCCTCTATGCCCAACCCACCAACAAGGCTTCCAACTGGCTTGGGCGCAAACTTAAACGCGTGGCATCTGGCCTCAGATATTAACACCGGTATAAAATAAACCTGCCATGAAAATCCGGACTCCTCACTTTCTTCTCATCGCCATTCTCCTCTTCTGGATAATTCTGCCCATCATAAGTATCATCCTCAACCACATCCTCGGTCTCCCCATCTATATCTTCAGCATGTTCCGCGGTATTGGCATCTTTCTCATCGCCATTGGCCTGACACTAGCCGTCACTGCCAGCCGTACTTTTTCCAGATTGGGCCACGGTACTCCTGCCTTGATCCAACCTCCTCAAAAACTGGTCATCAAAGGTATCTACACCAAAACTAGAAATCCCATCTATATCGCCCATATACTCATTTACTTGGGATCATTCATTCTCTTTGGTCACCTACTTCTCTTGATTCTCACTGCCACCGCTTTCATCGCCTTCCACCTTTACCTCATCCACGTCGAAGAACCCGCCCTCCACCGCCGCTACCCCAACACCTACATCAAATACACCCAATCCACTCCCCGCTGGTTATAACTTCTCCAGCACCACACCCAACCCTGCCGCCACTCTCTCCACCTGCTCGTCGCTCAAACAAGGATATACCGGTACCGACAAACATGTCGCCGCCATTTCCTCTGCCACCGGAAACAGTTTTCGCTTCAGTCCCAACTGCCGTGATAACAGCTCCCAATCCGATACCGGCGGGATCGATTCCACTCCCAAACTTCTCAACCTCACCCTTGCTTCATCCCGCTCGTGTCTACTCCCAAACTTAACCACATACCGAAAACAATTGCCTTCTGCAATATTCGCCGGGTATCTCTTCACCTTGCCACTATCCATTACCGCTATGTCATAC
>CAYNFZ010000112.1:0-3843 GCA_964396725.1 uncultured Pseudomonadales bacterium
TGGGGGGGAGAAGGGGATGTGGATGGAGAGGAGGTCGAGCCAGGGGAGAAGGTGCCGGTGGATGCAAGTGAGATTGAGTCGGATGATGTGGTGAGTTTGTATTTGAGGCAAGCGACAGGAGAGCCATTGTTGAAGGCCGAGGAAGAGGTGGAGTTGGCAAGAAAGATTGGAGCGGGGCGGCGAGCTAGTGTGCAACTGGAGCGGATGGGAAAGGTAAACGGGGGATTGTTGCAGAGGTTGGAGGTAATGGTGGATGAGGGTCAAGCAGCAAGAGATAAGTTGGCGCGGAGGAACACTCGGTTGGTGGTGAGTATTGCCAAACGGTATAGAAGTAGGGGATTACCGTTTGCGGATTTGATTCAGGAAGGTAATTTGGGATTGATGAGAGCGGTGGATAAATATGATTATACGCGGGGGAATCGGTTTTCTACCTATGCGACTTGGTGGATAAGACAGGCGATTACTAGAGCGATGGTGCAGAAAATAGATGAGATTCGGATTCCATCGCACATGTTAGAAAAGCGGTGGAGGATGGCTAAATTGCTGCGGCAAGTGTGGGAAAAAGAGGGTGGGTGGCCAGATGATAAGAGGGTGGCGGTGGAGTTGGGGTGGTCGGAGGAGGAGCTGGAGGAGGTGAGGAGGAGTTATTGGGAAACGGTGTCGTTACAGAGTCCGGTGGGAGATGGGGAAGGAGAGTTGGCGATGTTTGTGGAGGATGAGAGGAGTGAGGAGCCTGAGGCTAAGGCGAATTTGGCGTTATTGCGGGATGAGTTAGAGAGGGTATTGTTGGGATTGAGCGCATGGGAGGAGAGGGTGGTGCGGTTGCGTTATGGGTTAGGTAATGGAGGAGAAGGGTTGACCCTACAGGAAGTGGGAGATAAGTTGGATTTGTCTCGGGAGAGAATCAGGCAGATTGAGGAGGAGGCGTTTAGGAAGTTGATACGTAAAGGAATGGGGCGTTTGCGGCGATATTTGGAGGAGTGAGTGATGAAAAGAGAGGTGGAGCAAAAGAGGTGTGGCGGGGCAACGATAGATAAGTTGTGGGGGGGGTAAGGGCTAATGGTCTGGAATGTGGTAGGGGAGAGGGTTGAGACTGAGGAAGGTAGAGCCTGGGTACGGGAAACGGTAAGGAGGCGGGGCAAGGAGGCTGAGACGAGAGCTGGGAGGAGCGGGGAGAGACGGGAGAATAGGTGGATGTTTAGGAGTGGCGCCGAGGGTGTGGATTGACTTAGAGGGATGGTTTTGGGTAGCCTGGGGGTATGGGAGACACCGATGAAAGAGTGAGTCAGTGGTGGGTAGTGGAGAAAGTGCGGGAGAAGCCGGTGAGTGTGGGGTTGTTTGGGTTGGGGGTGGTGATGGGAATAGTGGGAGTAGCAAGTTGGGTGGGGAAACAAGGGGAGGTGGAGGTGATCGAGGTGATTGAAGCGGAAGAGAAGAGTGATGGAGAGGAGGAGCAAATGGTGGTGGATGTGGCGGGAGCGGTGGAGATTCCTGGGGTATACGAAGTTGATGGAGGAACCCGGTTGGGGGTGGTGATTGAGATGGCGGGAGGGTTTAGTGAAGCAGCGAGTTTTGAGTTTGTGGCAAAGAGGGTCAATTTGGCGGCGAAAGTAAAGGATGGGATGAAGGTTTATGTGCCGTTTGAAGGAGAAGATCTAGAGGTGGGCATGATGAACGGTGATATCTCGGCTTATGTAGGTGAGACGGCTTTTGGTGGAGCAGTGAATGTGAATACGGCCAGTGTGGTGGAGCTAGATGCGTTGTGGGGTATCGGAGAGAGTCGAGCGCGGTGGATTGTAGAGAATCGACCGTATGAGACGTTAGAGCAGTTGATGAGTAAGGCGGGAATACCAGAGAATGTGTTGGAAAGTAATGAAGGGAAGCTGGTGGTGGAATGATGCTGCAGTTTATCACCCTTGGCAGAAAGCCACGGCTGCCTAGACCGTGGATGAATGCTTAAATTCTGCTTCCTCCTTGGCTAAACCTCTGTCGCTAATCATCCTTCACGTAAAGTTTCGGACGATTGAGCTGCAAAGGTCAGAGAGTTACGGAAGGACAGGTCGGAGTGATTTCAGCTGTGAAAAGTTAAAGGATGTCACGCCACACGAGAGTGGGGCGTGGAGCTTCATGAAACTGCAGAAATTCCAAACTACAAATTCCAAATTACAAACAAGAGACAAGAGAAAAGGAGTAACAAGTTGAGGGTAGAACGTACAGGACTAGCGGTTAGTTATCTAGGATTGGGTTGGAAAAAGATTTGAGACAAGAAGTGAGATAGGGAATGTGCTGGGTAGATGGAAGAAGTTGTTGATATCTGGACCCGAAGGTTTTGGTGGTTGCGGGGAACAAACAAGGCAGTATAGTGTGGAAGGAGAGATGAAAAGAAGTTTGGGTATTGTATTGGTTTTGGGGATTGTGTGGGTGTTTCCAGGTTGGTTATTGTGGCAGGAGATGAAGGGAAACGATAAGGGTGAAAGTTTGGATGGCCATAGTGATTTTTGGGTTAGCGGAGATTGGGGGGAGGTGAAGGTGGAGCGGGTGGTGGTGGGAAGTGAGGTGGTGAGGTTGGAAGGGGTGGTAACGAGTGAACCGGTTCAAAGTGTATCAATTCAATGGTGGCAAGCTGGGAAGTATGTGGTTGGAGCAGAGAAGGTCCAGGCTATCTCCAGGGGCGATCTGGTGGAAATTGTTGGCAAAAAGACTGGGCGAGTGATAAGGGGGGTAGATAGCAAAGATGTCTTGGTAGACGGGAATATTTCAGTGGTAGGAAATCGGCGTACATGGTGGGGAGAATGGCAGAATCAAGTGAAGGAAAAGGTGGCAGATCTCCAGAAATACCTGGCGGGAGTGTTGGTGAAATATCTTCCGGAGCCGCATGGAAGTTTGTTGGTGGGTATTTTGCTTGGTATTAGGGCAAAATTACCTGATGATTTTTATGAAGCTTTGGTGAACACAGGGACCTTGCATGTGATTGCGGCGAGCGGATTTAATATTACAATTGTGGCGAGAGTGATGATGGAAGGATTGGGGAGATGGTTACCCAAGAGGTGGGCGTTGGTATTGGCAGGAGGAGGAGTGGTGGTGTATGCGGTGATAGCGGGAGCAAATCCGCCGGTGGTGAGAGCAACAGTGATGGGATTATTAACCTATGCGGCGGCATTTTTGGGTAAACAGTATTGGGCGTCTTGGTCGCTGGTGGTGAGCAGTGGGATGATGCTTTTGATCTGGCCGAGTATGTTTACAAGTGTAAGTTTTTGGTTGTCAGTGGCAGCTACAGGAGGGATTTTGTGGGGTTCACCGGGGATAGAGAAGGGAATAGATAGATGGGTAGGGAAATTGACGGGTTGGGTGGTGGAGGCGCATGGTGAGTTTGAAGAAATAAAATGGGTGAGAAAGTTGTGGGAAGCAGTAAAGATTGATCTAGTTACAACGATTTCGGCACAATTGGGGACTATGCCGATTGTGTTGGCGGTTTTTGGAAGGGTTTCAGTAGCTTCACCTCTGGTGAATGTTTTGATTTTGTGGTTGGTAGCGCCGATTATGTTTGGGGGAGCGGTGAAATTGGGAGTGGGAATGGTGTGGGGGTGGGGGTCGTATTTGGTAGGAATGGGGGTATATGGGTTGTTGTGGATGTTTGTGGAGGTGATAGAACTGTTTGATCGATGGAAGTGGGTGAGTATAGAGATTGATTTAGCTGATATGAGGGATATTTATAAGTTGGGTGGAGGGTTGGCATATTACGTCTTGGTGTGGTGGTGGGTACATAAACTTGAGAGAAATAAAATGGTGGGGAAAGAGAAGGTTGAAAAATTGGTGATGTAGTGTGACAGATAGAAAATAGAA
>CAYNFZ010000113.1:0-3771 GCA_964396725.1 uncultured Pseudomonadales bacterium
CAAAAGATAAAATAAATTTGATGGATGTGAAAATAGGGAATGTAGATAAAAAGGTGTGAAAGTAGTCAAAATGGGTGCTGTGGGTGGTTATTGGGCAGAAGGTGCGGGGAAATGCTATTGTTTGGCATTTGAATATATGGGGTGCTAGTTGGCATGGTAAGGGATAACGTGCGTGAAGGGACTGAGGGTGTGTATAAGAGGGGTAGTGAAAAAGAGGTGGGAGGTTACTGGGCTTTGTACGTCTGGTTTTGGAGATTAAATGAAATGATTAAAGAATGTGTACTATGTATGTGTATAGTTAGAAAGGAAGGGAGATGGGAGTAAGACAGGAAAGTGTGAAAAGATTTTGTTTGGGATATGGTTGGGTTTTTGCTGGCAGATGTATAGGTGATGATGCTACTAGGTTGGAAAGAGAGGATTGGAAGAAAAGGTGAGCAAAAGTGGTTTTGGGGATGGAATTGGGTTTTGGGGTGGGAAATTGAGCAAGGGGTGAAGAAAATCGGTTTTTTTGAGTGTTGTGTAGTTGATTGATATATTTGATGGGGAGAATGTGGTTTGAATGAAAAATTGTGAAAATATAGTGTAGGGTCTGATTGTTGGCAGATATAAATAATGAGTGATTATATTTTTTTGGGTTAGCAGAAGTTCATTGCGAGTGTAAATAGATTGTTTTTGGCAAATATGAGGTTGATATGACAGGTAGCATATATAATCTAGTGTTGCTAATTAAGAGACATAATTATTACTATGAATAAATATATGGGTATATATAAAGCTGATATACCGTGGTAATACATGGTTTTTGAAGAAATATAACTAGGAGATATTGAAAATAACGATACGAAAGAGATAAGAAATACATATCGAGATAAGGCTTATAGTGATTTCATATATCCACTAATATAGGATGTGTATTTAACAGTATGATTGTTAGCAAGAATGCGGTAAAAATAAAGGTATGCGAAACTACATGGTCGGGATGTTGGGACTGGTGATAATGCTTGCAATCACGGCAGTATACGAGGTTCCTAGTGAAAATCTGAAGATAAGGTTTTGTAGTGTGGGGCAAGGAGACGCTACAGTGGTGACAAAACGATCGATTCAAGTGGTGATTGATGGTGGACCTAATGATAAAGTGTTGGATTGTTTGAAAAGAGAAATGCCTTTTTGGGATAGAAGAATAGAAGTAATAATTTTGTCTCATGCACAAGCAGATCACTACAAAGGTTTAATTGAATTAATGAGACGATTTGATGTAGGACTACTAGTAGCTGAGATACCAGATGATGCTAATGAAGAATTAAGAGAAGTAGTGAAAAGTTTGGAAGAAAAGAGGATTAGTGTAAGCCACGGTGAGAAAATTAGGTTGAAGGGGTTGGAGTTTGATGTTTGGTGGCCTGAGAAGAAGATTAAGGTTGAAGGCAAGGATGGTGTGGTGGAGATTGCCAAAGAGGAAGATATCAACGAGAGATCGGTGGTGGTGGAGTTGGTGTATGGTAGTTTGGAGGTGTTGTTTACGGGTGATTTAGGTAGTGAGAGTGAGGAAGAGTTGTTGAATAGAGGATGGGTGAGAGACGTGGATGTGTTAAAGGTGGGACACCATGGGTCGAAGTATTCGAGTAGTCGAGAGTGGTTGGAGAAACTATCGCCTGAGTTAGCCGTGATCGAGGTAGGGAAGAACTCGTTTGGTCATCCAGCTCAGGAAACTTTGGAGAGACTTGAAAGTGTGGGTGCAGAGGTAAAGCGGACGGACAAAGATGGGGAGGTGGTGGTGGTGAGTGATGGAGAGAGGTGGTGGGTTGAGTAAATGTCGCTCAACTACGACGTTTACTTAAGATCAAAGATCAAAAATAAAATATCAAAATGACTGGATGAAGTGAGTGTGGAAAGATGGGGGTACGAAAGGAATTTGAATAGGAATGGACTGATTTAGGGAATTTCTCTGGAAAAGATGTTGAATTGATTGAGCAATTTACTGATTGAAGGATCGGATCCTGGTATAGAGGGTGAATTGAGATGAGATAAGAGAAGCGAGAGATGAGAAATGAGAGATGAGACTTCTTGAGTTGGAAGTGGGAGGGGCTGAATGTTTTGAAGAGTCAGGGATATGAGATTGGGGTACGGTTTTGATTCAAACAAATTACTGAAGGGGTGAAGCGGGGTAGAGAGGTGGAGCGAGGAGGTGCTAGATATAGATACGTGAGGAGCCGGTGGTTCTGGAGTGAGTGGCTTGGTAGATGAAATGACCGTGACCAAATGGTGGGATGTATTGGGGTCTGTCACCTTGGGTTTCCAGCTTACGGTCAGAGATTAGATGGCAACACTTGATTGGGACTCCGTTGACTGCCTCTGGCGGTGCTTCTGGTCTGGTGGTTGGTATTATTATCTTACTTTTGTGACACATGCGTGGATCCTCTCCTTGATGTGTTGAGTAAGATACCCCCCTTGTTTCCAACCCTCTACCCTGGTTGTTAAGTTGGCTTGTGCTTGGCGCGGATGCCAAGAAAGCCTCTCCCCGAAAAGAGAAGTAGCGTGCGCTACTAGTGTGTATTTTATCGTAAAATTCTAGAAGTACCATACTAGCGGGGTTGCGCTGAAGCGGTTATGCACAAAAAAAATCCGCCTTGAGGATTTTGGGTCCTGAAGGCGGGGAGAATGATCTGGCGTGTGGATCAGCTGGGTACGGGGAGAGGTTAATTGGAGGGAGGGAGTTCGGGGGTGGCAAGAGAATCGCGGGCGGGTACCGGAACAACACTGACTAGGTAGAACATGGCGGTGGTGCTGTCTCCGCTGCTGATGGAACCGCAATCGCTGGAATTCCACCAACTATGCTCCGGATCTCCTTCGTTGATGGAGCGGAAATCTAGAAGCACTTCACCGTTGTGGTTTCTGAGTAGGTGGAGGGCGTATTGGCCCGTCTCCCGGTTTTGAGTGCAGTAACCAGCGATATCGTCGTGGGTCATCCAGACACGATAGTAACCATTGTTGGTTTCTTCGACGGAAAAGATAGTATCGCGAAGTGTGCCAGAGCGAACGCGGTGGGCGTTGCAGGCGGCAGTGAAGAGAGTGAGTACAAGAAGGATTACGAGAATTCGATGGTGGTTCATGAGTAGACCTTTCTTGGTAGGTGTACTATGGGCGGTTATTCTCCAGTGCCGAAACAGTTGCTGGTTTCAGACATTTCCCAGGCGACAATATGCTGAGCGGTGTGTACCTCTACTCGATCGTTGACGACAATGTTCTGGGGTAGATGTGGATCGAGGGGGTTTTCCTCTTTGTCGTCGAAGCTGTCGAGCACGACTTGTTCGATTAAGGTATCCGGGGCATAACGTTGCTTGAGAGCTGCGAACGTGAGGATTGAGGCAGCCAGATCCAAGCAGGAGTAGGTGTGCTGCTCGATCTCGTGGCCTGCATGACTGGTGACGCTGACGATGATTTGATCCTGTTTTTGGTCTGTCATGGGAAATTCTCCTGTAGTTTGGCTGTTTGGATCGATTCATCTGGATTCAGGGCGGCTCGAGGGTCTATAGCCTTGAACTGAAGAGAGAGGACGACGTAGTCTCTAGTTGTTCTGGAGTTGGAATACAGGGGTGAGCTGTGATCGGTGGGTCTGGAAACATTGATATCATAGCTGACGGGTTAAATGGTTTGAATCTCTTTGGTAAGGTGCGAGTGGAAGTAAATCGGTCGGAATAGGAGTGATTGTATCATGCGATGCTATGGGGTGAAATGGCTATGGGGCGGATTGTGAGGACTATTAAAGGGGATACA
>CAYNFZ010000114.1:0-3739 GCA_964396725.1 uncultured Pseudomonadales bacterium
CCTGGTGTGGCTGGTGCTCCCGCTGTTGGCGGGGATGGTAGTGATGAAGAACTGGAACAACAAAAAGAAGTGGCAACGGGAAGACGTGGAGGTGATGCTGGTGGCGATAGTGGGGTTGGTGTCGTGGTTGGAGTATTATCCAGTCGGAGATCGGCGACATTACTTCTGGGCGATGAGTGGGGCGATAGGGCTGGCGGCTTGGGGGTTACAAAAATGGCGAAGGAAGAGTTGGGCGGCGCTGGTGGTGGTGGGAGTGATGTTGGTGATAGCGGGGCAACGAGGGATGGTGCGATGGAGGCAAGAGAGTGAAGTGGTGGAGACTCCCCTACTCCTGTCGGGGATGCGAGTAACTCCAGAGGATAAAGAAGTGATTGAGAGGTTGGAGGAGTTGGCCGAGAAAGGAAAGGTGATGAATCTGACGATGGCGGCGGTGTGGAGTGGGATGGGTGAGGCGTGGGTGGGACCGGAACCGATGAAGTATCGGTGGGAGTTTGTGGCGCGGAGTTGGGGGGAAGAGTATGAAGAGAAGGTGGCGCAAGTGATAGAAAAAGAGCGACCACTAATAGTAGCCGAACCGGGAATGGAGTTTGAGGGTTATGGTGTGGTAGAGGAGATTGAGGTGGAGATTGGGCGGTACCAGAAAGTGGTGGTGTGGGAGAGGAGTGAGGAGAGGGAATAAAATTGCTCTAATTTCTAATTGACCTAATTGACCTAGATAAATCCTAATAACTAATTTCTAAGTTCCAGCGCTGGGCGGGGCAATGCAAAAATAACGAAGCTCTATGTTAGAAAACAAGCAGGCAATCTCACCAACTACCGCCGCCACCGCCACCACCGCCGCCGCCGGAGAAGCCGCCGGAAAAACCGGAGCCGCCGGAGTAACTGCTGGAAGAAGGGTTGTAGGTGAGGGTGGAACCGGCTTGGCTGGTGAAATCATTGATGAAGTGGGAGGTGTTGAAGCCGGAGGCAGCGATTAAGGAAGGGGCGAGGTAGTCGGGGGGTTTGATGTTGAGAGCCTCCATGTCGTGGGTGAGGCGGTGGATGACGCCGAGGGAGATGGCAAAGGGGAGGACTTCTTCGATAAAGAGATGTTTTTCTTGGATTTGTTGGCGCCATTTACCTAAGTTGATGGTGCGTTTTAAGCCTTTGGCTTGCATATGAAAGTTGCTCCCGAGGGCGGATTTTTGGACCATGGAGTAACCCAGGATGATGACGCCGGGAACTTGGAGAATGGTGAAAACAAAGGGCAAGAAGAGGGAAGCTTGGAGGGATTGGATGGCGATGATCATGGCCAGGCCGAGGAGGAAGACGCCGAAGGCGATGTATTTACCACGAGTAAGGTTGGGGTTTTGGGTGAAGAGTTTTTTGGTGGAAGCGGATTGGTAGATCAGGTCGCGAGTCTTGGCGATGGCGGCGTGGAATTTGCCCTTGAGGCTGGAGAGTTTGACGGTGTCACCGGTACGGAAGATTTGCTCGAGAAGATAGGATTGGTGAGCCGGGAGCGATGGGGCTGGTTGGCGGAGTTTGGTGAAAAGGTAGTCTTTGGACTTGAAGATAAGACCGGTCTGTTGGGTGGGTTCGATCTTCAAGTATTTTTGGCGGGCGAGGTCGATGATTTCGGCGATGATATCCTGGGTGTCGACTTTTTCGTCGAGGATGGTACCGGCTTCGCCGGGGGTTAAGTGGGTGAGAGGTTGGTAAACCAAGGGAGTGCGGTGACGGTGAAAAAGAGGGGCGAGTTTGGTGGGTTTGGCGGGGTCCATGTCGAAGATGTTGTCGGAGAGGAAGATAAGGTCACGGCCTTTGGTGTACCAGAGCATGAATATGATGATGGTGGGGAAGAAAACTAAGATGGCGGTGAGGTTGTCTTGGATGGTTTGGAGGGCTTGTTGCAATGGGGTAGGAAAATGAATGAGGCTGCCTTGTTGGTCGAGGGCGATGGCAACGGTGAGGTTTTGGCCGTAGGCGATGGTTTGGTCGTAGGTGATTTGGGCTTGGTGGTCGGAGAGGATTTGAGTTTGGCAGAGAGAGTCGTTTAAACCAAATTCGCCAGAATAGCAGGCGACTTGGGTAATAGTAGCGTGAGGGGAGTTGATGATAGCGGTGGTGTGGGCGAGGGGGACTTGCCAGCCTTCGCCGGTGATGTCCCAGTAGAGTTCGTCGTGGTCTTGGAAACGGCGGAGGGCGTGGTCGGTGCGGTAGTTGATAAGGTAGAAGCGGTCACCGTGGAAGGTGCGGTTGGGATCGCCGATTTTGAGTTTGAGGTTGCCACTTTCGTGGGTGGTAGAAAAGGGATGATCTTGGCCGTTGCGGTCGGTGACGGAAACGGCTGAAGTTTGGGTGGTGAGGTTTAAGCCGTTGACGGTATAACGCTGGGGAATGTAGCGGTAGATGCCGTGTTTTTCACTGCTGGTGAAGTAGTGGATGGTTTCGGAAACCGAGATGCTGGTGTCTGGGTTGAGGGTGATTTCGGAGGTGAAGTCGGAGATTTCCTCGGAATTGGTTTGGGCTAGAGCGAGAGGGGGATGGAGGAGTGAAGTTAGAACGAATAGAAGAGAGATGAATCGAATCATGGCAGGATAATTATACGATAAGTGGAAGCTGGGGCGGGAAGGTGTGGGCTAGAAAAACAACAGGCTGACTGCACCAAGGAAGAGGAGGCCGAGACCGGAGCCGAGGAGGGTGAGAGTGGGGGTGAGGTTGCCGGCATCGGGAAGATCGACTTGGGCGGCAGGAGTGGGAGTGGGAGAAGTGGTGGTGGTCGAAGTGGGAGATGGGGTGGGGGTGGGATCGGGTCCACCAAGGGGAGGTTCGCATTTGGTGTTGGTGGGGTTGTCGGCGTGACGGCAGTTGCCTTGAATGCAGAGCCAGTTGGAATTGACGGCGATACACTGAGAATCGGTGACACAGTCAGAATTGCAGGAGAGGGTGGAAGTAGGAGTGGGGGTGGGTGAAGTGGAGGGGCTGGGGGAAGGATTGGTGGAGGGTGAGGGTGATGGAGTTGGCGCGGGGGTGGGGGTGGGGGGGGGGGTGGGAGTGGGTTGGTTCAAGGGAGTGAAGACAGCACAGACGGGGTTAATGCTGTTAGCGGAAGAGGTGTCGGGATAGGCGGAGTGGAAAGGCTGAACGGAGGTGACGGGGGAATTGACGATTAAGTTGGCATCGAGGGATTGGGTGGCAAGATCCTGATCGTCGGGAAGATCTTGGGTGTGGCTGGTTTGGGCGATTTGTTGGCCGCTTTCATCTTGGAGAAGCAGATGGAAGGATTCGTTGGGTTGGGTGCGGGCGCCAGGGTGGCTGGAGTCATACAGGGCAACTTCGACGGCGTAGGTGCCGGCAGGAATGGAGGTAGTAACGGCTGGGAGTTGGGCCGCGGAGTCGGTTTGATCGGAGCGAATAAAATCACCGGAGAAGGTGATTAAGATGGCGGAGACGGGAGCATCGAGAGGACAAGTGGGGATACCTTTGGAGGCGGCATCGCGGCGGATATCTTGCTGGTTTTTGTCGAGTATGACGGAGGCGATGGTGCCGAGGTGGATGAGAGGAAGCAGAATCAAAGCGGCGATAATGAGGCCGGGGTGGGATTTGGGGGATGGGGGAGGTGGGGTAGTACTGACGGTGACGGATTTGGGGGGTGGCGATGAGGAAGGTGGTGGGGAAGGGGGTAAAGTGGGGGGAGATAGGAGTGAAGGAGCGGGTGGAGAAGCCGGTGGGGTAGGTGAAGCTGGAGGAGGGGGTG
>CAYNFZ010000115.1:0-3623 GCA_964396725.1 uncultured Pseudomonadales bacterium
ACGTGAAGGATGATTAGCGACAGAGGTTTAGCCAAGGAGGAAGCAGAATTTAAGCCTTCATCCACGGCCTAGACAGCCGTGGTCTTCTGCCAAGGGTGATAAATCTCCTCTCCCCAAACCTAACAGATTACTTCTCCTGTCGAATTTACTTTTCCCAACCCCACTTTCATCACCCAAACTAGCCTCCACACCCTCACCTTCCTACTCTTCCACGTTCTCCACCATCCCTTGCACCGCCGCTAAATACGCCCTCATCTCCTGCTCAACTTTTTTCCAATCACCCTTGGCTTCCCGAATCGCACTAAAAATTAACTCCATATCGATCATTAACTGATCGTCGTATACCACCATCCTTTGTTTCGCCATACTTTCCTCCTAGTATTTGACAAGATTGCTAAACTCTTCAGAGCGATCTTGTCATCCTAAGCGCTTCTGATTTGATGTGACAAATCAGAAAGTCGAAGGATCTCTTCTTATTATTATTTCGAATTAATTTAGTGCTTGGTGATTGACACTTAATTTCACAAGGTGAAATTATTTATATATCACGGATACCTTGACACGCAGAATAAAATCTTAACATTCTGTGTGTCACCCTCCAAAGTACCCAGATTTTCGATCTGGGCGCATAGGCCTAAAAAGCGAAACATCTGGTACGCAGGAGGGCCAGCCTCCCAATAGCACCAGTTATTTATAAATAACTGGTACCTCTGTCAACACCATCCCCAGCGACATGCGCCGATTATCCACGTCAACGCTATCCACCACCACATCAACTTCGCGACCCGCTTCAGGCTCCTTTCCCGCCTCGATCTTACTGATGTGGATCAAGCCATCGACCCCCGGCTCCAACGTCACAAATACTCCAAAAGGTTCTACTCGCGTCACCTTCCCTCTCACTGTCGTTCCCACTTCATATTTCTTTAAGATATTCTTCCACGGATCCCCAGATAACTGCTTCACCGACAGGTTCAACTTGCCATTATCAATTCCCAACACCCTCACTTCCACCCGATCTCCCTGGGTAAAATAATCATTGGGGTCATTCACCTTCTCCCACGAAATCTCACTGATGTGTACCAATCCCTCCACCTGCCCCACTCCTTTATCCTCACCCTTCTTTTTACTCTCGTCTTTTTGATCTTTAATCTTTACTTGCCCCGAGGCGGAGCTTTTCGAGGGTTTTTGCTTTCGCAACGGCACAGTCACTGTCACAAACACTCCAAACGGCATAATTCCCGACACCACTCCATTATAATTCCCTCCAATCTCGATCACATCCAACGCCTTGTTCTTATTCTCAATCGCCTGAGCTTCACTCACTTCCCGTTCCGAAAAAATCAACCTATTTTTCGGCTTATCCACCTCAATTACCTTCACCTCAAATCGCTCATCCAGCAACACATCCATTCGCCCCAAATATACTTTTCCAAACTGTGAACTCGGTACAAAACCACGTAAACCATCAGCTAACACAATCAAACCTCCCCGGTTCACTTCCAAACCCTTCACCTTCACCACTTTACCCGTCTCCAAAAACTCGCCAAACTGCTCCCACTTACGATCCACCGCCGCCCGCTTCAGAGACAACAATATCTGTCCCCGATCATTTTCAGGAGAAGATACATACACCGCCACCGCATCGCCCACATTCAAATCTCCGATCAGCTCTTTAGTCTCATCATATTCTTTCTCTACCACCATACCTTCAGTTTTGGCACCAATATCCACCAATACCATCCGCTTGTTAATCTCCGTTATCACTCCCTCAATCACATCTCCACGTTTAGGAACTCTCAATTCCGTCCCCGTCATCGCCAACAACTCTTCCATCGTCAAAACACCACTGTCTTCACTGGCTGTTGCCCTCTTTTCCTTTACTTTCGAAACTTTCTTCACAACTCCAACCGACTTCTCCACCGTCACTCTTTTTGTACCTCTCGTGCCTTTTGTGCCTGTAGCACTTTTTGCCTTGGCCGTGCTTTGCTCGGTACCTTTCCTGCTTCTTTTCTTAGTCTCCTTTTTTACAGAAGCACTCGACACTTCTGACCGTGATTTTGTTGTTTTTGTTGCCATATATCATGGTTCTCCTTTCATGAGAATGTTCCCGATTTTACTCCATCTTGAGACATTTTTCAATTTCGACCACCCGTTACACATGAAGCTCCACGCCCTACTCTCGTGTGGCGTGACATCCTTTAACTTTTCGGATCTGAAATCACTCCGACCTGTCCTTCCGTAACTCTCTGACCTTTGCAGCTCAATCGTCCGAAACTTTACGTGAAGGATGATTAGCGACAGAGGTTTAGCCAAGGAGGAAGCAGGATTTGAGCATTCATCCATGGCCTAGGCAGCCGTGGTCTTCTGCCAAGGGTGATAAAATCATCACAAACAAAACTCTTAAATACTTACCCATTCATATCAACTCTAAATACTCTCTACAACATCGCGCTATATCAATCATTCTACTTATTATCTCAAACTAACACTCCCGACCTTGCCTTGCCAACATCCACCACATGCCCCGACCCCGCAACCAAAATTCACTGGGAAATCAAACCATATTTTCAACATAGAAATGTACGTTTTTACCGTTACTTCAGATTTTGAATTCGTCGCAATAAAAAAGCCCAAGGTTACCCTTGAGCGTCTTTATCCCGGCTTGCCCGCCGAAGTATCTCGAATGAAGCCTTAACTAATGATTAAGGCGAAATATCGAGTACGTAGGTAGGCCACGACCTACCGTGTCCCTCACCAAATCCTGATTTTCTATACGGCCGACTGTGTCCTTCCGAAGCTTTATGCGAAGGAGGAATAGGTAATCAGCGAAAAATCAAGAGCTTAGTGTAGGATCTTCACATCTCAAACGTAGTTTAAGTTCCCACCTTTTACCAATAAAAAACCCCAGGTGGTTGCCTGAGGTACTTTATCCCGGCCACGACTTATTTTCGCATGGAGTTGCCCCCACACTATCGTCAGCGCTGGCGCGTTTCACGACTCTGTTCGGAATGGTAAGAGGTGGTTCCACACCGCTCCAATGACCGGAGTCCCTATTATACCACCGATTTACTCTGGTTCAATTCTCTTTTCTCTCTTCCACAACCCCACATAACCTCCACTCTCACCCGGCTTATCGTACCGCTTTACCAACTCCATCAGCTCGTCCTCCAGCATTCCCAGATTCCCATCCCGCGACACAAAATACACCGGCAACCGATCGGCCTGGTCCATCTCGCTCCCCACATACTCCCAGTCATAAACCGCCAACACATTCTTCTCGCTTCGTAACCACAGTAATACCGCATCCTCCGGGTTCCCACTATCCACCCTCACCAACACCACTATCGGACCTTGCCTAGCCAACCCTCGAATATCCTCCACCACTTCCCTTACCCCATACCCCGACACCCATCCCTTCACTTGTCCCGCCTCCGCCTTCATTCCCGGTAACCACTCCACCATTCCAAAAAACACCCGTGGAGCCACCACCATCACCCCCACTAACGCCACATTCATCGCTACCCCCAACCCCACCCACACTCTCCTTTTCCTTTTGCTCCACCACCAACTCACACCCGCCCCCAACCAGGGCAACCACATCACCCACACCGGGTACACATACC
>CAYNFZ010000116.1:0-3609 GCA_964396725.1 uncultured Pseudomonadales bacterium
TGGGTGCCGGAAGCAACAACATAATCATCGGGCTGGTCTTGTTGGAGCATAAGCCACATGGCCTCTACATAGTCGGGGGCATAACCCCAGTCTTGTTTGGCATCGAGATCGCCGAGTTTGAGCTGGTTTTTTTGGCCTAGTTTGATTTTGACGGCTCCTTGGGTAATTTTTCTGGTGACAAACTCAGGGCCACGACGCTTTGATTCGTGATTAAACATGATACCGGCACAAGCAAAAAGTTGAAAATGGTGGCGGAATTGGCGGGTGATGAAGTGGGCGGCGGCTTTGGAGGTGGAGTAAGGATCGAGGGGCGCGATGGGAGTGGTTTCGGTTTGGGGCGAGTTTTTGGGGTCGCCGAAGATTTTGGAGGAGCTGGCTTGATAGAAACGAGTATGGGGTGAGGAATCGCGAATGATTTCCAGGAGACGGGTGATGCCGAGAGTGTTGATGTCTAAGGTAAGGGTGGGTTGGTCCCAGGAGGCGGGAGGAAAAGAGAGGCCAGCGAGATTGTAAACTTCGGTGGGTTGGTGTTGGGAGAAGATTTTTTCCAAGGAAGATTTATCGAGGAGGTCGCCAGTTTCCAGAGTAAGTTGGTTTTTAATGGCGGCTATGTTGTGGTTACCGATGTTGTGCTGGGAACTAACCAAGCCGATGATGCGGTATTTTTTGCGGAGTAGAAGTTCAGCGAGGTAGGAGCCATCTTGGCCGGTAATGCCGGTGATGAGGGCGGTTTTGGACATTAAGAAATAATGAGTAAGAAATAATGAGTAATGACTAGCGGCCGATGCCTATATATTCTAGACCAGATTGAGTCACTTGTTGAGGAGAGTATTGATTGCGGGTGTCGATGAAGGTGGAGCCGCGCATAACGCGCTTGAGGAGCTTTAAGTTTAAGGAGAGGAGTTGAGGCCATTCGATGAGGAGGATGGCGACGTCGGCTTGGTGGGCGGCGGCGTAAGGGTCGGGAGCAAGAGTGAGGTGTTTGCCTGTAGGGCCGGGAATTTGGGTAACAACAGGGTCGTAGCCGGTGACAGTGGCGCCGGCGGCTTGAAGGAGAGGAATGATTTTGAGGCTGGGGGCTTCGCGGAGGTCGTCGGTCTCGGGTTTGAAGGAGAGGCCAAGGAGAGCGACTCGTTTGTTTTTCCAGCCACCAACTTGATGGCCGAATTTGGTGATAAGCTTGGGGAGGCGTTTTTCGTTTAATTGGTCGATTTTGACGAAGAGGCCAGTCCCCTCCCCGACCGATTTGGAGTAGGCGGCGAGTTCGCGGACGTCTTTGGGGAAACAGGAACCACCATAACCTAAGCCCGGATACCAGTAGTGAGTGCCGATGCGACGATCGGGGCCGATGGCGTTGATGACTTCTTGAACATCGGCGCCGTTTTTTTCGCAGAGATTGGCGATTTGGTTGATGAAGGTAATGCGTTGGGCCAGGTAGGCGTTGGCAGTGTATTTGGCCATCTGGGCGCTTTCTGGTTTGATGGCGATGATGTGGCCACCTAGAGGGCGGTGAAGGATTTTAAGGGTTTGGATGACTTTGGATTCGGTAGCGCCAACTACGATGCGGTCAGGATGGAGAGTATCGGCAACGGCGGTACCTTCGCGGAGGAATTCAGGAACGGAGGCGGTGTAGAATTTTACCTGGGTATGGGAATTGATTTCTTGGACGATACGAGAATTGGTTCCAGGAGGTACGGTGCTTTTGACGATGATGATAGCGCCAGGTTTGAGGTGAGGGGCCATTGATTTGGCGGCAGAAAGAACGGCGGTGAGGTCGGCTTGGCCATCGGGAGCAGAGGGGGTGCCGACGGCGATAACGATGACATCAGCTTTGGATATAGCTTTTTTGTAGCTGGTAGTGAATTTGAGGGTGCCGGCTTTGAGGCATGCGGCGACTAAAGGCTGGAGCTGAGGTTCGTGGAAGGGAATGATGGCTTGATTTAGGGATTTGACTTTGCTGGGAGTACGGTCGAGGCACCAGACTTGGTTTTTGAGCTTGGCAAAAACGGCGGCGGAGACGACACCTACGAATCCAGCGCCGATGACGGTGACATTCATGCGGATAATAATATCAGATTTTTGATTGAATAGAACGGATATTGGGGGTTTGGGCGGGAGAAGGTAAAATAGGAATCTATGGGAAAATTGTATGTGGTAGCCACGCCGATTGGGAATTTGGGGGATATGACCTATCGGGCGGTTGAGGTGTTAAAGGAGGTAGGGCTAATTGCGGCCGAGGATACGAGAGTGACCAAGAAGCTACTTGATCACTATGGAGTTGATAAGCCGTTGATGTCTTATCACGAGCACAATGAGTTGGTGCAGGTGGAGAAGATTTTGGAGATTTTGAAAAGGCAAGATGTGGCACTGGTCTCGGACGCGGGTATGCCGGGAATTAGTGATCCGGGTTATAAACTGGTCCGGGCGGCGATTGACGCGGGAGCCCAGGTGATTCCCCTACCGGGAGCGAGCGCGCTACTTGCAGCCGTGGTGGCTTCGGGCCTAGCGACGGACAGTTTTACTTTTGTGGGGTATTTGCCCAAGAAAAGCGTGGGGAGGAAAAAAGCTTTGGGTGATTTGGCTGATGAATTCAGGACTGTGGTAGCGTATGAGAGCCCGTACCGACTGAAAAAAATGCTGCCTGAAATGCTCGAAGTAATGGGTGATCGGCAGATTTGTGTGGCGCGCGAGATGACCAAAAAGTATGAGGAGTTTGTCCGAGGGAGAGTGAGCCAGGTGATTGATTTAATTGGTGAGCGAGAGATCGTTGGTGAGGTGGTGGTGGTGATTGAAGGCAAGCGGGAAGGTGAAGTGTGGAGTGAGGAAGAAGTGAGGCAGCAGATGAAGCGATTGCTTGAAAAAGGTGAAGGGTTGGCGGTGGTGGCAAAAAAAGTTGCTAAGGAGAGTGGGTGGAAAAAGAAGTATGTGTATGAGTTGGGGTTATTGTTGAAAATCCAGGAATAATGAAGTTGGGCTTTTGACTATGCATGTCCTGTCTAACGTTCCGGCATAACAGAAGTTGCGAAGTGAGCGTGGCGGTATAATTTTCTCACCGCCTAAGCGAATGAGCAATTTGAGTGAGGGGTGAGTCGAATTCTGAACCTGTTATGCTTTGTTAGCCGAGGGTGAGCAGAACGTAGTAGAGCGAAAGCACAGCGTCCCCTTGCGTAAAAAAGATTTTCTCATTTATTCCTTGCAAGACCAGTTATAAAATTTTGAAGAACTCCGTTGGATGCAATGATACCGATTTTATTTACATCCCAATCTTCATCGTAATAATTTTGCACAATACCACCAGCTTCGGTAAGAATCAGGCTCCCAGCTGCATGGTCTTCAGGAGTTGTTCCATTATCGACAAGGCCATCAATTCTACCACGAGCGATATTGCATAAATCTAATGCGGGCGAAAAGTTGATGACAACTTTCCGAGTGTTAAGTGCGAGTGTTTCAATCGTTTTTAACCCTCGTTTGATGTCACTTTCATCCATTGAATATGCAGATGCCAATAACGCTTCAGATAATTGTGAATTTCTGGAAACACGCAATGGTTCGTTATTAAGAAATGCGCCTTTATTCTTTTCAGCAACATGCATCTCATCAAGAATAGGG
>CAYNFZ010000117.1:0-3600 GCA_964396725.1 uncultured Pseudomonadales bacterium
ATCTTTGAAGGAGAGAGAAGGACTAGACAGATGAGAAAGTGGAGGGTACAAGTGGATTATTGAGGGTTTCAAGACCGGGACGTGTTAGGGATTTCTGGGGAACAGAGGGAGGGTAGAGGTGAGGGTGGCGATAGAGTGGAAAAATGTTTCGGTGATGGAGAGTGATATTGAATGATATATTTGTTCGATTTTAGGGTGGGATGGTACTTGGTGAATACTGGATTGGAAAAGAGAAGAGTTGAGATGAGTGTGAGTGGGGAGAGATGAGAGGTTGGTGGGCGAGTGGGAAAGGGGTGATTGTTTGTGGTGAATTGGGTTGGTGGTTGGAAAAACTAGAAATAAATCAGCTGGAAAAATGAGAAGAATATGATAATACTATGAGATATTTTGATATACGGAGGTTTGAAGGAAAAGCAAGGGTCGGATTCTGGGGTTTGGTTTTTTAGTATAATTGGTGGGCGAAAATTCCGATAGCTCTTTACCAATTCCGATTTAATACACGGTCGATATAGGAGGAATTAATGAAAACGTTCTGTTTTCTGGTACTGGTGGATGATGAGTGGGTGTTGTTTGAGGTCACGACAACAATGAAAGAGATTGTTCGTTCGCTGTTGAAGTTCTTGAGAAAGAGAGGATATTTATCGGAGGATATCCATTCACAAGATCTGTGGCAAGTGCCTGTTTCGACTCCAACTAAGCAAGTTGGTTGAGTTCTGAATCCTGCGAAGAGGGATGAGAGGAATATGAAATGGCAAGGAAGAAGAAACGAGGATAGCTCGACTTTGAGTATGACGAAAATGACTGGGTGGTGAAGAATCTGGACTTTGTCATCTTGATGACAACCATGGGTATGCTGATCTTGGCATTGTTTTTTGTGGTTGTGATCATGTTGCTGTACAAGGTTCCTTTTTACCAGGTCCAGGCTATTGCCAGTGTGATTTTCTACGGTACTTTGATTTCGTATCGACTTTGGTTAAAACCCTGGAAACGGTTCTTGTTGTGGATGGGGCGGTACTTGAGACTCTAGATTGATCCAAGGAGGAATGAGACATACTGTTGTATGTCTGGTGTATGTTTGGGCCGAGTGAGGATGGCGAGGCCGTGGGTTCGAGTGTAGCTGCGGATCGCGGAGTGTGGTTTTAGTCGATAAGTAGTTCTAGGAAGGGGATTCCAATGACTAAGCAAAAGTTTGAGTTGCACATCGACCCTGAGAGATTGAGGGAATTGCGAGAGCTGGCTCGAGAAAAACCGAAAGCCGTAGCGCAGTTGATGAAGCGGGGAATTCGATGGGGGGTTGTGGTTGATTCCCCAGAACAAGACCAAAGCGAAGAATGTGACGCGGATATGCCCGAAGAGGATTAGCTGGTCTTGTGCGCGTGTTTGGTTTTAGACAGTGATAGGTCGACGAGTGGGGCGCAGGTGCGTTCTGTGTAGTTGATAGATGGCCTTGCAGTGTTGAGGTGTGGAAAAGCACACTTTGATAGCTGCAAGGCGTTTTTTTTGGAGTGGGTGGTAGAATTGGGGCGTGTAATTGTGATTTGAGCGAGAACGTTGGCTGAAGGAGGAGAATGTCTCGAGAGAGATTGGCACGAGTGGGGGTATCCAGGCGAGAGGTAAAGAAAGTGTTGTTATTGCCGGTGAATGAAGTTGGTGATGGAGTGATGTTTGACGAGCAGTTGGTGTTGTTGACGGCGAGTTTGAAACCAGAGGGAGAGTTTTTTGAGGAGGAGGCACTGGGGTGGGTGGTGAATTTTGGTGGAGGAAGCAGCAATAGTCGAGTGTTGATGACTGAAATGAATCGGTGGTTGATGGAATATTCGGGAGTAGATGATAGTACGAGAGTGTTTGAGAAGCTGGACGAGGGAAAGTATCGAGTGAGTGATTTGGGGTATGAGGTAGTGAGGCGGATTGTGGCATCAATGAGGGATTGGGGGCGGATGCGGGAGGGGTGGAGGGAGGAGAGAAGGTTTGGAGGTAGGTGAGGGGATGTGAGATAGAGTTTGTAAAGCAGAATCTAGGAGTAGGGAGTAGTGAAAAACGTCTTGTTACCTGGAGTTTAGTTGGGATGAGGGCAGGAGAAGGTCTAATCATCAAATCCTAATGACTAGTAACCCCACTGGGCTACAGTTTCCACCCTATGCAAGGCTACGGAGGGGCACAGCCTGGGATTGGTAAAGCTTCAAACTCTGAACTAGAACGAGTTCAATTCGGGGCAGGCAAATTCGAAATATTAAGAGCAAGGAGTACAGAGCAATAGGTGGTAGTTATTGATGTCAGATACGATAAAATAGTGGCTATGGGAAAGTATGATCACCGGACTATCGAGCCGAAGTGGCGGGAGCAGTGGGAGAGGTGGGGGTTGTTTCAGGGTGGGGTTGAGGAAGGCGGGGAGGCGAAGGCGGAGAGGTTGTATTTGTTGTTTGCGTTTGCGTACCCTTCTGGTGAAGGGCTACATGTGGGGCATGTGGAGAGTAAGACGGCGTTGGATATCTTGGCACGGTACAACCGAATGAAGGGTAAGCAAGTGTTTTTTCCGGTGGGTTGGGATGCGTTTGGGTTGCCGGCAGAGAATTATGCGGTCAAGACGGGAGTGCATCCGGCGGAGACGACCAAGAAGGCGATGGCGACTTTTTCGGAGCAGATCAAGAAGGTGGGAATTTCGTATGACTGGGAGACAGAGTTGGCCACGTGCGAGCCAGAATATTATAAGTGGACGCAGTGGATTTTTGGGGAGCTGTACAAGAAGGGATTGGCGTACAAGGCGCCAGGGAAAGTGAATTGGTGCCCAAACTGTTTGACTGTGCTTGCTAACGAGCAAGTCATACAACTAGATCAAAAATCAAAAATCAAAAATCAAAATGACAATGGAAAAGTAGAAAATGATCAGGGAAAGGAGACGGTGGGGGTGTGTGAGCGGTGTGAGACTCCGGTGGAGCTGAAGGAGATGGAGCAGTGGTACTACAAGATTACGGATTATAAGGATGAGTTAGTGGATGATTTGGATAAAGTGGATTGGCCGGAGGCAACCAAGCGACAGCAGAGGCATTGGGTGGGGAGAAAAGAAGGGATAAATATTACATATGATATTTATGATGGGCAGGAGAAAGAGACTGGATTGACGGTGGAATGTTTTACTACTCGACCAGATACGAATTATGGAGCGACGTTTGTGGTGGTGGCGCCAGAAAACGTGCTCGTGTCCGAGTTGTTAAATGACAAATTTCAAATTCCAGATGCCAAACGGGTAGAAGTTTCTGCATATGTGGAGCGGGCGATGGGGAAGTCGGAGTTGGAGCGGCAGGAGGAAGGGAGAAAGAAGACAGGGGTGTTTTCGGGGTTTTTTGCCAAGAATCAGTTGACTGGCAAGATGATGCCGGTGTGGGTGGCGGATTTTGTGTTGGCGGGATTTGGGACTGGGGCAGTAGTGGGCGTGCCGGGGCATGATAGACGAGATTTTGAGTTTGCTCAAGCTTTTAATCTGGAGATTGTGAGAGTGGTGGTGGGAGGAGATGGCGATGAATCGTCAATAACCCAGGTAGAACAGGTGCAAGAAGATGAAGGGGTGATGGTGAATTCGGGATTTTTGAATGGAATGGATAT
>CAYNFZ010000118.1:0-3560 GCA_964396725.1 uncultured Pseudomonadales bacterium
GTGGACAATTATGGAAAAGATAGTAAGCCTGGAGAGGTGCTGGATGTGGATGGGGTTATGGAATGGAAGAGGGAGTATGGGGGGGTGAGTGAGTATATGGGGTATCGAGGGATCGGTAGTCAAGAGGTGTTGGAGTTGCCGGTGGATGTGGTGGTGCCGGCGGCGCTAGAGAATGTGATCACCAGCGAGAATGCTGCACAAATAAGAGCCAAGGTGGTGTTGGAGATGGCGAATGGGCCGGTGACGGTGGAGGCTGACAGAGTACTTGGTGAAAGTGGTGTGGTGGTGGTACCAGATGTGTTGGTGAATGCGGGAGGAGTGATAGTGAGTTACTTTGAGTGGTGGCAGAATACACACGGGGAGCGGTGGTCTGTGAAGAAAGTGAATGATGAGTTGCAGAAAAAATTAATGAGGGCCTTTGATGGGGTTTATCGGGTGCATAAAGAGAAAAAGGTGTCGATGAGAATGGCAGCGTATATCTTGGCTGTGGAGAGAGTGGTGAGTGCAATGGAGAAGAGATAAAGGGTTGACAAGTGGTGGTCATAGGGTAAAGTTGAACGGCAATTAGCAGAGGGGAAGAATATGGCAGATAAAGAATCGAAGGGGTTGTTGGGGTGTTTTTTGAGTTTGGGAGTGCAAGAGAAGTTGATAATGTTGATGGTGGTGGGTTTGATTGTGGCGGCTGGGTTTTTGGGATATTTTTATGGGCAGTTGAAAGCAATCAGGGGGGGAAGCGGAACTTTGGGGGCGGCGAATGTTCCAAGCGGTAATGCCGCAGGACAGGAAGCGGTGCCGGGAGTGCCGGAGCAACCGACGAGTGTGAGTGATGATGTGTGGAAGGAGTTATTGGTAGGGGCTGCGGCGGAGAAGGGAGTTGATGATGCGAGAGTGGTGATGGTGGAGTTTACGGATTATCAGTGTCCTTTTTGTGCTAGACATGTGTCAGAGACGGATCCCAAGATACAGGCTGATTATGTAGATACGGGGAAAGTGAGGTATTTGATTCGAGATTTACCGTTGCCTTTTCATGCTAATGCTCATGTGGCAGCACAAGCGGCTCGATGTGCAGGGGATCAGGGGAAGTACTGGGAAATGCATGACTCGCTGTTTGAGAACCAAGTGGCGTGGAGCGAAGGGGATGCCGAAACATTGTTTAGTGGATACGCAGGGGAGTTGGGGATGAATGTGGGTACGTTTGATTCATGCTTATCGAGCGGGAAGTACAAGTCTGTGGTGGAGGATGATGTAGCGTTGGCGGGGAAAGCTGGAGCAAGTGGAACGCCGACATTTGCGATTAACGGTGAGTTGTTGGTGGGAGCGCAACCGATTTCGGCGTTTAAGGCGGTGTTGGATCGAGCTTTGTAGAGAAGAATGGTTGGTTGAGTTGCCTGGGGATTGGTATAATAGCGCCATGAGAAACTCGTGGCGTTTTTTGTGGGTGGGGTTTTTGGTTCTGGTATTGGGGAGTGTGGCTGTGGTGGGAGTTGGTGCGCAAGCTGTGGATGAAGTAGCGGTGATGGAGAAGAGTGTGAAAGATTTGGAGGAAGCTGCGGCAACATCTGGGGCAATGGTGGCGACACCGGCAGCTTCTTTGGTACAACGGATCACGGAGAAGAGTAGTGACTTGACTGAAACTGAGGGGGCAACAAAGGGTCGGTTGGAACAGTTGGTGTTGGAAGAATTGGTGGGACCTTTTCGAGTGACAAATGCTTTGCGATGGTCGATTCGATCAGCAGTGATGGCGGGTGTACCGGCTAATACGATAGTGTTGTTGCTGATGTTCCCACTGGTCACGGCAATGATTGCGGCGTCGCGGCATTTGGTGGGTTTGCGGGGTTTTGGGATTTTTACACCAGCGATTGTGGCAGTGGGATTTTTGGCGACGGGGATCACGGTGGGTTTGATATTGTTTTTGGTGATTATGTCTGTGGCTACTGCAGCGAGAGTGGTGATTCGGAAGTTGAGGATGCCGTATTTGCCACGGACATCGCTGATGTTGTGGTTTGTGTCGATGGCGATGCTGGTAGTGTTACTGCTATCTCCATACCTGGCGATGGCAGATGTGGCGAGGCTATCAATTTTTCCGATACTGTTGATGATTTTACTGGCGGAGACGTTTATTGAGGTGCAAACACGACGGAGTAGGAGTCAGGCGGTGGAGATGACCCTGGAGACGTTGTTGATGGCGGTGATTTCATATTTTGTAATGAATTTGGAGTTGGTACACACGTTTGTGTTGTTGAATCCCGAGCTGGTAATGGGGGGAGTGGTGATCTTTAATTTATTTGTGGGGAAGTTTGATGGGCTACGATTGCTTGAGTATTGGAGATTCCGAGAGATTCTTAAATAGGAGGAATGATGGCTAAACCCGCCCAAATTCTAGGCTTGAATGCGCGGCAGAAGCTGTATAAGTCGTTGAATACGAATGCGTCGCGAAAGGTGGCCAACTCGAAGTTGTTGACGAAACAATATTTAAAGAGGGGCGAGGTGTTGTTTCCAGAACTGTATGGAGTATTCGAATCGGTGGAGGAAGTGAGAGAGTTTGATTTTTCGCATATTGAGACATCTTTTGTGATTAAGCCTTCTTCTGGAAGTGGGGGTAAGGGGATTGTGATTGTGAGAAAGATGATGAAGGATCAGGAAAAGTGGGTAGGGGTGGATGGGAGAGTGTTGGAGCGAGGGGATTTGGAACTTCACATTAGCGATATCTTGGAAGGGCAGTACAGTACTTTTGGGACTCACCATCGGGCGTTTGTTGAAGAGAGGGTGCCGATTCATCCCAAGTTTAAGAAGTATGTGTACAGAGGCACGCCTGATATGCGGATTGTGGTGTATAACCGAGTGCCGGTGATGGCGATGCTACGATTGCCGACTCGCGAGTCCGAGGGAAGGGCGAACTTGCATCAAGGTGCTATTGGAGTGGGAGTGGATGTGGCAACGGGAATAACGCTAAAGGGAGTGCTCAAGGGCAAAAGAATTCGGTACGTGCCAGGTACTAAGAGGAAGCTGAATGGGTTGAAAATACCGAAGTGGAATTCGATTTTGAGCACGGCGGTGGCGGCCGCAGATGCATTGGGACTGATGTATGGTGGGGTGGATGTGTTGCTGCATAACGAAAAAGGACCGATGGTGATTGAGCTGAATGCATCTCCAGGTCTAGATATTCAGTTGGCAAATGAAGCGGGATTGAAGTGGCGGCTGGATCGGGTGGAAGGGCTGAAAGTACGGGATGCGGAACACGGAGTGCGAGTGGGAAAAGCGTTGTTTGCAGAATGGTTTGCGGATAAGGTGAAGGCGGAAGATGGTTTGGTGATCGTGGATACTTTTGAAAATGTGAGAATACGAGGAGCTGATAGAAAATGGCACGATGTGAAGGCGAAGGTGGATACAGGGGCGTATCGATCGTCGATTGATCGGGATTTGGCGAGAGATTTGGGTTTGTTGCATGAGAGGAATTTGTTGTGGGAGAGTAAGACTTATCGAAGTGCTCTGGGTCGAGAGAGGCGGCAAGTGATAGAGATGAGACTGAGGGTGAAAGGAAAGTTGATTAAGACTTCGGC
>CAYNFZ010000119.1:0-3443 GCA_964396725.1 uncultured Pseudomonadales bacterium
CCTGGAATCGCTTCCTAGAAGGTAAACCTCCTTGTTCCTTCCAGGTCAAAGATCCCCTCTCTCTCCGCTCTTAGCCATTCACCATATGCCATTTGCCATATGCTACTTGTGATTTGAAAATTGATGCTTGCTAATTTAATCTTCCCCTCGACCCCATTCCCCAATCCCTTCTTACTCCCAACTCCTTAATTCTAGATTCATGATTCTCGCTTCTTGATTTTTAAACCTACTTCATTTTACCTGATAAAACGCCCAAAAATACACTTGCAACCCCATCTTCCATGCTCTATTATCAATTAAGTACTTTATGCTCAAAAATATTGGCTCCACCGAACTTCTCATTATTTTAGCAATCCTTCTTCTTCTTTTTGGTGGCTCCAAGCTCAAAGACCTGGCTCGAGGTTTAGGTGAATCCACCAAGGAACTCAAAAAAGTCAAAAAGGAATACGACGACGCCCTAAAAGATAACCCTTTGTCCGACGACCCAGATCAAGACAAAGACTAGCCCACCAGAAGGGAGGTGTGCCCTCTTTATGCCAACCAGCATCGGTTCCACAGAAATCATCATTATCGCCGTTATCATCCTCATCTTCTTCGGTGGCAAAAAAATCCCCGAATTCATCCGCGGTATGGGTGAAGAAGTCAAAGAATTCAAAAAAGGCATGGACGACGACAAACCAGCCAAGAAAAAATCCCAACTCAAAGAAGACGAATCTTGATTCGGCCATCTCCTCCCTCGGTATATATCCCGTAGCCTGGTTTGGCCCCTTGCACCATCTAGTTCACACCTAGTAAACTAGGGATTGTGACCCCAAAAACCGCTTCCACCCCGCCATCTACCGACGATTCCACCATCAGCCTTCAAGCCGCCCTCGAACGCTACTTTCCCTTTATTTCCGAAGTCAGACGTCGTTTATTCTTTGCCGCCGCTATCTTCCTCATCGCCGCCATCATTGGCTTCATCAGCTACGAAAGAATCGTCTCTTTTTTCCTTCGCGCCTATGAACTCCAGGGCGTCAATATCGTCTTCACCTCTCCTTTTCAATTCTTTAACCTTGCCGTCAGCACCGGTATCATCACCGGCATCGTCGTTGTTTTCCCTCTTATTGTCTACCAGGTTCTCTCTTTCCTCAAGCCTGCCCTCAATTCCCAAGAATACCGCCTTATCGTCCGCCTTACCCCCCTGGCTTTTCTCCTCTTCACCATCGGCCTCGGTTATGGAGCTTTCATGATGAGATACGTCATCAAACTCTTCTACGAAAAATCCCTCGATCTCCAGATCGGCAACATCCTCGACGTCTCCCTTCTCTTATCTCAAATCCTCATCACCTCCGCCCTCATGGGTCTGGCTTTCCAATTTCCTATCGTCATCTCCATTCTAATCCGCCTCCACCTCGTCTCCCAACACCTCTTTGCCAGCCAACGCACTCTAGCCTACGCCACCTCTCTCCTTTTTGCCGCCCTTCTCCCTCCCACCGACCTCCTTTCCCTCGGACTCCTCACTCTCCCGCTTGTAATTTTGTTTGAACTTACGCTATTATTTAACCGTCAAGTCAAACACCCTGCCCGCAAAAAAATCATTAACAAACACCCACAAAGGTAGCTATGCTCAAAAACATCGGCACCACCGAATTACTTATTGTTTTCGTCGTTCTCCTTCTTCTCTTTGGTAGTCGAAAACTTCCCGAACTCGGCCGTGGTCTCGGCGAAGCAGTCAAAGAATTCAAAAATATCTTCAAGGACGATTCCAAGTCCAAATCATCTTCATCCGACAACGACGAAGAATAATCCCCCACCCCTTCTTCCATGAGTCAACTCCTGCCCCTGATCGCTGCCATCCTTCCCTATGCCCTCTGGCCTCTCGAACTTATCCTTCCTTTTCCCCACCTCATCGAAGAGTTAGCCAAAGCTTTCCTTATTCGCCGCTTCCCTTCTCCTAAATCCCAATATCTTCCCTACATTGCCTTCGGTCTCCTTTTTTCTTTTTCCGAAACCGTGCTCTACAGCTTCCACTATTATCAATTCGGTTACTACTCCCACTTCTTTTTACGTCTATTCACCACTACCCCACTCCACCTTACCACCTCGCTCGTCTACGCCAAATTCCGTCATCATCCCCTTCCCATCTTCACCTTTTTCCTTCTAGTAGGCATAATATTTCACTACCTATACAACACACTTTTATCATTATTATGAACACATCCTATTTATTCCTTGTTTCCTTGATCTCCCACCCCCACAATACCCGTAACCTCAATCCAACTTCCACACCATAAACGCCGTCTCCACCGGTACCTGGCTGTCATCATCCACCTCAAACTTATAAAGTACTCTACCCCCTCGATCTAAATAAAACCGAATCGCCCTATCTCCCACCTCACTTACCATCGCATACATCAACCCGTATCGCTTCTTTCTACACCAACTCCAAATCTCTGCCAACAATCTCGTTCCCACCCCCTTTCGCCGCTGTTTCTCCACCACATATAAATACAACAATTCCACCCTGTCATCATCCATCCGAAATTTTCTACTTACCCACTCCTCTTCCACAAACACCCTCTGCCATCGAATCAACTTCTCACTTCCCACCACCACCAACCCAAATCCCCACACTTCACCCTCCCCCAACTCCACAAATACTTTCAGCCACCCCTTACTCGGATCCTGGATCAACTTTCCCACCTCGGTACTTACCCGTGCCAACGACCGCTCGTAACGCTTATCATCTCTAACTACACTCCAAATATGGTCCAACTTACTCGCCGACTTTAGTAACATAATCACTCGCTACCCAACCAATCGACCCGTCATCCAAGCCAATCATCACCCAATCCTTCTCCTCGTCCAAGACCGGATACACATCTCCCGAATTCACTTGCGTTAACTCTGGACCTTGAGGATATTTCCGCACTCTCAACCACCCCAAGGTCGTCTTATTAATCATCACTGTTTCAATCTCGCCAGCCGCTCCCTCTTCCTCCTTCACTACCCCCATTACCTCACTCTTCTCCGCTGCCTCCTCCCCTTTCCCAGTCTTTACATATATAGCCTCCACCCACCCCGTCACCGCCACTCCCAGTTCATCCGCCGATTTCAACACTACATTTACCCAATCCCCATACCCTCCAATTCGAATCACTTCCCTCCTCTCTATCAGCTCGGCCACCACTTCCGCCGCTTCATCTGGCTCCTCATACACCAACACCACCCCGTCATCCACCACCACCTCCACCACCTCCACTCCTCCTACCGCTTCTGTATCTTTATCCATAGGTTCCCCCACCACTACTTCCTCCCCTTCCACCAAATTACTCTCCTTCATAACCACTTCACTCGCCACTCCCGTTTCTTCTTCCGTACTCACCACCGCCCCCCTCGCCACCACTGCCCCTCCAATCACTATCCCCCCCAACACCAACACCACTACCGGTACCACCAAT
>CAYNFZ010000120.1:0-3414 GCA_964396725.1 uncultured Pseudomonadales bacterium
ACATACTGCTATCAAATCTCATCTCCAATCCCAAGCTATCTCCGCCCGTTTTTTACCCTCAGACAATCGCCTCACTTCTCCTCAGTACTTACTCGCCCAAAGAGTTTTCGAAATCATCTTAGTCAAGTACCAACACACCATCTCCGTTTACCAAACTCAAGCCGTCACCAATTCTGTGTCTTGGGCCGACAGGGATCGCGGTCGCCCTGCAGTCGATCCTCAATCTGGTATGTTACCGCTCAAAGTTGCCCGTATGCTTCTCAATCTTGCTACCAGTTACCCCATTACCCCTCAAACCACCATCCTCGATCCTTTCTGTGGTTCTGGTACCATCCTTCTCGAAGCCGCCTATCTGGGCGCTTCCGTCATCGGCTTCGACCAAGACCCCACCGCCGTTTCCCATACCCGCACCAACCTCCAATGGCTCCAAACTCAAAACCGATCATTCGACTACCAAATTCTCCCCCTCAATTCCTCCTCCACTTCTCTTACAAACAGCCACATCGACCCAGTCGACGCTATCGTCACCGAAGGCTACCTCGGCCCTTCCACTCCCCCTCGAGGCTCTCAACTTCACCAACTCATCCACCAGCTTCAACAATTCTACGCCCAAACTCTTCCCAACCTCCGTCAATTCCTTCGTCCTCAAGCTCGGATCGTCATCGCCCTCCCCCGTTTCCATTCCCCAACAAGCGTGAAAAGCCTGCAAACCTTGATTGACACATGTGAAAACTCCGGGTATACTCATTTAACTGGCCCCTTGATATACGGCCAACCTCACGCCCAAATCAAACGCGCTATCTACGTATTACAAAGGATCTAGCATGTCCAAAACCAAATCGGGTGGAAAAACCAGACAACACTCAACCCGAGCCGGTAAAAGGCTTGGTGTCAAAACTTTTGGTGGTCACACCGTCCACACCGGTACCATTCTCGTTCGCCAACGCGGTACCAAATATCACCCTGGAATCGGCACCGGTCTCGGCCGCGACCACACCATCTTCGCCACCCAACCCGGTACCGTTACCTTCACCACTCGTCTCAGCCGCACCTACATTTCTGTTATCTAAATAACCAATTACCACCAACCACCAGCGTGTCCGACGCCCCACAGCACGTCAATCAAGTCGATATTACCAGCCTCCAACCCAATCCACTTCAACCTCGTGGTGTCATTACTCAAGATTCCCTTTCCGATTTAGTCAATTCCATTACCGAGCACGGCATTCTCGAACCCCTCGTCGCCGCCCAAACTCCAGCCGGTCTTCAAATCATTGCCGGTGAACGTCGTTGGCGTGCCGCCAAACTTGCCGGCCTCGAAACAGTCCCTGTCATCATCAAAAAAACCACCCCTCGCGGCATGCTCGAAATGGCTCTGGTCGAGAACGTCCAACGTTCCGATTTAAACGCAATCGACAGAGCCAAGGCTTTTGAACGCCTAATCAATGAATTTGGCCTCTCTACCTCGGAAACCGCCCGCCGTATTTCCAAATCTACTTCCTACATCAGTAACTCTCTCCGATTGCTTCGTCTCCCCGATGCCCTAAAAGATGGCTTGATCAGTGGCCTCATCAGCGAAGGCCACGCTCGTGCTCTCGCCGCCATTGAAGACCCTCGACTTATGGTCGAAGCCTACAAAATCATTCTCAAAGAATCCGGTTCCGTTCGTCGCGCCGAAGAACTCGCTCGCCGCATGAAACGAGCCGCCGGGCAAAAATCAGCCGACATGTCCGATCAAAGAAATCGAGTCTATGTCAACGAAGAAATTGACCGCATCCAATCCGATCTCCAATCGGCTTTGGGAGACAACTCCCAAGTCAAACTCAAACGCACCCGTCGTGAAACCAAAATCCAGATCACCTTCAAAGGTACTCCCGACGCCACTCAACAAGTTCTCGACCGCGTCTATCAAGCTCTCCATAACCTCAAAACAGACTGATTCTCCTTTAGTAAACCGTTTTAGCAATCAATCCGATTTTTCCCGGCGGCCAATACCGGAAAAACACTCTCCCCACGATATCTCCACTCTCAATTGGCCCCCACACCCGCGAATCACTCGAATGATTCCGGTTATCACCCACCACAAAATACTCATTTGCTTCCATCGTCTGGGCTCCTCGACTCGAATAAGCTCCAGGTTGAGTTATTCGCCCTTCCGGTAAATACCCCTCTTCCAGCCGGAAACCATTAATCCACACCCCCCCCGTCTTCACTTCTACCGTCTCTCCCGGCAATGCAACAATTCGTTTTACAAAATCACACCCCGTTCCTTTAGGACACCCAGCTTCTACCGGTGCATGAAACACCACCACTTCCCCGCGTTGCGGCGTCCTACTTTTGTACGAAATCTTGTCCGTCAGTAAATATTCCCGATCCATAAAAGTCGGTTCCATGCTCTGCCCATTTACTTGATGCGGCTGCATCAAAAACAAATATACAATCAAGAAAATCGACAAAGCCACCACCACCGTCTCGATGATGTCCATGAAAAACCCGCCTATAATGTTCGTCAACTTGGCCATACGCCTCCAACTACATACTTGATTCTAGTTCCTTAAACCTAACTTTTCAAAACCAAATACCGATTCATTTTCCCTGTTTTTCCATCCGCTTCGAATTTATCCACCAATCTCATTTGTAAGTCATTAATCAACTCATTTTCTTCTGTCTTACTCATCTCATGGCAGTACCGAGCCACATCCTTTCTCTCCTGCCATCCCAGAAATCCATCGCCCACCTCCAATTCTCCTTTTTCTATCACCACCCCAGTCCGCCGCGCCACCGTCTCCACATCCAGCATTTTTCCCTCCCACCGCCCATCTCTTCCATATTTCCACACACTCACCACCACATATCCTCCACCAACCACCAGCCCTTGCAATTCCGTCATCCATCTCTTTCTTCTCTCCCTCCCCGGAATGTGATGCATCACCCCGTAGGCCACCACTACACCATACTTCTTTCCTCCCAATTTCTTGTCCCATCCCGCCTCCACTACATCAGCCTTCACCAACTTCACTTTCTCCAGTCCAGACACCCGACTCTTGGCTTCTACCAGTAACTCCTGCCCACTATCCACCCCCCAGTATTCGGTCCGTTCCAATCCTTCGCCAGCCAAAAATTCTCCCCACCGTCCATTTCCACACCCCACATCCAGCACTCTCACTATTTTTCCCTTACTCCAAACCGGCCGCATCAATTCCACCACCCGCTTCCACCCCTCCCAAGGCTTATTACGCGTCTGGCTAAACGACTCCGCCACATTGTGATAAAACTCCTGGTTCAATTTATTTAGTTTATCGCCAGTTTCTTTTTTCATAGATTTTCTCTGGTAGAATTCATCCATGACTCCTCCTTCTTCCAATTTTAACCCCAAACTCCACCAAAGCACACTCCTCCCTCTTCTACAACGCC
>CAYNFZ010000121.1:0-3411 GCA_964396725.1 uncultured Pseudomonadales bacterium
TGTAGGAATTGCCGAGGGCAAAACGCATGTGCACCGGGCCGTGGAAAGTGTTGTCGTAGTTTTTAGGGCAGTAGCGGGGTTGGCCGATGATGTCGAAGCAAGTGGGGATGTCGAGGAGCATGGTGCCAGGAGTGGCTTTTTTGAGTTCGAAGGCAGTGGCGTAGTTTAGGGGTTTAATGGAGGAACCGGGTTGGCGAAGGCTCAAGGTGACGTTGACTTGGCCGTCGTTATCGAGGTCGAAATAGTTGGTAGAACCGACCATGGCAAGAATTTCACCAGTGTTGGGTTTGGTGACGAGAGCGGCGCCGTTGGAAACTTGGTGGCGAGCGAGAGATTCGATTTCGGCGGAGAGAGATGCTTGGGCGGTTTCTTGAAGGTCTAGATCGAGAGTGGTGGTAACGCGAAGGCCACCACGTTCGACGAGATATTCGCCGTACTGGGTGGTGAGCAGGTCTTTGACGTAGAGGGCAAAGTGAGGAGCTTTGATGGGGATGGCATTGGTGGTAAATTCGAGTTTTTGGTTTTTGGCGGTTTGGGCATCTTCCTCGGAGATGTATTGGTCTTCGACCATGCGGCGGAGGACTTCGTGTTGGCGGTTGATGGTGAGATCGGGGTTGTTGCCAAAGGGGGAATAACGAGTGGGAGCTTGGGGAAGGCCGGCAAGGAGGGCGGCTTCGGCAAGAGTGAGGTCGGTAGCAGATTTGTTGAAATAGGTTTTGGCGGCGGCTTCGATTCCCCAAGCGGTGCCGCCGTAAGGAATATGATTTAAGTACATTTCTAGGATTTGGTCTTTGGTGTAGATGATCTCGGTGCCGATGGTGAGAAAGGCTTCTTTGATTTTTCTTTGGAGGGTGCGTTCGGGAGTGAGGAGAGCAACTTTAACGAGTTGTTGGGTGATGGTGGAACCGCCTTGGAGTTTGTTTTGAAAGAGGATGTTTTTGAGGGCACGGGTGATACCTTGAATGGAGAAACCAAAGTGGGAGTAGAAGTGTTGATCTTCGATAGCGATGGTGGCTTGGCTAATGTAAGGGGGGAGGGAGTCGAGGTGGATGGGAGTGCGGTTTTGGTCGGCGTAGATTTCGTAGAGAGATTCTCCGTGGCGATCCATGATGACGGTGGAGACAGGAAAGGAGATGCTGGTGAGTTTGTTGGGAGAAGGAAGGTCACGAAGGAGAAAGAGAAGAATGGGGGTGAGAGTGACCAGGGGAGTGAGAAGGAGAAAGAGGATGATTTTGAAGCGGAGAGGTATGGTGCGGTAAATGGAGGTGAGGTAGGAGACGAGTTGAGGTGAGTGTTTTTTGGGGATTCTTTTGCGTTTGGGAGGAATGAGAGGGAGTTTGGGTTTGGGAGCGGAACTACGGCGCTGTTTTGGGGAAGAAGAACGGTGGTAGGTTTGGCTAAGATTGGTTTTTTTTGATTTGGAGGGGCGAGATTTCTGGGGTGGCATGGGTGTAAATAAAAAGGTTGGTAAGTATGATGGAAGATAGATATTTTATCAGGTTTAATCCCCCTTCGCGGAATTCCCCGAGTGTTAGCTGGTGAAATGCAGAGCGAATTCCGCTTCCACTAACGTTAACGCTAGGGCGAATAGGTCGGAGAGATTTACGCTAATTGTCCGAAGCGTACTTGTTAATTCCTGGATCGTGAGGTGGTGGGAGCTTCTAGGAGGTTGATGCTTGAAGGAGATTGCTTTGATGCGTAGTGGGAATTCTGGTTTAATAGGTGTTTATAGAGGTAAAGGAGGTAGAGTGGAGAATAAATATCAGAGTCAGAGATGGTATAGATATTTAGAGCATACGATGCAGGATTTGGTGAAGGTGAGTTTGGAGTTGGTGGAGCAGGAAAGGAAGGAGGGGGGAGGTAGATTTCATGACTACAGTTTTGTGGTGTTTCCAATGGCTAAAGCATATGAAGGGTTTGTGAAGAAAATGATGTTGGATATGGGTTTGATTGGAAGGGAGGCGTATGAAAGTCACCATTTTCGAGTGGGAAAGAGTTTGAATCCGGATTTGCCGGAAAAGTATCGAGATGAGGAGTGGGTGTTTGGGGAGTTGGAGGCTGTGGTGCAGAGGAGGGGAAAAAAGGATTTAGCGAAGAGGTTGTGGGGGGCGTGGAAAGAAGGGAGGAACAAGTTGTTTCACTATTGGCCGGCTCACGAGAATTTTGTGGGTTTGGAGGAGGCGGAAGTAAGAGTGAGAGAAATTATAGAGGTGATGAGGCAAGTATTGGAGGCGGGGTTGGTTTAGGGAAAATTATAAATTCCAAATTCTATATTACAAATGGCATATATGACATACGCATGACAAATGACAAACTCTAAATGTTAGAGAGCAAAAGCAAAGTAGTTATGGGAGACAGATGGGACAGAAAAAGATGGATGGATTGATGGGGAAGTATAAATATCGGAATGTGACGATATCGGGATTGCCGGGAGCGGGATCTTCGACTTTAGGACGGTCGTTGGCTAAGAAAACGGGGTGGCGATATTACTCGGGGGGAGATTTTATGCGAGCTTACGCGGTGTCGCAGGGTTTGCTTGAGGAAAAGAGTCAGTTGCATCATGATGCAACGGTTTACAACGATGAGTTTGATCGGAAGGTGGATTATGAGGTGAGGCGAACGGCAAAGGAAGAATCGGGGAATGTGATGGATGCGTGGTTGTCGGGGTTTATGGCTTTGGGAGTTGAGGGAACGTTGAAGGTGCTGGTGGAGTGTGGGGATGACGCGGTGAGGGTGGATCGGATTGTGAATCGGGATGAGGTGGGGGTTATGGAAGCGAAGAAACATATTTTTGAAAGGGAAGAAAAGAATCTGAAGAAGTGGCAAAGGATGTATAAAAGGGAGTGGGATGAGTGGGTGGTGAAGAGAAGGTTGTTACCGGCCTCGGCCTCGATTGATTTCTGGATTTCTGATCTTTATGATTTAGTTATAGATACTTTTTCACATTCGAAGGAAGAGGCTTTGGAGTTGGTAATGAAGGAGTTGGGGGGTAGCAAAGACAGGGAGAAGGATTTGTGCTAATAATGGAAGGAGAAGAGATAATATGATAACGGCAGCAATACTGGATCGTGTATTTTGGTGGAGTGGGAAACGGAAGATGGTGGATTTACATCGAGTGTTGTCGGTGTATGTGTTTGTATTCGTGGTATGGGGAGTATATCGGTTGCTGTTTAGGTTACCGGAATGGTTTGAAGAAACGGTACTGAAAGCGTTGGTGTTTGGTTTGCCGGCGGTGATGATCGTGCTCAAGGTGGAGAAGAAAAAGCTGGCTGATTTGGGGATGGTAACGAAAGGTTTGCTGGCGTCGATATATTTTGGTTTGTTGTTTGGATTATGGATGGCGGTATTGGGGAATATGGTGGTGTTTTTGAGAGACGGGGGAGTGAGGTTTAATTTGGAGATGACGGTGGA
>CAYNFZ010000122.1:0-3391 GCA_964396725.1 uncultured Pseudomonadales bacterium
AATTTGGAGAGGGCGAGAAGGGTAAAAATGGGAATGGAAAAGTATAAGGCTTGGGTGGAAGGTCGGAGACGAAGGGAAAGGAATCGAGGGAGAGAAGAAATAAATAACAAGATAGGGATTAAACCAAGATAATGCACGTTTTCCCAGTAAATTCCCCAGTCTTGACCGGGAGGAGGATAAGTGGCGGTTTGGGGGGTGCCGAACAAGTTGGGAAGGAGATAGGAGAGGAGATGTTGGGGAGGGAAAGGATTATCAAAGATGCGGTGGCTACCGGAAGCAAGACCAGAGAGCTGTTGGAGTTGAAGAGTGGAGAAAAGTTGGGGAGCGGCTAAACCAATGGAAGAGGCTAGAGAAGTGAGAAATAAGATGGGAGAGCGAAGAGTTTTTGGGGTAGGAGCAATGAAATAGGAGAAAAAGAAAAAGGTGGAGATACCTACCCAAGTAATAAAGGAGGTTTGGAGGTGACCAACAAAGAATTGTTGGGAGAGAATGATGGAGAGAAGAAAAGCAGAGGAGGGTTGGGGTTGTTTGAGAAGGCGGTGAGTGAGAAGGAGAGCCCAGGGAAGAAGGGCGGCGGCTTGGATCATGTTGTGATGGGGGATGTGGAGAATAAAGAAGGCGCTGAAACTAAAGGAGAGAGCAGCGAGAGTATTCGCGATACACTGAGGAGTGAATTGGCGAGAAAGATAGTAGGTGCCGATAAATGTGAGGATGAAGGATACAAGATAGGATAAGTTCCAGGCAAGCCAGGTGGGGAATAGGAAATAGAGAATTAGATTAGGGAGATAAAGAGTGCCGATTTCTCCTTCGGCGAAGAGAGGAAAACCGGTGGCGAGATTGGGTTGCCAGAAAGGTAGAGAGAATTGGCGTAGGGATTGGTGGAGGATGTGTTTTAGGGGATAGGTGAGATGAAGACTGTCGGAGATACCGATATCCGGGGTGTAAAAGAGGGCAGGGGAGGGAAGGAATAAGCGGTGAAAAAAAATGAAAAGAGCCGCTAAGGTGAAAAGGAGAGGAATAAAGTGAGGTTTGATTTTGGATTTGATAGCCATGGAGGAAAGAATGGAAGTGTTTTGAGGAATGTTAGGAGGCTGGCTGGAGTTCGTCAAGGATGAGCTGCTGGTAAAGTTGGTAGTAGCGAAGGGCGGATTGATCCCAAGAGAAATCTTTGGTCATAGCAGCTTGGATCATGGCGTGTCTTTGATCAGGGCTGGTGATGTATTCGAGAGCATGATTGATGGAGGAGATCATGTCTTCGGTAGTATATTGATCGAAAAGGAAGCCATCTTGGTCGTGGATGATAGTGTCGGCTAGACCGCCGGTTTTGCGGGCGATGGGGAGAGTACCATAGCGCATGGCGATCATTTGAACCAGGCCACAGGGTTCGTATTTGGAGGGAATAAGAACTAGATCTGAAGCGGCGTAGATTTTGGCGGCAAGTGGTTCGTCGTAGCGGTTGATGATACGGACGTTGGTTTTGGAGGCGGCAGCTTGTTGGAGTTGGTGTTCGAGATTGGGAGCGCCGGTTCCGAGAAAAACAAACTGGGTATTGTCGATTGGGAGCTGTGAGGAAGAAAGGGCTGTGATGATGAGTTGAATACCTTTTTGACCGGCGTCAACGCGGCCAACGAAGCTGATAAGGTTGTGGTGGGGGTCGGTGGGAAGACCGAGTTCTTGCTGGAGGTGGTGTTTGTTTAAGGATTTACCTTGGGCGTAGTTGTCTGAATTGAAGTTTGAATAAATTAAGGGATCGGTTTGAGGATTGAAGAGATTGAGGTTCAAACCATTGAGGATGCCATAGAGGTGTCCTTTTTGGGTGGTGAGAATGTCATCGATGTGGCAGCCGTATTCGGTGGTAAGGATCTCTTTGGCGTAGGTGGGGCTGACGGTGGTGGTGATGTTGGAGTGAAGAATGCCTTCCAGGAGTATGTTGAGGTGAAGATCGCCTAGATCCCAACCCAGGATTTGACAAGCGTTTTTATTGAGACCAAGGCGAGAAGTGACGGGCGTGTCGGTATCGCCTTGGTAGGCTAGATTGTGGACGGTGATGATGGATTTGATGTTTTTGTTGAATTTGTGTTTGAGAATTACGGGAACTAAGGCAGTATGCCAGTCATGAAGATGGACGATTTGGGGAGAAAATGTGGGAGAGGGTCGACTGATCCATTCGGATACCACGAGAGAGAAAACGGCAAATTTGTCGGCATGGTTGTCGGAGGCATCGGTGTGTTCTGAAAGATAGCGGTTTTCCTCGAATAAATATACGGGGATGTTGGTGCTTGGCAAGGTAGTGAGATATACGGTAACGGGGAGGTTTTGGTTGTGATAAGTAGAGGTGAATTTATCGGTGACGATGGTGTGGGGAGGGAGTTTGATTTCGGGGTGACGGGGAACGGCGAGTCTCAAATCGAGTTTGTGGGCTTGAGTGAGGGCAAGGGGGAGGCTACCACCTACGTCGCCGAGGCCGCCAATTTTGTAAAGTGGGTGGGCTTCGTCGATAACAAAGAGAATTTTCATAAAGATGAAAAATGGTTATTGGATAAATTCAATATTGATTTTGCCGACTTGGTAGGGGTTTTGGGTGGTAACTTGGAATGAACGAAGGTACCACTCGATTTCGTTGATGTCGTTTAATTGAGCGTTTGAGACGTCGATAGTGTTTTGATAGATGAAATAGTTGCTTTGAGGAGTGGAGGGTTGGTATGAGGTGAGAATATAGTCGTATTGGGTAAGGTCGAGGAATTCGTTGGTCGCTCCAGCGTGGGTGAGTTGAGGGTATTGACGATTAAGGTGGAGGTCGGTGGCATAACGAGTTGGGGGAGGGTTGGAGATAAAGTCGGAAATAGAGTCGTAGGAGGGTGTTTTTTGGTAGAGTCTTAAACTATCTTGGGAGAGGTAATCCCAGGTTAATTGATCGAGTTGGGGATGGTAGATGAGATACTCGGAACGTTGCAGTGAATCTTTAGGGGTGAAACCAACATAGATGATGGCTGGGTCAGGGGGTGGAATAAAAGGAAGGGTAATTTGAGCCTGAGTTCGGTGGAGTAAAACTTTGGAGTAAAAAAGGACCACAGATTGGGTGTGAGTGATAAAGTCTTGAGACGAGAACGCGGAGGGAAGATCTTGGTGGGTTTGTTTGATAAGGGCTTGGGTTTGGGTAGCAACGACACCCAATCCAAAAAAGAGGGCGAGAGCGAGGATGGGGAAAGAGAGTGATGGAAAAGAGGAAGGTTTAGTTTGACGAGGATTCATGGTTTAACGCTTCGAGTCCTGTTAAAGAACCCTGGGAGAGAAAGGTGAGCATGGCTCCTCCTCCGGTGCTGATGTAGTCGATGCCGGCCTCAAGTTTTAAGATGGTGAGAGCAGTTTCGGTATCCCCTCCCCCAACAAG
>CAYNFZ010000123.1:0-3364 GCA_964396725.1 uncultured Pseudomonadales bacterium
AGGAGTTGGCGATGGCATATGTAACGGGAGAGCAAGCCGGTAGGATCGAGGTGAATGTGGAGGGGCAGATGATGCAGTTAAGGCCAGAAGTGGTTCATTTTGATGGTTTGGATGCGAGTAAAGAGGTGAGTGAAGCCGATCCGCACAGGTACTTGGTGATGCCGTATCAGGCAAGAATGGGGGATCCGTCTGGAGGGTTGTTGATTCCTGATGGCGAGTTCGATAAGTGGGTGAAGGGGATTCCGCGGCAGGAGAGAACTGCAAGTTAATGTAGTCTGGAAGATATTGTGAATTTGGTGAGTCTTTGGTATGATCTGTGGGTTAAAAACCTCTGGTAGTGGGTTCTTTTTAAGATACAGGCTGTGCTAGAGGGTGAAATTCTAAGCTTGAATGTCGAAGCTCTAAACTCTCCTTTACAAAAGTTACAGAAGGTCAAGTGGAGTAGTTAGGGTTGTTGGGGAACTTTAAAGTCGATGTTGATCTTGATACGCCTAGGTAGTTTCCTCCGTCGCACCAGATGATGCGCTGTCTAGGCTTATTTCCTCCTTCGCTATAAGCTTCGGGAGGACACGGCAGCCATATCGCAAATCTGGTTGCTTTGGAGGACAGGCAGTGGTTCATTTATAATCTAGTCTTACGCCTAGGTAGTTCAGTGGCAGAACGCCAACTTGGTAAGTTGGAGGTCGAGGGTCCGATTCCCTCCCTAGGCTCTGGGTTTGGAGTGGTTTTTGGAGGGCGGTGGTTGTTTGGTAGTCGATAGCACAGAGTGCTGCGAGGGTCCCCGCCGGCGTACCAGATGTTGCACTAACTGCCTATTTGGCCGTATTGCAATCTGGATACTTTGGCGGGCAGGCGTTTCCCTCCCTAGGCTCTGGGTTTGGAAATTGGTTTTGTGAAAATTAGGGATTGGTTGCTTTCTAGGTTGTGATGCTAAGCTAGGGTTGCTAGTACGCCAACTTGGCCCACCTTCGTTTCACGGATTGCTCAAGACTGCTATCTAGCCGTTTTCGCAACCGGAAACTATGGCGGGTAAAATAAGTTGGAGGTCGAGGGTCCGATTCCCTCCCTAGGCTCTTCGTTGGAGCACAGCCTTAACATCTTGTCTTTTTGTCTTTGCTAATTGCAAAGACTGCGATTTTAGGTTGGCTCCTCCTCTTCAAAATTCCGATGGAATTTTGAAACGGCTTGGGAATTTTAGGTAGTCTTCGTTTAAACTCTCGATAGTTGAAATGGAGTCGGCGCTTTGGTTAGAAATGCTTGCGAGGGTCCCCGCCGGCGTACCAGATGTTGCACTAACTGCCTATTTGGCCGTATTGCAATCTGGATACTTTGGCGGGCAGGCGTTTCCCTCCCTAGGCTCAGAGTGGTATCTAGTGAGAGTACGCTGGTTGTTTTGCCCCGTACTTTGGTGTTTGTTGGGTGTAATGTATAATATAGGCCGTTCTTTGACATGGCCGGTTGCAGGTGGGTGAAAGGAGCTTAGTGGCTGTTTTCATCCATCTGCAACATGATGGATTTCGTTTTCTTATGCAGGGAGGAATTCTGTGAACCGAAAGATGATGACCGTTCTGGTATTAGTGTTGGGTGTTTTTGTTCTCTCCGGGTGTGGTGGCGGCGTGGTGGCGCAAGGAAGGGTGCAGTTCACCGTGAACCCAGATTGGGTGACGGGGATGTCGTACTCCGAGCGTTACCCTTCGATTTCTACCGAAGGACAGGTGACGATAACCACAGCCGAGGTCTTTGAAACGAACTACCTGGTGGTGCCCGATGAACATCTGGCTGTGAATCGTTATCAGCCTGACATCGCTTACGGCCCGGGTCGTCACAGGACAGTGCCGGCTGAAGATGTGATTGTTTATTCGTGTCGTCTGATTACAGTACGGATTCTGGCAGAGGAGATTAAAGAAAACCCCGCGGCTTGCCAGTCCGATTTCTGCGACGGTACATTAACAGGTATGCGCGTTTCCGATGGTACGCCGTTTATCATCGACCTGGATATGTCTCTGACGCTCAATTTAGATAGCTGGCAAGGTCCTGGTACATACTTCGAACTTGGGGAAGCGCTGGTTCGCGCCGGGGATTACAGCATGATCGTTGGCGAGATTATTCGCTCTCTGCGCCATCAGCGTGATCTGATAAGTGATCAGGATGCTGAAGAAACTCGTACCTACTCGAATTGGGACGTCATTGAACCGCGTTTTGTTAGCGCCATTGAAGATGCGGATGAGAGTGATTTGTTCACAGTGGTGCTGCTTGAATTGCGGCGGTCGGATCCACCGGCTGAGGTGGAAGCTCAGATGGCCGGCGCGGCGGCGACCGATGTGGCACTGCAGCAGCAGCGCGAAAACGAACAGGCCAATTTGGAAGCGACGCTGGCGGCGATTGACGCTCAGGTGACCCAGCAGGCAGCGGAATTGGGAGCCTTCGAGGGTCAGATGGCGGCCATGGCTACGGCTCAGGCGTTTGACAACGAGCGTTGTGCATCCATCCTGGAGATGCGCGCCGACCTGTTGGCCCAGGTGATGGAGTCGCTCGGTGGCGAAGCCAACTTCCTGGCCGTCCAGGCCGCTGTGGAGCAGGTGATACCTGACGATGTGTGTGATTAGTTGTCGGGTTTGACCAGACTTCTTTTGGGAGTATCCTAGAAATTTTAAGGGTACTACCTTTTTTATTGCAAAAAGTGCGGTTGAAGTTTGGAGTGATATGGTATTTCATAATGATTGAGTAAGTGAGTGGGGAAAGAGTGAGAACGAGGAGAAATAATTATCAATTCGAGGCAGGTGAACGATGTCACAGGTCAGCCAGAGAAAGATGGATTCAACGGTGCAGGCGATGATGTTTGAGATGTTTTTAGGATCTTTTTCCAAGTGTAAAGATCCGGAGGAAGTGGCGAATTTCTTGGGGGATATTTTGACCGAGACGGAGGCAATTGTGATGGCCAAGAGATTGGCGATCGCGCTGATGTTGACCAAGGGTTACAACTACAACCAGATTTGCGATTTCCTCAAGGTCACGCCACCGACGATCTCGAAAGTGAAGTCGTGGTTATCGATGAAGGGAGAAGGGTTCCGAGCGGTGCTGAATGCGGTGTTGATGGATCCGGAGACGGAGGCTTTCTGGGGGAATCTGGGGAGTGGGGCGGGGAAGTAGGTTTGTTTGGGGTGGTTTCCTGAGGTAAAATATTGTGAGATGGGGGGCTAGCGGAGTTAGTCGTTAGCATACTAAGCGAGCTGGGGTGCCAGAGTGGACAAATGGAACGGTCTGTAAAACCGTCGGCGAAAGCCTACGGAGGTTCGAATCCTCCCCCCAGCACTACTTCGCTAAAGCTTCGTAGTGCGGAGCACAAGATGGTTTGAGAAGTAGC
>CAYNFZ010000124.1:0-3363 GCA_964396725.1 uncultured Pseudomonadales bacterium
TTTCTTCACATCTCTCCCATCTTTTTTCTCAATTGAACCAACTCAAACATAAAATCGACCCCGAAACCAAACGACTCACTCTCCAAACCCTTCAGGCCGAAACTATTAAACCCGATTTTTGGAAAGATGAATCTCGAGCCAAATCAACTCTCCAAACCATCTCCGTTCTCGAAGAACAATTGCAGGCGATTGATAAATTTCAAACCAATCTCAACTCCATCCAAGAACTCATCTCCCTCACCAAAAACAACTCCCAAGCTCTCTCATCTCAAGATCTTCTTCTCGAAATCCATAAACTCAATCGAGAATTCAAGCGGCTCAAGCTTCAATCATGTCTCACCGGTCCTTACGATGCTAATTTTGCCATTCTCGGTATCCACTCCGGCCAAGGCGGTACCGAAGCCATGGATTGGGCCGCTATGCTCATGCGTATGTACCAGAGATATTTCGATTTAAAATCCTGGGAATACCATCTCATCGATCATCAACCTGGCGAAGAAGCCGGAATTAAATCCGCCATTTTCCAAATCAACCAAGTCAACGCCTATGGTTATCTAAAATCAGAAGCAGGAACTCATCGTCTTGTACGCCTCAGTCCCTTCAACGCCGATAATCTTCGCCAAACCTCTTTTGCTCTAGTCGAAGTCCTTCCTCAAATACCCCAGTCCGGTTCCCCTATCGACATCAATCCCGACGACCTCGAATGGCAATTTTTCCGTTCTGGAGGTAAAGGTGGCCAAAACGTCAACAAAGTCAACACCGCAGTTCGACTTACCCATCGCCCCTCTGGTATTGTCATCACTTCATCTACCCAAAGATATCAGCAAAGAAACCGTACCCTCGCGCTTGATCTTTTAAGATCCAAGCTTTGGCATATTCAAGAACAAGCCCAGCTCCATACCCAACAAACTCTCAAAGGCAAACACCAACCCGCAGCTTGGGGGCATCAAATTCGTTCGTACGTTCTGCATCCTTATCATTTGGTCAAAGATCTTCGCTCCCAATACGAAACCTCAGATACCACCGCCGTTCTTGACGGTCATCTCGATCCCTTTGTCGAAAGTTTTCTTCTTCATTCCTAGAAAATTCTCCTTTCATCTTGGCGCGTTGAATTATTAGTGATAACATGGACTCCAAGTGGCCAAAAAAGAAACTAATTCACCATCAACACTTCCCCCCTCTCCCCTAGAAGTTGTCAACCAACCTTCTCCCTCCTCCAAACCCCAATCTGATCAAAAATCAATTAAAGATATACCTATCATTAAACCTATGTCACCTAAAACCATTTCTCCCTCTGCCAAACCTTTATCTCGAATAGCCTTGAGCGCTGCCATTGTTGTTGCCGGTACGTTATCTGGATTTGGCCTCTCTCGAGCTTTCTCCTCCAACTCATCTTCCAGCCCTAATATCACCGAATCCGAAATCGCCGAAAAAGGTCTCTCCGTTGGTGACATCATCGGTAACCCCAACGAAACCATTTTCTCCGACCCAGCCGAAGGAGTCGTTGAAGTTGGGGGTATCAGCGGCGAAGGCTCCCATCGTCTCCTTAGAGAAGGCGGCCCTCAAAGAAACGTCTATCTCACTTCCTCCGTTATCGACCTCAACCTCCTAGTCGGTCATCGAGTTAAAGTTTGGGGCGAAACCTACGCCGCTCAAACCGCAGGTTGGCTCATGGACGTTGGCCGAGCCCAAGTCCTAACCTTAAATGCCGAAAAACCTTTTGACGATACTCTTCCAGAATAATCACTCTTCTAAATCAGTCATTTACATCCACCCTGCCTCATGATCATCTTCAACTCTGTCACCAAAACCTTTCCCAGTGGCCACACCGCTCTTTGTGATGTCAGCTTTCGCATCAAACCTGGAGAATTTGTCTTTCTTCTTGGTCCGTCTGGATCCGGTAAAACCACCGTTCTTCGTCTTATCATCCGTGAAACCACGCCCACCCAGGGCTCCATCCTCGTCGCCGAGCACGATCTCCAAGATTTACCCAACCGTGAAATTCCTCTCCTCCGTCGTCAAATCGGTTCTGCTTTCCAAGACTTTAAACTTCTTCCCGATAAAAGTGCTTTCGAAAACGTAGCACTTGCTCTTGATATCCTTGGAAAACCCACCCATCAAATCGATCACTCCGCTCTCGCATTACTCCAACGTGTGGGTTTACACGACAAAATCAATCTCTTTCCATCTCAACTTTCTGGAGGAGAAATTCAACGCGTCGCCATTGCTCGAGCTTTAGCCACCGATCCTGTTCTTCTCTTTGCCGATGAACCCACTGGGAATCTCGATATCGATACCGCCGAACAAATAGTCTCACTTCTCCGCCACATCAATCAAGAAGGCACCACGGTCATCATGGCTACCCACGATCAAAACTTAGCCAACCATTTCGGTTACCGCCAAATTCATCTCCATGAAGGAAAACTAATCAAAGACGTCCACCCCGAATCCTCATCTACTAAAAAATCATCCAAAAAGAAAACCAAATGAAATCTCTTCGCAAAGCCTTCACCAACATCCGTCGTACTCCATACCAAGCCATCGCCGCCATCCTCGTTCTCACCATTACTTTCTTTATCACCATCATCGTCAGCTTTGCCTCCGTCTCCATCTATCAAGCCCTTGAGTACTTTGAAACCAGACCTCAAGTTCTGATCTTCTTCAATAATGACGCTACCGAAACCGATATCTTGGCTTTAAAAAACCAACTTACCTCTGCCACTTACATCACCGAAGTCATTTATATTCCTCAAGAACAAGCCCTCAACATCTATCAAGAACTCAACAAAAACGACCCTATTTTGCTCGAACTAGTCACCGCCGACATCCTCCCCGCTAGCCTTGAAATCTCCACTACCGATCTTGACTCACTCAAACTCGTCGCTCAAGAAGTCGAACAAGTTCCCCAGGTCGACGAAGTCGTCCTCCGTTCCGATGTCGTCGACATCTTAAACAAGTGGCTACTGGGCATTCGTTATGCTGGAATCGGTTTCATTTCTATCCTCACCATCACTTCCATTCTCATTATTGGCATCGTCGTTGGTATGAAAATCGCCGGCAAACACTACGAGATCCAAGTTCTTCAGCTCATCGGTGCCAGCGGCTGGTATATCCAAGGCCCCTACCTCCTCGAAGGCGCCCTCTATGGTTTTTTCTCCAGCCTTCTAGCCAACTTCATCGCCGTCACCATTCTCTTGTATTCCACCCCTATCATTCTTGAATTCTCAGGCGAAGTTCCCTTATTGCCCAACTCACCCGCCGTCGTTTTTGCTATCTTTATCACCTCCACCCTATCCGGCACTCTCATTGGTACTCTAGGCAGCTGGCTCGCAGTCAAGCGATTCATTCGTCATTGATTATGTT
>CAYNFZ010000125.1:0-3308 GCA_964396725.1 uncultured Pseudomonadales bacterium
ATTGTACCAGAGATGGGTGGGGGAGTAAAGAGAGGAGAGATAGAGATAGAGGTGGAGGTAGGGAATTGATCTAATTTCTAATTGACCTAAAGAATGATCAATCATCAAGCACCAATCATCAAACAAATTCTAAATTCCAAATAATGAGCAGAAAACAGGGAACAATGAATAATGACAAAAAATATAGATTTGAGAATTGACCTAATTGAACTAAATAAATTCTAATGCCGAATGTCTAAGTTCCAAACAAATTCGAATATTGAAGTTTCAAAGGGGAGTAAGCAAGAGAGGGCAGAATCTAGTGTCAAGAATCCGGAATCGAGAATCTGGAATGGGGATAAAGAAAGGCCATGCGGGGTGGGGTGGGTAGGTTGTACGCATGGCCTGGTGGTGGGTGTGAAATCGGTAGTCATTAGGCGACTTGTTCCTTTTTCTGGTGGAACTCGATTTGACGGTGTTGGGTGTGAGGCTGGTTGCAGTGAGGGCAGATGGCGATGGGCGGATGTCCGGAAGCGATGGAACACTTGGAGAAGGAGTGGTTGCAGCGCTTGCAGTAGAGGATGAAGTTGTAGGTACCTTCCGGTCGGACGGGGTGGTAGATGCAGCGTGTGCTGGAGTGTCCACAGTAGGGGCAGTTGACAGGCATGGTTGCCTCCGGGAAAACTTGAGGGACTGGTTGAGGAGAGGCTCGGTACCGATTTACACCCAGGCGGAATTGTTAACTGCTGGCAGAAACACGAGCTTCTGGCTCAGCGCTAAATTGTAGAAATTCTACAGGGTGAGGGTGGGCAAACAATGGGGAGTGGGTGTGTATCGAGAAGCTAATGGCGGAGAGCTTATTGCTGGAGAGTTGAGTTGAGAATGATTTTCGGTTGCGGGAACGTGACTCAAAAATGATCCCGGATGGGGGAGAGATGCGAAAAAAGAAGCCACTACGGTGGGACCTGATAGTAGCTTGAGTGGGTGCGAGTGGGGGGTGATCTGTGGTGGAATGAAGAGTGGGTGGGGGTGGGATTGACGGGCGTAGGGCGAAAAAATATACTGGCGAGGCACGTTAACAGATGCAGATCTAACTTCTGGATCAATAAACGTAGGTACGGAAATATCTTATCGACTAGATTGCGCTCAGCGCTAAATGATAGCTGCCTGTAGCGGAATGACAAGACGATATCGCCAAGGATGGTGGGAGGTGCTTATAGCCTGTAAAAAATGTTTGGTGAAATGACATTCGCAATTAAGGAGACGGGTGATGAAATGTCTACAGGTAGGGCCGCAATTTGTGTGGAAGGTGTGGCTTTCGATTCCGGGAGTTTTTCAGTGGTATCTAGGAGCGGTGGTGGTGGTTGCCACAATCGGGGGAATGTCTCTGGGAGAATGGTGGTTACTGACAGCGGTTTCGGTCGTGAGTATAGTCTGGTTACTGGTAGCTTGTATGGTCAGTATGCGACCGGTGCTGGCAGCACAACTGTATATCATCGGGGGTCTGGTGGCGGGAATTGGGGCAGTGTATATGCTGGACTTGCTGCAGACAGGGGCCGTGGTGTGGTTGTGGGAGATAGGGGTGATCTTGATTGGCATGTTGTTACCGATCATCTGGATTAACCATAGCATTTCATTGCCAGTTGAAGGTTGAAGAGATAAATCTACGTTTGATAGGGGTGGCTTTGGGGCCAAGCATCTGGGGAGCTTGGCCTTTTTTTAAGTAGCAACAAGTCATGAAGATTGGTCGACTTAGGACTTGGGTTTAGGCTTTGGCCCTTCGACACTTCGATGAACTCAGTGCAAGCAAGCTCAGGATTGAATTAGGCCTTGGCGATTTGAAGAAAATCAAGTTCTACAGGAGTTTCGCGGCCGAAGATGGAGACCAAGACCTTGACTTTGCCGCGGGATTCATCGATGTCGTCGATTTGGCCTAGAAAGTCGGAGAAGGGACCGTCGGTGATGCGGACGGCTTCGCCGACGGTGAAGCTGCTCTTGAATTTGGGGGCGGCTTGGGTGATGAATTTTTGGATGGATTGAACTTCTTGGGTGGCTAGGGGAGTGGGTTTGTTGCCGGTGCCGACGAAGCTGGTGACACCAGGAGTGGTACGGACGGTGAGCCAAGATTGGTCGTCGAGGATCATTTTGATCATCATGTAACCAGGGAAGATTTGTTCTTTGACGGTGGTTTTTTGGCCGGATTTGATATGGATTTTATCTTGGGTGGGAACGAGGATTTCGAAGATTTTGTCTTCGACTTTCATGGTTTTGATACGTTGAACTAGGGTGTGGGCGATTTTGCTTTCGTGGCCTGAGTAGGTGTGGATGACGTACCAGTGGCTGTTGGGGTCGTCTCTGTTGATCAAGATGAGATGATTGGGGTTTTCGGGCTTCTTGGTTTTTTTAGTTTTTTTCTTGATGGTTTTTTTAGTGGTTTTCTTGGGGGCGTTGGGGGTAGATTTGGATTTTTTGGTAGCCATAATTGCTCCGTTAACGTTTGAGTATAAAACCGAGTAGGGCGGTGAAGAGGTAATCGAGGACGCCGAGGTAGATGGCGACGGCAACCGAGGCGACAACAACGATGGTGGAAAGACGAATGATTTGTTGGCGGGTTGGCCAGGTGACTTTGGTGAGTTCTCTTTTGGATTCGGAGAGAAAAGCCAATAACCGAATTTTCCCTTTGAGGGAACTAGTGGTTTTTTGCATCAGGGAATTTTATCAGGACCAGAGGGATTTGGCAACGGAGAGAAGTGCAGCAGACTGTTTGTTGCACTTAATAACTAATTACCAAGCATCAAGTATCAAATAAATCCTAAATTCTAATATCTAAGTTCCAAAAAATACTACAAATTCTAATGGTCTTTGGATTGGATGTCGAGGATGCCTTGAGTGGGGACGGGCTGTGGGTTTGGGGATGCATTATATTTTGAGTTGGCGGGAGAGTAACGTTTGAGGGCGCGGAGTGCAGATATAGCCTCGAGCTGTTGGGGTGTGTATAGCTTGGCGAGGAGTATATTGACAGCTTGGCCATAAGCAGGAACTGGAGGATTGTCGGATTGGAGCCGGCGTGGTTGGTGGTGGGAAGCTTCCTGTAGGGCGTTGGGGTCGATGGACGATTGTTTTGAATCTGGGGTGAGATTGTCAGTGGATGGTACGGGTGATTCGCGGAGAGCGTGGGGATCGGAAGCTAATTCTACATTTGGTGATTCGATGATGAAGTGGGGGTGTTCTGTGGACATAGAGGAGGATTATAAGGGTGAGTGGAGATGGAAGGAAGCTGGTAGTCTTGGTGTCGTTTGTTGATGTAGAGTTTGGTTGACGAGGGTGAG
>CAYNFZ010000126.1:0-3210 GCA_964396725.1 uncultured Pseudomonadales bacterium
ACCAACCTTCCTGCCGGTACCTACCAAGTTTCCCTCCACGACCATACCCAATCCTTCACTCTCACCACCGACAACCTTCTTCCTTCCCCGCCACTCGATTCCACTAACTAATCCTCCATCGCCAGTACCTGCAGCGTTCTACAAGGTAAATAAATCATCACTCCCGCCTTCCCACCCAACGCCGAAAGCTTCTTCACCGGATAACTCTGCCCTTCCTTTACTCTCCCAAACCCTCCGTATTTTTCTTCATCACTCGACAACACTACTCGCGCCCGCCTGCCTCCAGGTACAGCCACCGCCAAACCCTCGTCCGATCGGCTTGGATCAAAATTACCCACCACCACCAACTCACCGCGCCGGTAAGCCAACAATTTCTTGCTATCGTTCAATATCAGTGGCTCGATCTCTTTTTGCGCCAACCAGTTCCTTTTCTCCTCCAGCTCGCACATCGCTCGATCAAACTCCGCCAGCTGTCGGTAACGCAATCTCTCATTATCCACCAACGACCACTGTCTTCGGGCATACCAGTAAGAAAAATTATTTCCCTCCCTGGGAAAATCAACCCACTCTGGATGACCAAACTCATTTCCCATAAAATTGAGCCACCCTTCCCCCCCCAAACTCATCGTCACCAACCGAATCATTTTATGTAAAGCTACTCCTCGATCTATCACCAAGCTTTCTCGATCTATTGCCATATTCCAGTACATTTCACTATCCATCAACCAAAAAGCAATCGTTTTGTCTCCCACTAATGCCTGATCGTGTGATTCAGCGTAACCAATATGGTCTTCTCCATAGCGCCGATTACGCAAGTTTGCATACAATTCTTTCATACTCCACTCATCGTCCCTCTTATCGCGCAAATATTTTATCCAGAAATCAGGAATTCCCATTGCCAGCCGGAAATCAAAACCAAGTCCTCCTTCTCCTACTGGTCTGGCAATCCCCGGCATCCCCGACACATCTTCTGCAATCGTCACCGCCTCCGGATTAATTTCATGAATCAACTCATTAGCCATCTGCAAATACACCAGCGCGTCAGCATCTATGCTTTCTTCTTTAAAGTACCGGTCATAATGATCAAATGCATGTAACCGTCCTCGATCCCAATACATCATGCTCGTCACCCCATCGAACCTAAAGCCATCAAAATAAAACTCCTCCATCCAATACCGCACATTACTCAGAAGATACCGCAACACTTCGGTTTGCCCATAATCAAACAGCCTCGTGTCCCAATCCGGGTGATACCCCCGCTCTCCCTCATGAAAATATTGGTGCTTGGTCCCGTCAAACTCATTCAACCCGTCTTCCACATTCCGCACTGTGTGGCTATGGACCAAATCCATTAGCACTATTATTCCCAGTTCATGCGCCTCATCGATCAACATTTTCAATTCCTCTTCCTCACCAAAAAAGTGACTCACCGCAAAAAAATGACTCACTTGATACCCAAAGCTGCCATAATAAGGATGCTGCGCTATCGCCATCAATTGAATCGCGTTATATCCCGCTTTCTTGATTCGAGGCAAAATCTTCTCTCCAAACTCGCTAAAACTTCCAATCCCGTCCTTCTCCTGCGCCATCCCCACGTGCGCTTCATAAATCCTCAAACTCACCGGCCGCTTCGGCCGCTTGTTTTTAAATTTATATTTCCTCGGCGGATCCCAAAAAACTCCCACGTGCCCGCCTCCCTCCGGCACCACTCTCTTAGCATAGGCTGAGATTTTATCCACCTGATGTTTCTTCCCTGCTACAAACACTTTCACTTTCGATCCATGAACCAATCTCTTTCCCGCTTCCTCATCATCCACAAACACCCGCCACACTCCAAATTCATCCCGAGACATCGGGTGCCGGAATCGACACCAATCATTAAAGTCTCCCACCAAGGAAAGCGATAACGCTCCCGGCGCCCACTCTCTGTACCACACTCCTTTCTTGCCTTCATTCTCTCCTCGATTAAAACCAAAGTATTTATCTCCCCGCGCAAAGGCCATTACCGAGCCAAACGATCTCGAGATTTGTGTTTTTACTCGCTCATGTCTCTCTAACCGTCGCATCAAATCATCCCGGTACGGGTTCAGCCACGGATCCAACTCGATCAAACGATTTACACTCATTATTTATCTTAAAATAATTTCATCAATTTATACCCTCCCATCGCATAAAACACCGCTCCAATCAAATTCGCCGTTGCCGCCGTCCAGACATACCGTAACAGTGGTACTCGTAGCATCCCCGCCACCAATCCTACGATTTTACCCCCAAACGAGGGTATAAACCTTCCCACAATCAAAAAGCTTGGCGATTCCAAGTTTAATTTTTTTACCCATCGTGGTAGTCTCTTTTTTCTTTCCTCCAAATCCAGCAATTCCGCCATCTCCACCCCCAGTATATACTCAATCGACGCCGCCACATTGTTTCCCATCCAGCTCACCAACGTTCCTTCCACTGGTCCAAATACCGCCCCATTTACCAAAGACAACGGATCCGTAGGTATCGGTGTCATCGACAACAGGGCATACAACCCTATACTTAATAACGGAGCCAACAATGGATACATTTCCAATTCATACTGCACCACCAACAAATGACTTTTTACCCAACCAATCGCCACCAACGAAACTCCAAAACTCACCCCCACCACCACTCCGGCCCAAATCTTTCGTTGCCGTTTTTTCATCCTTTCCATTCTAGAGATCTACCTCCACCCGATCAACCCACATCATTAGCAAACAGATTGACAGACTGCTAGCATTCATGATAATCTAACTGCAACTACTCTCAACCAATTACTATTAGTATTATTAAAATATGCAAAATCTCTACGAACAAGTCGATGCCAACAAAAGAAAAAGTCTCATCATCATTGCTAGTTTCATCGCTTTCGTCGTCTTTGCGGCTTGGATCTTTGCCTATATCCTCGATACCGGCCCTGCTTTTGTCTCTGGTGCTCTCATCCTCTCCGGTATCATGAGTTTTGCCTCATATTATTACTCCGACAAAATTATTCTATCCTTATCTGGAGCCAGACCCGCCTCCAAAACCCGCGACTTTCACTTTTTCACCGTCACTGAAAATCTTTGCCTCGGCGAGCGACGTTTCCCCGAAGCAGAAAGAAAAGATGGAGTATTTCGAGATCTACGGCGCCGACAAGAAATTGGCCGGCTACGCGATCCTGGGCAACGGCGGCGGCTACCAGGG
>CAYNFZ010000127.1:0-3123 GCA_964396725.1 uncultured Pseudomonadales bacterium
GTAGAATGAACCAGAATTTGGTATCCTACCACAAGTAGAATTGAAGTGAGGATAAAGGGGAGGGAGACTAGGGCAAAATCGGAACGGTTGATTGTCATGGTGGTTGTGGAGAAAGTATATACTGAGGTCCTGGGTTAGTAAAATTGGGGTAAACTTGAGATAGGTGAAGAAAGGAAAAATGGCGAAAAAAAACAGAGAGAATGAAAAAGAGAGTGGCGGGTATTGGAAGGAAAAAACGATATTGGTTACAGGAGCGGCGGGATTTGTAGGACGACATCTGATGGTGAAACTGAAGAAAAGGGCGCCAAAACAGATAGTGGCTCCAAGTCATGAGGAAGCGGATTTACGGGAAAGCCAGGTGTGTGAGCGAGTGACTAGGGGTGTGGATGTGGTAATTCATTTGGCAGCTAAAGTTGGGGGAATTGGATTGAATCGGGAAATTCCGGGGGAAATGTTTTATGACAATATGGTGATGGGGGTGAATTTGATGGAAGAAGCGCGGAAAAATGGAGTGGATAAGTTTGTAACGGTAGGAACGGTGTGTGCGTATCCCAAATTTACGCCGGTGCCGTTTGCTGAAAAGGATTTGTGGAACGGGTATCCGGAGGAGACGAATGCGCCGTACGGGTTGGCAAAGAAAATGATGTTGGTGCAGGGACAAGCATACCGAGCGCAGTATGGATTTGATGCAATTTACTTGTTACCGGCGAATATGTATGGGCCGGGGGATAATTTTAACCCTGATTCTTCGCATGTGATTCCGGCTTTAATAAAGAAGTTTGAGGATGTTATTAGAGGAGGGAAGAAAGAGGTGGTAGTATGGGGAACGGGTAAGGCGACGCGAGAATTTTTGTATGTGGAAGATGCAGTACGGGGAATTTTGCTAGCGACGGAAAAATATGATAGGGCAGGACCGGTTAATTTGGGGTCGAGTGAGGAAATTTCGATTCAGGGGTTGGCGGAAATGATTGGGGAAATAATGGGGTATGAAGGTAAGGTTGTGTGGGATTCAAGTAAGCCCGATGGACAACCGAGACGCAAGTTGGATGTCTCTCGAGCATGGAAAGAGTTTGGATTTAAAGTGGAGGTGGGGTTTGAGGAGGGTTTGGCTCGAACGATTGAGTGGTATAGAAATACGATGCAAAAATAGTTAAGGAAGTGATGATCTATTATAGTAATGCGTCGCTGGATCGGCCGCACATGACCTTTGTGGGACGATGGACACCGTTTCACAAGGGGCACACGACGTTGATTGATACCAAGAGAAAACAGAATCCGGACTTACCGGTGTTGATATTAGTGAGATCGACGAATTATGATGCTTATTCTCCTCAGACGCGAGCAGAGATGATAAAAGAATGGATGAGGGAGAATCATGTAGTGGGAACAATTATGATTATTCCTGACGTGGAGGGAGTGTATTGGGGACGAGGAGTGGGGTATAAGCTGGAAAAAGTAGAGGTGGAAGAGGCGGTGACGAAGATTTCGGCAACTAAGATTCGAAAAGGGATCGGGAACGGAAAGGTTGACTGGGCGAAACAAGTAGCGAGTGAGAGAGAGGTAGGGATGCTGAAACCGGTAACGGCGCAAATTATCGAAAAAGGGATGGTGGTGTGGTTAACTGGTTGTCCATCAGCCGGGAAGACGACGATTGCAAAGGCGTTGTATGAGAAGATTAAAGAGACACATCCATTTTTGAAGATGCAACTTTTGGATGGGGATGTGATGCGGGGGACGCCGATTGCGGAGGGTTTGGGATTTTCACCTGAAGATCGGGCTTTACACATTAGGCGGATGGGGCATTTGGCAAAAATGTTTGCCGATCATGGAATATTAGTAATTGCGGCGTTTATATCGCCGTCGGCAGATATTCGAGCAGAGATTAGGGAGTTGATCGGAAGGAAAAGATACGTAGAGGTGTTTGTGAATGCATCTAAAACGGTACGATTAGCGCGAGATGTGAAAGGGTTGTATAAAAAGGCGATCAATGGAGAGATCGAGAACTTAACGGGGTTTAACGCGCCGTATGATAGACCAATCTCGCCACAGGTGGTGTGCCATACTCATCGGGAAGATTGGGAAGAGAGTGTGAAAAAGGTATATGAGGCAATATTTGATTAGAAAGTTAAAAACATGGATTATTCGCTGAAAAATAGTACGGTTGAGTTTTGGAAGTATAAGTACCTGGTGGTGACGTTTGTGACCCGGGAGTTGAAGTCAAGATACAGGCAAGCCAAGCTGGGGATTGCCTGGGCGATAATTCAGCCTTTGTTTATGACTCTGGTGTTTACGGTGATATTTTCCAAGTTTTTAGGAGTGTCTACGGGAGGGGCGCCGTATCCGGTGTTTTCGTATGTGGCGTTGGCGGCGTGGACATTTGTGGCACGAACGATTACGGCGGGGTCGACTTCGCTGATAGCAAATGGGACGTTGATTAAGAAAATATATTTCCCGCGAGAGGTAATCCCAATCGCCACGGCAGTATCGGCGATGATGGATTTTTTGATAGCTAGCACGGTGACGGTGGTGTTGCTTTTTCTATATCGGATCGAGATCGGGTGGCAGGTGGTGTTGTTGCCTTTGGTTCTCTTAGTGCAAATGATTCTAGGAATATCTTTGGCCTTGGTGACGTCGGCGGTGACGATTATTTTTCGGGATCTGGAGTTTGCGTTTCCTTTTTTGGTGCAACTGCTGATGTATGCGTCGCCGGTAGTATATTCGGTAAGAAACATTGCGGAGCCATTTAAAACTTTGCTTTTTTTGAACCCAGTTACTGGAGTGATAGAAGGGTACCGGTCGATATTGGTTTATCAGGAAGTACCGAATATGATGTATTTGTTGATATCGGCTGGATTTGCGGTGGTGATATTTATGGGTGCTTTTCATGTATTTAAACGAGTTGAGAGATACTTGGCGGATGTGATATGAGATTGAAAGTGGCAGTCCAATTTTCTCAAGTAACAAAGAAGTTTTATCGAGGAAAAAGATACCAGCCTAGTTTGGTGGAGTGGCTGGATGCTTTGTTTACGGGGAAGTCGTTTGATAAGCCGAAATTTAAAGCCCTGGATCGGGTGTCGTTTGAGATTAAAAAAGGACAGGTGTTGGGGTTTGTGGGATCTAACG
>CAYNFZ010000128.1:0-3064 GCA_964396725.1 uncultured Pseudomonadales bacterium
CGATCCTCGCTTTGTTCGTAAAGAAAAAATCACCGCCCCTCAAGGAAACGCCACCAAAGCCAAGAAAATATTAGGCTGGCAGCCCCAGACTAGTTTCCAAGACATGATTATCAAAATGGTCGACCACGACCTACAATTACTAACACCATCCAAATCGAAATAATCATCCTGCCTCAAAGGAGATATATGGCAAAAAAAGCTCTCATCACCGGCATCACTGGCCAAGACGGTTCCTACTTAGCAGAATTCCTTCTCAAAAAAAACTACCAAGTTTTCGGCGTCACTCGCCGTACCAGCACCCCCAACTATGATCGCATCAAAGATATCGTCGATGACATCACCCTTGTTCCCGGTGACTTGCTCGATCAACACTCCCTCACCATGGCCGTCCGCGAAACCATGCCCGACGAAATCTACAACTTAGGAGCCCAATCCTTCGTTCCCACTTCTTGGAATCAACCAGTCTTAACCGGCGAATTCACCGCCCTGGGTGTCACCCGCATTCTCGAAGCCATTCGCTTGGTCAAACCAGATGCCAAATTCTACCAAGCCAGTAGCTCCGAAATGTTTGGCAAAGTCCGCCAAACTCCCCAAAACGAAGACACCCCTTTCTACCCTCGCTCACCCTACGGAGTCGCCAAAACCTACGGCCACTGGATCACCGTTAACTACCGCGAATCCTACAACCTCTTCGCCGTTTCTGGCATCCTCTTTAACCACGAATCCCCTCGTCGCGGACTCGAATTCGTTACCCGCAAAATCTCCCACTCCGTCGCCCGTATCAAACTCGGCAAACAAAAAAATCTCAAGCTCGGCAATCTCTTCTCCAAACGCGACTGGGGCTACGCTCCCAATTACGTCGAGGCCATGTGGCTTATGCTCCAACAAGACAAACCCCAAGACTACGTCATCGGCACCGGCGAAACCCACTCCGTCGAGGAATTTGCCACAGAAGCCTTCAAAATCATCGGCATCGACAACTGGCAAGATTACGTTCAAGCCAAAACCAAAGTCGACATGCGCCCGGCCGAAGTCGATCTCCTCGTCGCCGATCCTGCCAAAGCCAAAAGGCAACTCCACTGGCAACCCAAAGTCACTTTCAAACAACTAGTCGAAATCATGGTCGATGCCGACCTTGAATCCGAAAAAAATTCACACTAGCGATTGTTCAATTGCGCCATCCGCATTACAATTCACTATATCATCACCATTCATTCCCCCAATTCGAGCTCGACTCGGTTCCATTCGAGCCATTAGATTACTATGAAAGTTACCATCATCCTGCCCACCTACAACGAAAAAGACAACATTATTCCACTCATCCAAGAACTCCAACAGGTTTTTACCAAGATTCCCAAACACTATTTCTCTATTCTGGTCGTTGATGACAACTCTCCCGATGGCACTGGTGATCTGGTCAAAACCCAACAAAAAAAACAAAAAAACCTTCATCTCATTTCCGGCCAAAAAGAGGGTTTAGGCAAAGCCTACCTTCGCGGTATGAAGTACGCTTCTGAGAATCTCGACGCAGAAGTTATGTTCGAGATGGACGCCGACTTTCAACACGATCCCCAACTCCTCCCCAGTTTCATCAAAAAAATCGACCAAGGTCACGATTTAGTTATCGGCAGCCGCTATATCAAAGGCGGTTCAATTCCCCACAACTGGGGTCCTCACCGCAAAGCCTTCTCCACTCTCGGCAACTTAATCGTCCGTACTATGCTTTTTAACTTCGGCCACCATGACTGGACCACTGGTTATCGCGCCATCCGCACTCCACTCTACAAAAAAATCCGCTCCCAAATCGCCCATTACAAAGGCTACACTTTCCAAGTTGCTTTCCTGCACCACGCTTATCTATCCAACGCCAAAATCACCGAAGCCCCCATCCAATTCCGCGAGCGAATTCACGGCGAATCCAAAATCGGCTCCGAGTACATCATCAATTTACTCAAATACCTCATCATCTCCGACATCACCAATCCTCCACCCTTCCTCCGTTTCCTCGTTGTCGGTACCCTGGGCTTCATCATCCAAACCGTCGTCTTTTCCTTCTTCTGGAAATCCTTGGGCTATGCTCCCAACCTCTCCACTGTCATCGGTGCCGAATTTGCTATCATCAGTAATTTTATCCTCAATAACTTCTGGACCTTCAAAGAGCGGCGTCTCCAAATGTCACTCCTTGTCATCATCCCCAAATTCGTCAGCTTCAACGTTCTCTCCTTTGGCTCCCCCATCATCCAGTGGATCACCATCACCGTCATCACCAAACTTATCTCCGATACCGACCTCTTCACTTGGAGTGCTTACGTCCTTGGTATCGGCCTCGGTCTCATCTGGAACTACACCATGTACTCCAAAGTCATCTGGCGCAAGAAAAAGCATTAATTCGTTTCCCAGATTGAACATGGTTGAAAGACTCTCCATTTTGTTTTCTCACCCCAACACCGACCAATATAAACAAGATGTTTATTCCAAGCTCCGCGCTTCTGCCATCGGCAAGCGTCACCATCTCGTGCTCCCCCACGAAACTTCCGATCAACCCATGGATTCATTACAATTTCTTAGAGATCACCAGTCAAACGTTATCCTTATCGCCGACATCACCGGCAAAAGATTCGGCGTCGGCACCGAAGTCGGTATGGCTAAAGCCCTTGATGTCCCCATTCACGCACTCATCCAGGACGGATCTGCACTTTCCCGATCGGGTCAATATTTAGCCGACCAAGTCTACTGGTATTCTGACACCGCCGGCCTGGTTGCTGTCGTAGAACAAATTATTACTGCCTATGAAACACAAAAAACTCTCCACTAAAAAAATCAGACACTTCCTTCTCCGCCATCGCGTCGAAGTCCTCGTCTTTTCGCTAATTGTCCTCCTCGCTGCTTTTCTCCGTCTCTACAAAATTCGCGAATTTGTCGTGTTCTTAGGGGATGAAGGTCGTGACGCCCTCGTCGTCAAACACATTCTCTACGACGGCAAACTTACTCTTCTTGGCCCCACCGCTTCAGTTGGCGGTTTCTATCTTGGACCCATCTACTACTACTTCATGATCCCCTTCAT
>CAYNFZ010000129.1:0-2989 GCA_964396725.1 uncultured Pseudomonadales bacterium
ATATTCTGGTGGGGAGATCGTCGGATCATGAGGAGAGAATAACTACCTTGGAAGACGACATGGATGAGGTGAAGAAGAAAGTGGTGGTGGTGTAAGTTTGCTTTTGCTTTTAAAGGTGCTGGGGTGAGAACTAAATTGATCTAATTGCTCTAATTGACCAAATTAAATCCTAATATCTAATATCGAAGTTCCAAATAATAGCGAATATCGAATTTCTAAATTGTATGTTTCAAATAATGACTAAATTCGAATAAATAATTATGATTGATTTATGGTTATGTAGGTTGTTGATGCTGCCGGTTTTTGGTTTAATCGAGTTATGGCAAAAGCAAAATCCTGGTTGACCATGGAAGATATTAAGTTGCTGAAAACTTTCTTCGCGACTAGAGAGGAATTTGAGGAATTGAAAGAAAAGGTTGATAAGATTGATTATTTGCCGACAAAGGAGGAGTTTTACAAAACTACGGATGAGATGATGGGGGAGTTGAAAGCGATCCGAGAGAGTCAAGATATTCTGGTGGGGAGATCGTCGGATCATGAGGAGAGAATAACTACCTTGGAAGATGACATGGATGAAGTGAAGAAGAAAGTGGTGGTGGTGTAAGTTTGCTTTTGCTTTTAAGGTGCTGGGGTGGCGGAATTGGTGGCTGTAGGGGTGGCGGAGGGAGTGGCCAGGTACGTTGGTAGAGTGATGGGAGCAAAAAGCTGGGGAAGTTGGAGGGATTGGGTAGAGGCTCCATTTTCTTGATCGGGATCGAAGTTGTTGGCGGCGCCGAGGATGTTGCCGAGGCTGGCCTCGGAGTCGGAGAAGAACGAGGCGGTGAGGCCGGTAATGACCAAGACAGCGCCGACGATGGGAAGAGTGATGGCGGGATTGAAGGAGAAGGTTTTGGGGGCTGGGGCGGCTGGAATTGGGGCTGGAGCTAATTGTGGCTGGGCTGCTGGCAGAGGTTCAGGTGGGGTGGAGGGAGAATTTTTTGAGCGGAGTTTGCGCCAAGTGGAAGTGATTTGGGCGGTGAGTTCGCGGCGGAGGTTTTTGAGTTCTTCGTAGACGATGACGGTAGCGGGGACGATGACCAGGAAAATAAAGCCCTGGGGTTTTTGGGCTACGCCGGCGGCATAACCGATGTAGGGAATGTGGCCGATGACGCGGCCGATGACGTCGTCTGGATTGGTGGTGAAGGTGTCGGGGTCGGAGTTGGCGTCACCTCTAGTGCGATAAAGGAGTTGGCCGTCTTTTTGGTCGTAGCCGATGAGACGGTGGGTGGTGACGGAGTCGCGGCCGTGGTGGAAAGTGATGATGTCGCCGGTGCTGTAACCGAAGGTTTTGGGTAAGACTAAGACCACCGAACCGGTGGGGATGGCCGGTTGCATGGAGCCGGAGAGAACCACGAAGGGTTGGTAAAAGTCGATGATGCCGAAGTATCCGGCCAGGAAAAGTAAACCTATCCCGAGGATCGGGATAGTGATTAGGGTAAGCAAGGATTTGGTGAGATGTTTCATGAAATGGCGAGTTTTTTATGCGAATGAACTCAAATGGGTGCGCATGGTTAATCGAGTGATATCGAATAGATGTGGGTAGGATGGAGAAGACAAAGCAGGGGCAGGCCCCACTACGCTAAAGCTTCGAGGGGTAAACTCCTAGTGGAGCTGGCAGCTACTCTGTCACTGAGCGGAAGCCGGAGCCTCCGGGCAGTCTACTTGGGGCAACCGGTCATGAAGCTGGGCAGGGGGTTCGTGAGGCGGTTACCGCAAGTGGGCTACCCTCCTCGCCGATGAGGCGAGGATGGTAGAAGTGTTAATTGTCGGTATCGTCGTAGTGAATGTAGACGTTACCTTCGAACAGATAGTTGTCTGGATTCCAAGCTGTCATCGGACCAGTAGATGGAGTGCCGTTGTTGTAGTCACTTGCCGGTACTAACCAGATTTTGGCACCAATAGCGTAGTTGCCGTCTGCTAGATCAGGTAGATCCAAGTCTAGGTCAACAGTGTTACTAGTATCGTTGAAATGTCCACTTCCATCGGTAATATGAGAGCCGATAAAAGCACCTGGATTGTCTCCTGGCCAGCCATCGGCGTAGTAGATGAGGTAGTATTCAGTGCTTGGCTTTAAATCGAATGCCTCCAGATCATAGTCAAAGATATTGCCATCGCCATCCCATGAAAGTACGGCATACCTATCATCATTGATGATAGTCCATGGACCATCGGGATTTATTATCTCGTTTTCTAAACGAAGAGTGTGGGTTTCATCTTCGGGGAATCCCTCGTAGACCGGACATGCGAAATTGTCGTTATTGCGGGCTTGCTCGACGTAGAAGGAAATATCGGCCATGTACTTGTCGGTTTGGGCTTCATTACCCACTTCATAAGGTAAATCCCATGAAATACCGAGATAGTAAGGTTGACCTCCAACTAATGCGCCTGCACCACCAAAGACGTTGCCTCCTGGGCCAGCTAGCATCCAACTTCTTGGAGTGATAGGCCCTTCACCTTCAGTAAGAATTAGTTCATTTTCCTGCCAGATGTTATCTCCGTTATCTGCCCAAATCTTGAAGTGAAGACTTTGAGCTAGTTCACCGTCGAAGATACTGTCGGTGTTTTCATCATCACCTGATTCCAATTCTGGTTCGGTAGAAGTCATGTCGTCATTTAGAGTTGGGATGATGTTTACACACGCGTAAGCTTCATTGTTGTCTACGTGAAGACTTACTGTCCCTTCACCAAAATCTCCTGGTTTGAGATCTGCGAAATCAAAGAAGGTGTGCTGTTGGGTTAAATCGGTTAACTCCCAAGAACCAGCGTTTGGACTGTCATCAACTTTTTTGTTGTAGTAGCCTTCATAGTCGACTTTGAGGTCGATGGCGCCGGCTTCGAATCTATTGCCGGTGGAAGTTTCGGTGTCGCTAAAGAAAGCACCAGTGGCAGCGAGAGCGACTACGCCGACGGTACCGAGAGTCAAAAGGCTAAATAAAATACGTTTCATTTA
>CAYNFZ010000130.1:0-2942 GCA_964396725.1 uncultured Pseudomonadales bacterium
GTGGGTTGGTTGCATCAGATACCGGTGATAAACCAAGCATTTCGAATTCCGTTTACCAAGTTTTCCATAGGTTGGGTGATGTTTGCGGCGTTGTTGGTGGCCGTTGGAGTTGGAGTGGTGGGACGGATTCTGGAAAAGGTGTGGGGAAAGTGGGGGAAGTGGATGAGCGTGGTGTTGGTGATAGTTGCAGCGGGGATGGTATTGGTTGCATCAAAGCCGCTATTTGAAGGTAATTTGTTGTATCAAAGGTCCAAGGTCGAGTTGCCAGATGAATATGGGGAATTGATGAAATATCTTGAGGGAGAGAATATTCGAGGTAGGGTGGCGGTGTTTCCGGTGCATTCGTTTAATGGTTGGTATATTCATGACTGGGGATATACAGGTTCTGGCTTTGTGTTTTACGGTGTGGGAAATCCAGTGCTGGATAGAGCATTTGATGTGTGGAGTGATAAGAACGAGACATATTACAAACAGATGGCGAGAGCGGTTTATGATCAGGATGAGCGAGTGTTTTGGGGCTTGCTGCGGAAGTACGAGATAAGATGGATTTTTGTTGATGAGAGCGTGGTTGATTTGAATCAGGGACAAAAGAGCCTGAAGATTGAGGATGTGGTGTTGTGGCTGGAAGGTCTGGGGTTGGAGAAGGAGTGGGGACAGGGAAAGTTGAGTTTGTATAAAACAGGTGCGGGCAAAAATACGGTTGGTAATGTAGGAGTGGTAGATGAAGCGGTGTGGGCGGAGAGCGGAGATTATCTAAGAAACGATGTTGCTTTTGCTGAGCTTGGTGATTATGTGTCCTCGAATTTTGAGATTCCTGAGGTGAGATACCCTATGAGCTGGTTGGAGAAGGAGTCCTTGGGGGACGGTGGAGGGTTATTTGAGGTTGAGAATGACACCCGAATAAGGGTATCAGGGGGGCGGGGAAAGGAAGGGGAGGTGGTGGTGATTCCTGGGATGAGAAGTGGTGAAGGAGTGTGGCTGGATATGGAGATGGAATATGAGACCGGAAGGGTGGTGGTGAAAACGGAGGCGCCGATAAGAATATGGCAAGGAGAAGAGTTGGTTTTGGAGTACCAATTGCCGGATTTTGTGGTGGAGGTGCCGGAGAAAATGGAGGAGTTGTTGGTGGCCATAGGAGACAGAAGAGTGAGGGTAGAGTTGGGTGAGATGGTGAAGGTGGGGGGCGTGAGACTGGAGGTAGGGAAACCGGTGGAGGTAGATGTGTACAATTTAAGCCAGAGAAATGAAGAGGAACTGAGCGAGAGCTTTTTGACATCTGAGTTGTCGCAATGCTGGACCCGGTCTAATGCCGAAGGAGATTTGCGGGATGAGAAGCAGGGTGACGTACGGAAAATATATGCAGAGGATGCGTCGGGATGTTTGTCGATGAAGCTGGGAAATTATGATGCAGATAAGGCTTTGGTGACGGTTGGTTTGCGGTACAAATCGAATGGTCGATCCCGGCCGAATTTTTGTGTGGTGCGAGAAGGGGGAGATTATGTGTGCGAGAACGATGAGGTATTTTATTCGACTGAACCGAGTGAAATGTGGGGCGTGGTAGAGCGGGAAATGGTGCTTGAGGGGAGAACTAATTATTGGATTGATATTAGTGCTAGGCCGCCAGATGAGAAAGGTAAAGGATGGGAGATTGAATACAAAGCGCCGGAAGTGGTGTGGTACCCGTTGGTGGGAGAGCATTTGTTTGAGCAGAATTTTTGGGGCGACTTTTTGAAGGAACAGAAAGTGGAGATGTCGGCTGGGGGGGGAGAAGTAAGTGTAGAAGTGGGAACACGGGAGAATGAAATCAGAATGGAGGATCGAGGTAGGGAGGAACTGCCTAATTGTGATATTCAAGAGAGAGGAACGGTGGAGAAAGGCGTGGTTGAGGGAAAAGTGAAGTATGAGGTGAGTAATGGTGGTGCTGGGTGTGATTTTGTGATTGCAGAGGAACTTTCGAATAAACAGGGATATTTGCTGACAATGAGTGGAGAAGTGGTTACTGGTAAGGGATTGAAGATATACGTGAACAACTTGGCAAACGAGAGGAATGATGTGGAGGAGCTGTTGAGAGGTTCGTTTAGAGAAACGATGCCTTTGTTGCCATGGTCGAGCTTGAGTGATGAGGGATATAAATTGATTTTAGAAACAAGGTCCTTTGGGTCAGGAGAGGCGGTGAATGAGATAGTAAAGGTGACGGTGTATCCGGTGCCTATTGAGTGGTTGGCTGGGGTGAAGGTAGTAGATGGGGATGTAACTAGGTTGGTGGGGAATTTGGAAGTGGGTGAGGTGGAAAAAGTGGGGACGTGGTATTACCGGGCTGAGGTTACTGGTGATGAGGGGGTGGTGAGTCTGGGTCAGGGTTATGACGAAGGGTGGTTGGGGTATGAAGTCAGTGGCAGTAGTTGGCTGGCGCGATGGATGCCGTGGTTTGCTGGAGAGAAGCTGGAACATGTGCGGGTGAATGGGTGGGGGAATGGATGGATACTAAGAAATGACAAATTACAAATTACAAATGCCAAACTGAGTGGGTTTGGGGAGGTGGTGAAGCAGGTAAGCGCCGATGAAGGGGAGGCTGCCGAGCGGGTGGTGGTGATGGTGTTTTGGCCACAGTATTTGGAGTGGTTGGGGTTTGGTTTATTGGGTTTATGTGTGATGGTGTTGGTGTGGTCAGGAAAGCAAAAAGTTGACAGACATGGGGGAGATAGTAAAATAGGAGGCAATTAGTAAAACCCTTCCTAAGTGATTTTTCCCTAATGATAGTACGCGGCGATTTGAGGTAAGAGTGGTGTTGGTCCAAGTTTTGGATCGATTAATTTTTCCTTAAAACAGATAGCGGCAATATAAATTTAAATTGGAGGACCCGTGGCAACTGCAAAAACGAAAGAGCCTGCCAAAAAACCGGTTAAAAAAGTGAGTGTAAGTACAGAGAAGACTGAAACTAA
>CAYNFZ010000131.1:0-2937 GCA_964396725.1 uncultured Pseudomonadales bacterium
CATACTGCGTCTCGATCCCCGCATGATCCGTTCCTGGCAACCACAGCGCCGCCTTTCCTTGCATTCGCGCCACCCGAATCATAATATCCTCGATCGTCACGAAACAAGCATGCCCCACATGCAACGGATCATTCGCATTTGGCGGCGGCATAATCACGCAGTACGGCTCAGCCTTGGGATCCTTACTCGGCCCAAACCCACCACTCTCCTCCCAGAGTTTGTAGATCTCATCCTCGTGATCTTGGTGTGTATACCGCTTTTCCATTTATCGACCTCGTCTTCTCATCTCTCTAGGTATGGTACTCACCACATCATTCACACTCTCTCTCACCATCTTCGCACTCTCGGGAGAACCTGGTCTCGGTGCTTGCGATTCTACTGTCGTATTTTGCCCACCCTGCCGTGTCTTATCCGCTCTAGGACCATTTGTTCTTATAGACCAAAAATCGCGACCAGGATCAATTGTGTGTTCACGTCTCGTTTTATTCCTTCTTCCCTTTGTCGAGTCAACCACCAGAGGTCCTCGCCTCTCAGTACCTTCTGTCAACTGCCTTTCTATTTGCTCCACTGCATCAGGATTCAACAATCCGCCCATATTTTCCTTTCATTCCTAACTAATAAAAAACCACCCGACTCTCCCTAAAGGACGCTGTCGCGTGGTACCACCTAGTTTCCAGCTACAGGCGCCGAGTGTTTCTAGTATACCTTCTTGTAGCCTTCTCATTCCTGCTATCACGGGCTTACCCGGGAAGCTCTACTCCCATTTCTAGTTTCTGCTTCCGCTCCAGCGACTGGGGGACATCTACCCAGTCTCGCTTTTTGTATTGTCAATCATATTCTATCAAACCCGTCTAGACACAATCTCCAAACTCGGATCTGCATGAATTTCCAATGGGGGAGTAGGGGAATAGTCAAAAATCGCCGCCGCTCCCACCATCACCGCATTATCGGTACAATACTTCCGCTCCGGCAAAAACAACTTTGTTTGAAATTTGCCCGCCCCGCGGCGAAGCTTTGCGGGGGTATTTGATAATTGGTCATTCAATTCTCGCCTCAACCGCGAATTGCTCCCCACTCCTCCCGCCAGCAACACGCTCTTGGGCTTATACTTTTCTACCGCCCGCATCAACTTAGTCACCAACACCTCCACCACCGCCTCCTGCAACTCCCACGCCAGCTCACTCACCCTCTCCTTTTTAATTTCTCTTTTCCCATTTTTCATTTCTCTCATCATTGCCACCTTCAGTCCCGAAAACGAAAAATCAAAATCATCACTATTTAATAGCGGCCGCGGTAGTTTCACTCTTTCTGTATTCATTTGTAATTTGGATTTTGTAATTTGGAATTTCTCGGCCTCAGCCGAGATCACTGGGCCACCAGGGTAGCCTAACTTCAGCAAACGGCTACACTTATCCAAGCACTCACCTGCTGCATCATCCCGCGTCCCCCCAATCCACTCCAACTCATCCAAACCCTTCATCAACACCAAATCCGTGTGCCCTCCCGACACCACTAATCCAATCGCGGGAAATTCCGGCACCTTTCGTTTGTCATTTGGCATTTGCCTGGGCCGCGCTCTGCGGGGTAATTTGGCATTAGTGCCAATGAAATTGGCATAAAGATGCGCCACCAAATGATTCACCGGCACCAACGGCTTCTCCCACGCATACGCCAAAGTTTTCGCCGTCTCCACTCCTATCAAAAGCGACCCAATCAACCCTGGTCCCACCGTTACCGCTACCGCATCCACATTCTTCTTCACCCAAACATTCACCAGTTTCACCAACTCTTCATCTACTCTTGATTCATAAATCTTAAATCTTAAATCCTTTCCTTCCTTTGCATTAATTGCTTGCACTGTCGCTTCCACCACCACCGGCAAAATCGACTTTAGTTGTTCTCTGGCCGCTACTTCCGGCACAATTCCACCCGTCTTCACATGCATTTCCTCACTGCTGGCCACTGCCTCACCCAAAACTTGTACCCAGCCCTTCCCGTCACTCTCCACCACTGCCGCTGCTGTCTCATCACAACTCGTCTCTATTGCCAATATCTTCATACATCAATTATAAACCCATCCTGTTACACACATTTTGATTTTTGAGATTTGATTTTTGATCTAAGTCTCACACTCCCCGCAAATACACCGCCTGCCACGGCCGGAAGTTGCTATAAAAAGTCTTCTCAAACACCGTCTCCCCATCCCGCTCTACCACATAATCAAACTTCACTCTAAGACCTGGCGACGCCCAATCCACTTGCCTCACCTCTCCCGGTGCCAAAGTCGGATCATCTTGGTAGAGTGGGGGAGGCGCCGGCACCGCTCCCCATTTCTGATAATTCACGATCGACGCTTTGCGTCCATCGCTCGTGCCATACAAATCAATCACCAAAGTCACCTTATCCACATCCGCCTTAGCTTGTATCAAAATATGTGCCGGTGTGTCATTCATAAACTTCAAATCCGGACTCGGCGCATACACCGTCGCGTCAAATCCTGGCTCACTGTTTTGTTCATAGTATCCCACCCGGTAAGCATGAGCTTTGCGCTCCACTATCGGCAAACCGGCATCCAAAATCGCCCTAAATAAAGTCGTACTATCCTGACATACTCCACCCCCATCACCCAGTATCGTCCGTCCGTCTTTAATGATATACGCGGTTTTGTATCCTGTAGCTCGACTCACATCTCCAATCGTCTTGTTAAACGAAAACGTCTCCCCAGGTGGAATCAACACCCCATCCAGCCTCGAAGCCGTCAGCGCCACATTGTGCACTCGTCCCGCAATCGATCCGCGATATGTGCTTATCCCGCGTCCCAGTAACTCATTTATCCCTAGATCATTCACATCCGGCGTTTCCCGCTCCGGTGGCAACTGTCTCACCGCCAGTTCCACTCGAGCCTTATCATCTCCCGCCTCTACCAATTCCAACCCA
>CAYNFZ010000132.1:0-2731 GCA_964396725.1 uncultured Pseudomonadales bacterium
GCACGCATACCATTTTGCATGATAAACTAACCACCATATGGCAATTACACACCGATTCAAGCTGTTCCTACCCTTGCTTGCACAGACCATTTTCCTCTTCTGTGTTGCTCTCATCATCCCCAACCACATCCACGCCCAAACCCCCTGCCTTCAAGTTTCCCCCACCTCCATTGAACCTGGTGGATCTGTTGTCGCCACCGTTACTGGGGCCACATTCAACGGACAACCAGCCAACTCTTCATCTTCAGTCACCTTCTTTTTAAGATCGTCTATCTCTGGACGAGACATCAACGTCAATCTAGAAGATGGAAGAACCACCCTCATTGTCAGCATAGACAACGACGGCAATCCAATTTTTTACAATGGCGGCCAACATTACATCGAACTTTGGCACCAAGCCGGTGGACTAGGTAGAAATAACGAAAAAATCTGCACCTCCGTTGAATATGTAACTGTATCTTCACCTTCTTGTTCCATAAATGCTCAAGTAACTCGAAACGATACAGGTTTCACCGTAGGAGCATCTGTGCGAACAGAACAACTTGCCCCTGAACAAAGCTATACACTCGCATTAGACACCGGTCTTCTGGACACCTATCGCCACACATTTACAGTAAACGGAGCCTCTCCCTGGTCATTCTTCGAGAGCACATACAACATTGGATATAGTGGCCAAACCTTCAACTTATTTGTCGAACAATCTGGCAGTGGAGCTCTAGGCACAGAAGGTGCCATTTGCCTCGTTTCAGTTTATTTTGACCCCAACGCACCCTACGGCTCTCCCGAACCCACCTCGCCCCCACCTCCAAATGAACCCAGAAACACCACTCCTTTAAGTGACTTTGACCTTTTTTGCAGTCAAGCCGGACCACTTTTCGATCAGTGCCGTACCTGCCTAACCAACAACCAAATCTGGACCGCCCTCGGCTGCATCTCCTTTGACAGCAACAACCGCCTCTTGGCCGACCTCTTCACCATCGGTATCTCCATAGCTGGCGGTATCGCCCTCCTCCTCATCTTATATGGCGCCTTCACCATCTCCACCGCGGCCAGCAATCCCCAAAAACTCCAAGTCGGCCGCGAACTCATCACCGCCGCCATCACCGGTCTATTCCTTATCATCTTCTCTGTAGTTATCTTAAACTTCCTCGGCATTCAAGTCCTCCAACTTCCTGGACTCTAGTTTTTTCTGTTTTCCTCCCTCCCCATGTAGTAAAATTACTCTACATGAAACTATTCCTTACCCTTCTAGGGCTACTTTTCATTCTCACCTCACCCATCCACGCCCTTAGCAAGCTCGACAAATACGGCATCTGCGCCCAAGCCGGAACCTTAGCCGACCAATGCTTTGCCTGCATCCAAGACGCCGCCGACCCTCAAGACGTCTGAACCGCCGTCGGTTGCATCCCTTTACACTACCAATCTATGATCGCTTCCATCATGAGATTTCTTGTCTCTATCGCCGGCGGCTTTGCTCTCCTCTTCATTCTCTTTGGCGCCTTCACCATCACCACCGCCGCGGGAAATCCCGAAAAACTCGAATCCGGCAAAACCATTATCATTTCCGCCATCGCCGGCCTCATCTTCCTCATTCTCTCAGTTGTCATCCTCCACTTTGTTGGCGTAGACTTACTCCAAATACCCGGACTCGGATCATGACTCGTCTTCATAAATTCTTACTCACTCCCCTCCCAACTCTCTTCTCCTTCCTCCACCCTTCCTCAGTTCTGGCCTCCGACGAGCAAATCGATTGGACCGCCATCAACCCTTCCATGCGCTTTCGTAATCCCAGCCTATTCATCAGCCAACTCCTCGGCGGCACCAACAGCAGCGGCCTTTACTCCGGCGCCGGCCTTCTCTCCATCGCCATCGTCTTCGGCGGTATCCTTCTTTTCATCATGCTCATTCTAGGCGGCTTTGGCCTCCTTACCAACGCCACCAACCCCCAAGGCCAAGAAAAAGCCAAACAACAAATCACCTGGGCCGTCGCCGGCTTCGTTCTCCTCTTTGCCGCCTACTGGATCATCCAGCTCCTCCAGGTCATCTTCTCCGTCTCCATCGTTTCTTGACAAGTCTGAGCTCCCAATCGAAAACCTAAACACACCTGGTCTGTTGCAACAAACCAGGTAACCAAAAGGCCTCAACCTTTATAATCCCCAAACCCTCCTCCACCAAACCTTCTCTCTCGCCTCCCATACTCCTCCAATGCTTTTGCCAACTCACTCTTGCCAAAATCTGGCATCAAGATATCAGTAAAATACAACTCACTATACTCGCACTGCCACAACATAAACCCCGACAGCCTCTTGGTTCCTCCCGGCCGAATAATCAAATCCGGATCCGGCATCCCTGCAGTATCTAAATATCTCCCCAAATCCACTTTTGATCCGTTTGGCATTTGTAATTTGGAATTTGGAATTTCTTTTGCGAGCTTTGGAATTGCTCGCAATAGCTCATCTCGACCACCATAATTTAGCGCAAACGTCACATTTATCCCCGTATTCTCCCTGGATTCCTCCACCATCTTCATCAATCCTTTTTGAATATCCTCCGGAAATCCTCCTATATCCCCTATCACCCTCACTCTAGCTCCTTTTCTGATCAATCGAGCCACTTTCTTCTCCAGTGCATACCGAAACAACTTCATCACTGCCGCTACCTCCCTATCTGGTCGTCGCCAATTCTCACTACTCCACGCCCACAAAGTAATGTACCCAATCCCTTTTTCTCC
>CAYNFZ010000133.1:0-1122 GCA_964396725.1 uncultured Pseudomonadales bacterium
CAGATGCTTTGCACGAGGCAATTAAAAATTATAAAGAGAAAGAGGAGAAAAAAACCGGCTAAGATCTAGGCGTTGGCGATGAAGTAGGAGATGAGGGAGGCGAAAGAAGGGAATTCGTCCTGGACGGAAGAGTTGGGATTTAGCTTGAGAGCATCGCCGAGAGAGAAGGCGTGGGTGGGGGTGGGGGATTTGAGGGTGGCGAGGGTAAAAATGATGATAGTCAGGATGAGTGTGGACATGAGGGTATTATAGCAACCAGCCTAGGGGCTGGAAATTCCAAATTACAAATGACAAATTACAAATAAATTCAAACCACTAAGACATCAAGTATCGAAAATCTGAATTTAGGTTCAATAAGTGGTTAGTGTTGGTGGTAATCAAGTGGGGTAGATTTGACATGGCGAGAGTGGCAAGGGTGAGGTGCTGGGATATAATGGGGGGCATGCGGGATAAGAAGAGTTTAGAGGAAGATCGACAGGTCGCCAAGGGGCTGATGAGGGGAGACAAGCGGGTGTTGCGAGCGTTTTATGGCGAGAATTATCCTAAGCTGATGGCTTATGTGGCGGCGCGAGTGAGAACTAAGGAAGACGCAGAGGAGATAGTGCAGGATACCTTCTTGGGGTTTTTGGATTCGTTGCCGGTGTTTTCGTTTCGATCTTGTCTGTGGACGTTTTTGGTGGGTATTGCCAGACATGAGGTGAGTGATTACTTTCGACGACTGTATGCCAAGAGGGCGATAAAGTGTGTGCCTTTTTTGGAGCATTTGTATAGCGAGCCGGTGTATTCGGCGGAGGAGACGGTAGAGTTGTTTAATGCGGTGATGAAGAGAGTATCGGCAAGGGAACGGGAAATTTTGTTGTGGAAGTATGAAGACGGTTTGTCGGTGAAGGAAATTGCCCAGAGGTTGGGGGTGGGGATGAAGGCGGCGGAGTCGAGGTTGTTTCGGGCAAGGAGAAGTTTTGGGGTGGCTTATGAGGAGGTGGTGGTATGAGAATCAGGTTTGTCCCATCACTAATATCTTCGTTTTTCACAGACTGCCTATTCGGCCGTTTTGAAAATCATGAATTAGTGAGGGATGACATGCTGGCTGAGGAAGATTTTAGCCAGCAAGTCAAGTCGAGG
>CAYNFZ010000133.1:1222-2692 GCA_964396725.1 uncultured Pseudomonadales bacterium
AGTGAGGGATGACATGCTGGCTGAGGAAGATTTTAGCCAGCAAGTCAAGTCGAGGCTGTTTCGGGCAAGGAGAAGTTTTGGGGTGGCTTATGAGGAGGTGGCAGCGTAGCTGTCTTGTGGAGCGAATAATCAATCAGCAAATAAATTCTAATGAATAGAGAAGATAGATTTCTGGAGGAGTTGGAGAAGAGATTGGATGAGAACAAGAGGTTGACTGACAAACGAGGAATGCCGGAGGAGTGGGCGAGTGTAGTGGCGGTGTTGGGAACCAGGCCGTGGCAGAGTTTGGTGGTGGTGTCGGGAGCGGTGACGCTGGTGGTGTGTGGGTTGTGGTTTGACGAGGTTGTACGAGTTGTGGAGAGATTGTTACTGGTATGAGAAAAGAACGAACAACGAGAAGGATGGCGGTGGTGTCGATGGGGTATTGGTTTGGGGCACACTCGTTGGGACTGTTAGTGCATCCATATCAGTCGATGAGAAGGATAGTGAGGCAGGGAGTGTTTGTGCCATTGGTGTTGTTGCCTTTGGTGTGTTTGGGAATTTGGTGGGGAGTAGGGGTGGTGGTGGCGCATGTGGGGGTGCTTTCGAAGTTGGGTTTGGTGGGAGTGGCTGAGGTATTGGAATCGGTGGAGTTGGTGCGACCGGTGATGTATGTGGGGTTTGTGTGGGTGGGGATCTTTCTGGGATTGTGGCAAGGGATGCTGTTGTATTTATATTGGAGGTTTAGGGGAGTGGTGGAGAGGTAAATCCTAAATCCTAATGTCGAAGCTCCAAGTAACTGGTAAACGTTTGGTGGTTGGAAGCGAATGATTTGGGGGGAAGTTGCGACTAAGGGGTTAGTTGGAAAGTGATGGGGAGAGATTATGCCAGAGAGACTACGAGCGAGTTTGCCGGGAAATTGGCGGATGAATAGGATACGGTACCGGTTGGATGAGTGTGCGAGAGAGCAAGCCGAGCAAGAGAAACGGTTGGGTTTGAATCCTCATCTAGGAACGGGAAATCTGGGGAGGAGTGATGATGAAGCCGTGGAGGTGCATAAGGGATTGAAAGCTTTTGAGCAAAAGATGGAGGAAGTGAACGCGTGGTTTGAGAAGAATGGGATGGGAGGAGAGGTTTAGGGAATATCCAATTATCAATTTTCGATAACCAATCAATCTTTTAATTTCTTAATATCCGATTAGGAACGGTGGATGTTGGGGAAGATTGGTGATTTGTGGTTGAGGAAATATGAAAAATGGAGTTAATGGGAAAATACCACAACATGTAGCCATAATCATGGACGGTAATCGGAGGTGGGCGGCTAAGAAAGGCTTGCCTTCGTTTGCGGGACACAAGAGGGTGGTGGATGAGGTGGTGGAGGAGCTGGTGGATTTTGCAGGAGAAAAAGGGATTGGGTACATTACTTTGTGGGCGTGGAGTAGTGAGAATTGGAAGCGACCAGATAAAGAAGTGACGGCAGTGATGAAGTTG
>CAYNFZ010000134.1:0-2688 GCA_964396725.1 uncultured Pseudomonadales bacterium
CCTTTACCAACCACGAGCTAGTTGCCAACACACATAACCCTTTCGCCATTGCCTGGAATCTCGTTCGCCACCTACCCGCAGACCGCATGTTGCCCCCCCACCACCCCGACACTCAACCGGTCTTTCGCGCCATTACCCAAAAGGCATTTCGCCAGGCAGGAGGTTTCGACACCAATCGAGGTTACGACGACGATTGGTCTCTTTCTCAAAGACTTGGAATACTAGCCCAGAACACACCCAAAGCTATCATATATCACCACAATCCTGATTCATTGAAGGAAATATTTATCCAAAGTAAATGGGTCGCCAAGAGACAATACAAATTCGGGATATTGGGTAAAATCATCACTCTGATTCGCAGTTCCCTTCCCGCCTCAATTTTCAAAGCTTGCTATCTTACTTTCACCACCGGCAACTACCACACCATTCCCGTTCAATTTGTCTTCGATCTTGGCATCACCTCCGGGCTCCTCGAATCCATTTTCACATCCAAAACCTCCAAATGAACTTATTTGTTTCCTTTATACCAACCCGATAGAATCAATACATGGCCTCACACCACAAACTCCTCTTCTGGATTCTCCTCGTCGCTCTCGCTTTTCGCCTCTTACCCTTAAACCAATCCTTGTGGCTCGACGAAGCCATCAACGTCGTCAACGCCCGCGATCACTCTTTCACTCATCTGATCACCAACTATGCTCTCGGAGATTTTCACCCTCCCGCCTTCCACCCCATCCTCCACATTTGGATTCGCCTTTTTGGAGATTCCGAAATCGCCGTTCGCCTCCCTTCTCTTATCTTCGGTCTTCTCACCATCACTATCACTTTCTTCATCGGCCGCCTCACTATTCCCTCCAAAAGCATCACCCTGTTTCATCTTCGTCTCAACCTCCGTCACCTTCCCGCCATTCTCTTAGCCACCTCCGGGCTTCATCTCTATTACTCAACCGAAGCCCGTATGTACTCCCTGGCCGCCTTTGCTACCTCCGCGGCTATTTACTGCCTTCTATCCCTTTTCCGTTACCACCACATCTCCCTTTCCCCTCTTCTCCACTCTCCACTCTCCTCCCTCACACTCTTTTTTCGCCCCTACTCTCTTCTCTTCATCGCCAGTTACACCTTAGCCCTATACACCGATTATCTCCCCTGGTTTCTTCTTCCTCTTTTTTTCATCCTCCTTCCCTTTCATACCCTTACCAGTCTTATCCTTACCACTCCTTGGTGGCCACTTTTTTATCAACAACTCCACATCGGCCTCACCACCGCCACAACCCATCCCGGTTGGAGCCAAGTTGTTGGTGGATTTTCTCTGAGAAATCTTCTCCTTATTCCCATCAAACTCACTATCGGTCGCGTTTCTGCCCGCCCGCCACTACTCTACGCCGTTTTGCTATTTCTTCCCCTAATTTCTATCACCGTTGCTCTCGTTCGTTCCTTTGCCACCATTTTCACTCAACCCAAACTCAAATCTTTAATTATTGCATGTTGGTTGGTCGTTCCATTAATCCTTGGCACCCTCTTTTCTTTGCGTATTTCCCTCCTCAGCTACTTTCGCTTCCTCTTTATCCTCCCTGCTTTCTATCTCCTCATATCCTACGGTCTTGCCCAGCTTCCCCAAGTCTCCCGTAATCTTGTTATCATTCTCCTAATTACCAACCTCATTTCTTCCACCACCTTTATCTTCAACCCAGCTTTCCACAAAGAAGACTGGCGTAGCTTTTCCAACTGGATCGATCAAGTCCAAACCGATAGCGCCGTCACCGTTTTTCCCGATCTAGCCCAAGCCGCACCTTACCTTTACTACCAACAGCAAGTTCCCGCCCTCGACTCTATTCGTCAAACCGACTCTCTCCCCGATGCCGTTTATTTAGTACGCTATGTCCAAGAAATTTTCGACCCCACCGATTCTAAAAAACAGGATATCGAAGCTCTCGGCTACACCCAGGTTCACCAACTCGACTTCAACGGTGTCATCGTTTGGGTTTACACCCGCTCTCACAAACTATTTGCCCAAGTATTATGAAACCTATCATCGGCATCGATATCTCTCAGATCCAGTACTCAGGTACTGGCGTCGCTACCTACACCAAGAACTTAGTCTCGTACCTGCTCAAAGCATCCTCGGAATATAACTTTCTCCTCTTTGGTACTTCCCTGCGTGGTTTCAATCAACTCAAACACTCCGTTTCCTCCTTGCCCTCTACCCCTACCAAACTATTCCCTATCCCTCCCACACTTCTTGATATCTTATTCAACCAACTACACCTACCCAGTATCGAAACCTTCACCGGACCTATCGACCTTTTCCATTCTTCAGACTGGACTCAACCCCCCTCACGAGCCGTCAAAGTCACCACCATTCATGACCTAACTCCCCTAAAATACCCTAGGTATCAGCACCCTAAAACCATTCGCACATTCAAACGTCGCCTCCACTGGATTAAACAAGAACAAGTCCACATCATCGCCGATTCCCAAGCGACCAAAAACGATCTCGTCTCACTTTGCCGTCTTCCTCCCCAGCACATCGATGTAATATACCTAGCACCCACCCCCTCCATCACCGCATTCGCCAAATTAAAGCGTCAAACTCAACGCCAACGCATCGAAGAAATCAAACACAAAAATAATCACACCCCCAACATCATTCTCTCCGTCGGGACACGCGAACCACGAAAAAACCAATCC
>CAYNFZ010000135.1:0-2667 GCA_964396725.1 uncultured Pseudomonadales bacterium
CTTCACCTCATCAATCACAATCGAAAGATAATGCGCCAAAATCCCCATCACCAAAAACTGTACCGCCGCCAAACTACTCATAAACACGATCAGAGTCGTGTATCCCGGCACCGGGTTCTTCAGAAAAAACATCACCACCGAAAACACCACCAGTAGCACGCTCAGCCCCGCAAACCATCCACTCATCAGCAAACACAAATACAGCGCAAACGGCGAAAAAGATAGTAGTGAATGAGACGACAACACCAACAACGACATCGGCGAATACTTACTCCTACCCCACCTGCGCGCCGGCGCACTAAATTCTAGAATCCGCTGCTCAAACCCCATCGCCTGCAAAATCGCCCGCAAAAATCGCCGTTTCTCCCGATACTCTCGCCTCAACACTCCCGCCACCCACGGAGACACCAAGAAAAAATCCGTCACATTCTGTTCCAGCTTCTTACTGTTCAACCAATTGTATAGCCTGTAATACCCTCCATTCATCCACTCCCGCCAATCCCCATCTCCCTCCCGCACTTTTCGTTTCATCAACACTATCTCATTCCCCGCTCGATAAGCCTCCACCATCCGTCCCAGCTCCTTGGGCGGATGCTGCAAATCCGCGTCCATGCACACCACCGCCTCCCCATCCGTCGCATCGATTCCCGCCAACATCGCCGCTTCATGACCAAAGTTCCCCGCCAAATGCACTGCCGCCACCCTCCTACTCCTCCTAGCGTATCCTTCCAACAACTTCCTCGAACCATCCTCACTCCCATCATTCACATAAATTATTCTCCACGCAACGTTCGACAACTTCCCCAACTCTCGCCTCAGTCGCTCATGAAAATGCGCCAAACTCTCCACTTCGTTATATACCGACACCACCACACACAGCTTCAACTCTCGCTTCCTAGATCCTTTTCTTTTCTCCATACATCCGCATTATACCCTCACCAACCGTCACTTCTTTGCCATTTTTCTTGTCTTTGTTTTCTTTGCTACTTTCTTTGTCAACTTTCCTACCACTTTCTTTACCGGTTTCTTTGCCGTCTTTTTCGCTTTCTTCACTTTTGTCTTGGCCGCTCGACCCACCTTCTCCGTCTTTTCCTTCTTCTCTTTCCCCGACTTCACCTCGCCAAACACCGCTATCTCCAACTTCTCCATCTTTTTCTTGTGCTCCTCAATCGCCCTAGCCACTAACTCAGCCGGCTTAGCCTTCTTACCCTTGGCCAGTCTCTGCATTAACTCAGCTGCTTTACACGCTTTCATAAACTCATCCCAGGATTTCTTGGACTTAGTTTTCTTTTTCCAATTCCTCTCTCTCGCTTTCAAATAACTCTCCCTCTTCACTTTCTTAGCATTCTCCCAAAACCACCCGTGACCACGGGGACAAAACCCCACCCCTATCTTCTCCACCCCATACTCCACCACCTTCAAACAACTCCCACAATCCAAACACGCCCACTCACTATCTTCATTTGTCACTTTCAACCACTTGGTCATCTCTTTCTGAGTAAATCCAAAATCCGCCAAATCAAAAATCACATTCTCCGGCCACCACATACCTTTACATCGCGAGCACTGCATCATCCCGTGCTCCACCACCAAATCCAGTCTTCCTTTTGTCCAACACTTCGGGCAATTCATTCTACCTCCCTTTTCTAATTACTCCCCTATCCTAACATCCCCTTCAACCCCCCACCAACAAAAACCTCCATTCATCTGGAGCCTCATCTCCTTACTCGTCTGATCATTGATTATCGGTATCTGGCAATTGCGTTATGTGGGTCGCCCTGGACTCGAACCAGGGACCTCTATCTTATCAGGATAGCGCTCTAACCGCCTGAGCTAGCGACCCCCAATATGTTCTGGGCTTGGGTCAAGATAGCGCCTATGTCGCGCTTCGCGGGACCTAACCGCCTACCTTGCCCTCTGTAGCTTTTCCTGTCCTTCCAAAGTCTTGGCAAAGAAGGGAGCTAATGACCCATTTCAAGACTCCAATTTTACCACACCTGACCTCTACACCACCCACCAACCCAAGCCCCTCACTCTCCGCATTATCTCCACTAACACCCAACTTCCTCCAAACACCAACCCCGAGATCACCGGTATCGATACCGCTGGATGAAACCTCAACTCACCAACTCCAAACATCTCCCTCGCCACCTCCAACACCCAGATGTGGACAAAGTATATCGAGAGCGTCAACTTACTCAGTCTCTCTACACCCTCTACTACCCCATTGTTCCATCCATCTCCATGTTTCTCCACCCAACCCTTCAACCACACCAAACCCGCCACTGACGCCACCACTATTCCCACCGATACGTAATCCCAAAACCATTCATCAAATCCTCCCTTAAACCCCGTCAACCGAAAAGTCACCACACTTACTGCCACAACTCCAATCACTGCCACAACACCACTCATTCTCCACCACTTCTTCCCCCATCCATCCACTACTATCACATATCCCAGCAAATAGTACCCTAGATGTTCCAGTGTCGGTATCAACCCCACCAACCTCCCCACCTGCGAAAACCGCACCACAAATGGATTCACCACCGCCACCAACCACCACAACCCCAACGCATAAATCACGTCTCGCGCTCTAGCCACTCTCAACCATTGACGCAACAACGGAGTCAACAAATACAATCCCACCAATACCGGCAACAACCA
>CAYNFZ010000136.1:0-2639 GCA_964396725.1 uncultured Pseudomonadales bacterium
CGGTGGAGATGTTTGGGAATCTAATGATATTGGGGTTGGTGACGTCTTTTTGGGAGGAGTTGTTGTTTATGGGGTATTTTTTGCCACGAATAGTAAAAGATCTGGGGAGTGAGGTGGTGGCGGTGGCGGTGGTGGCGTTGATGTTTGCGGTGTTACATGTGCCAATTCAGGTGGCTCAAGGTGTAGAGACGGCTCAGATAGTGGTCAGGTTTATTTTGCTTTATAGTCTCGGGTTTGGAAATGCGGTGCTGTACTTACGGATGAAGAATCTGGCGGCGCCGATCTTTGCGCATTTAGCGTGGGGAAGTGTCATTTATCTTTTTGGATGAGCAAAAAGATAAATGAAATCAAAAAGTAAAAATCCAACATCAAAATTAGTAAGAAGTGTAGTTTTTCGCCTGGTAGACTGGTAAAAGAACTCGGGGTGTGGTAGACTGAGTCGTTGTGATTTCAGATGAAATGTCCCGCAAAATTGCCCGAATGGTAGCGAATAATTCAAAAGCGCAGGTAAAGTTTTTGTCGACTTTGGTGAAAACGCGGAGTGTGAATCTGCATACGCCAGATAGTTCCGATGCTAAGGAGCCGATTGAGGCGGAAGTGGCGGAGTTGATTTACAAGAAGTTGGCGGTGATGAAACTGGCGCCGAGACGGATGGGGGTATCGCGGAAGAGGCCGAATGTGGTGTGTTACTGGGGACCACGAAGATATCGGAAGAGTTTGTTGTTTAACGGGCAGATGGATACGTGTGGACCGGAAAAAGGGGTGAAGAGAAATCCTTTTTCAGGCTTGGTGAGACAAAATCGTTTGTATGGACTGGGAGCCTGTGATATGAAGGCATCCCTGACTGCTTATGTGTATGCTTTGAAGGCGATCAAGGATATTGGAGTGAATTTGGCTGGGAGGGTGACGCTGGCGTTTGTAGTGGATACTGAGCCAGGAGCATGTAGTGAGTGGGGAACGGCGTATTTGTTGAGTAAGGGAGTTCGAGCTAGAGCGGCTTTGATTGGAAAACCGTGTACACATACGGTGGCGATTGGGCATAGGGGAGGATATCGGTTTGTGTTGACGACGCAAGGGCAGGAAGTACACACGGGGTTGTCGTTGTGGGAGAAAAAGAAAATGGGGAGGAATGCAATCGAGGATATGGCAGAGGTGGTGAGAGTGCTGAAGCGATTAGAGATTCCTTACAAGTCGGCGAGGTTGTTTCCGGGGAGGAAGCCGGTATTTACTTTTCCGACCAAGATACATGGGGGTCGATCGGTGAACATGGTGCCGGATAAGTGTGTGGCGTATGGGGATGTGAGGTTGATGCCGGGCAATTCGGGAAATCAAGTGAAGCTATTGATACAAGAGAAGTTGGCGAAGATTTCGGGGATTGAGTATAGGATGGAGGATTTGTTGTTTGTGCCGGCGGTGGAGATAGACCCAAAGGAGGAGGTGGTGCAGGTGTTGGTAGAGAATGCGATAGCGGTGTTGAAGGAGAAACCAGATGTGAGGGGAGTGGGACCGTGGAACGATGGATGGATGTATATTACACGGGATATTCCGACGGTTGTGGGATTCGGGCCGGATGGGGGAGATGTGGGTAAGAGTCGGGAGTGGGTGAGCTTGGCGTCTTTGAAAAAGGTGACGGAGATATATGCGAGATTGATGGTGGATTATTTGGGGGTGAAAGAAGAGGTGAGTTAGTGTATGTTTCGGGTGTGGAGAAGAGAGGATGAGTGGGGGAGGGGATTGTAAACAGTATGAGAAAAATTGTTTGGTGTTCGGGATATTTTTGACTTGACAGCTGGAGCGAGAAAGTGTTAAACCCAATGTAATGAAAAGATTGTTGTTATCGACGGGGGTGGTCTTGTTTGGAATGGTGGTGGTGGTGATCTCAGCGTGGTCGGTGGGTTTGTCGAGATGGGTGGCGCGAGCTGAAGATGTGGTGGTGGATGAGGTGGTGGAGGAAGCAAGCAGAGCGGGAGAGGTGATTCCAAGCTTGACCAGTTTACCAATGGGAGTGAACGAAGAGGGAGATTATTATTTGGTTTATCCGGGAATACTACCAGATCATCCGTTGTACTTTGTAAAAATGTTGCGGGATAGGTTGAGATTGTGGTGGATAAGAGATGGGGAGACACGAGTGAGGCAGACTTTGTTGTGTGCTGACAAGAGAGTTGGGGCGGCGTTGGTGTTGGCTGAGGGGAATAAGGCGGGGTTGGCGGGAGAGACGGCGCTTAAGGCGGAGAAGTATTTGGTGCGAGCGATGGAAGAGGGGGAGAAGTTGGGGAATGTGGAATTGGAAGGGTTGGTGGGGAGGGCGGCGGTGAAGCATGGTCAGGTATTGTTGGGGGTAAAGGAGAGGGTGCAGGAGAAGGAGTTGGGTTTGGTGGAGGAAGCGTTGGAGTTAAACCGACAAGTGCGAGAAGAGTTGGGGTTGGAGGTGAAGGTCGAGGGTGCTGTAAAAGAAGTGCCAGAAGAGTTTATGGAAATGGAAGAAGTAGAGGAAAAAAAAGGGGAGGAGGAAGGGGCGGTGATGGAGGTAGGTGAGGTGCGGGTGGGAATGTAGAGTGGTTGAGGAATGAAGAAACGGCGGTAGGTGTTTTGTGTGAGTTTGATGTGTTAAGTAGGGATTGTGATGGGTTGGAAAAGAA
>CAYNFZ010000137.1:0-2639 GCA_964396725.1 uncultured Pseudomonadales bacterium
GTGGGAGAAAATGTCACGAGGAAAGGGGAAAAAAGTGATGATGCTGACTTGGGGTGGGGGAGTGGTGCAGCACGGGAGCGATAGGGTGGCGGCTTTGAGCACGGTAGCGAGATATTTTGCGGATTTGTACAAGGCGGGGATGTTGCCGAAACTGTCGGTGATAAATGCGGACGATCATGATCATGTGTGTGGAGCGGTGAAGTTCTGGGTGGGGGAGTCGCTACCGGATTTGCTGACAAAAATGCTGGGAAGGAAAGTAACGCCGCAGTCGTCGATTGAAGACGAAGTGATGGAGGCGTTGATTCGCGACGGGGCGTTTGTGTGGGTACATGAATTTGCTGGAACCAAAGTGAAAGTGGTGTCACATTTGCACGCGACAAAGAGAGAGAACAAGAAGGGTTCAAAGTTGGTGAGTGTGGATTTGGATCCGAACAAGCCGCTGATGAATGTGGGGATGTTGGTGGAAATGAGGAAGTTGGTGGGGAAAAAGAAATAGGGGAAAGGTTTTTTGGTGGGCTGGTGGGTTGGGGGGTGGGTGTAGCGGGGATGATAATGGTAGCATGCGAGCTGTGGTAAAGAAAGGATTGAAGTGGGAGTGTGTTTTTGGATAGTGTGATGGGAAATAAAAATTTGCAGGAGGGGTATGGGAAGACGCCAAGAAGTGGTGTTTGCGGGGGCAGTGGGGGAGGCTTATGTGGGGCGGGAGTTTTATGGATTGGATCCGTATGACCTGCGGGTGTATTGGGATTATGTGGAGAGATTGGTGCAGGGGGTGGAGGCAGAAAATGGCAGAAGTAGGGTGGGAGCGACGCTTTCGATGTTGGCAGAAAAACCAGTGAGGGTGGGTGTGGTGGCGTATGAAACAAATAAATGGGGTAAGGAGTGCGTGACGGTGGGTGACCGAGATACGGGGAGACGGTTGGTGGTGATTGGGTTGGTGGAGCCGGTGCGAGAAGATAAATTGAAGAGGGAAGAAGTAAGGGACCTGGTATGCGTGGGACTGGTGCCGGTAGCAGGAGCGCCACTACTGGCGGCGGTGCGGTGGGAAGATCCTTTGAGGGGAAGGCCGGGGTCTTGGCAGGCGGTGGTGAGCGAGTACGAAAGGGTGATACATGAGGCGTTGACGGGACAAGCGGTGTTAATGCCGGTGGGGGGAGGGAGTGGAATTGAGGCGGAGTTTGGGGAGTTTTTTGGGAGATGAGGCAAAAAGAAAGGCGCGAACCAGACTCTTGAGTTAAGAGTGGCGCGCGCCGGAGGGTACAGAGGTTTTAGCGGCGAAAAAAATGTTTGAGGTGTAGGTAGATGGAGTAGGGGATGCCGGGGATGACAACGCAAACGATGACAGCAAAGCTGAGCATTCAGGGTAGGCAGCAGAGTGTCATAATGGTTACCGTCTCCTGGTTGGGTAGGCTTGATCCATTTGGGCGAAGATCCCAGTGATCACGATGCCAAGGACGATGAGAACGATGAGCAAGGTTTGATGGCATGCTTGGTTCTGGGCCTGGAGTTTTAGGAATTCGAGGAAGTCGTTGGGATTCATGGTGAGTGTCTTTCTTTTTGGAGTTGGTGGACGAAAAGAGCTAAACCGCAGGAGAGACTTATTAGAGAAGCGAAGATGATGATGGGTAGGAGTATGTCGATGCGGGATGCTGTGGCTTGGACTTCTGTCAATATACGTAGATAGTCGAGAAAATCACTTGGATTCATGAGGTTGCCTATCTGATTAATGTTTGGGAGTAGACCAGGAGAGCAAAAACGAAAGCGAGAATGGTGCAGAGTATCCAACCGACAAAACTGCAAATGATGAATGTGACGATGGGGGTGGTGGTATGGTTGCGATGGATGAGGAGATAGGTGATGGTGGGTGCGGCGATAGTAGCGAGGGTGAGAGGGAGTCCGAGAAGGGCGGTGGGGGATATGGTCGCCACATATTGGACGAAGCTCAGGATGCCAAAGGGCAAGAAGAAGGTAACGAAGGTAGTGAGAAATGAGGTGCGGATGATGTGGAGGATGAAGATGTCCATGTTAACTCCCGTTCTGGTTGGGTGTGTGTTGGCGGAGGCGGTCTCTGATGGTGGATGCGATGGTGAAGAGAATGACAAGGAGGAGAAAAAAATCGATACCGCAAATTGTTGCGAGTCCTGGATTGATGTATATGTTGGGTCCTTATCTGACTAGGTGGGAAAGAATTTCTATGAAGGGTTGAAGGTAGGGCAAGGCGACTATCAGTGTGATGATGAGGACGATAATGATCGCAACGTAGAACCAACGATGGGTGTGGTGGGAGTTATTCACTGGGAGACTCCTGGATGGGGCAGACTTGTTCGGTGACAGGTAGGTGTTGACTTTCAGGTAAGGCAATTGCCAAGTTGGATTCGGATCGTGCGAAGAAGAATTGCTCGCCACTTAGGTTTGATTCGAGAGGAAGGGGGCCCAGGTCACCTTGGTAATGTAGAGCGGTAGTGCTGACGATGGTGTCCAAGGGAAGCACAAGACGGAGAGCACAACCGGCAGGAATGCTGAGGTGAATGGAAGTGGTTTGGTCAAATTCTGGTTGGGATACGATTCCGATGTTGGAGTCAATGAGTTGTTGGGACCAGGTGGGGGTTTGAGTGGTGATAGGACCGGAGCTTAGGCCG
>CAYNFZ010000138.1:0-2633 GCA_964396725.1 uncultured Pseudomonadales bacterium
TGGTCGAGTGCTGACTATGGGAATTGATACTGGAAATAGTTGGTTACGTCCTCCTCAAATGCTGGGATCACGGGTAAATTCGGTGATGATGAAGGCAAATGTCTGGGATGTGTTTGAGTTTGAGTTTGACTTGCGGGTGTCTGATGAAAGACAAAGGTTGCTGGCAGAGGTGCGAAGAGAATTGGATGAAGAGGAAGTGTTTATGGTTTACCAAGGGGTCCAGATAGGCAATCCCTATTTTCTTAATAGTCAAGTGGCGAGATTGCAGGATTTGGCTGTTGATGAGGTTAGGTTTGGTGGTGATGTTGACGTGGTAGTTTGTAGCTTGATGGCATCTAGAGATGAGTTGACGATTCCGATTCGGGATGGGATCACACCGAAAGCGATTGTGTATGTCAGACTTAAAGACGGTCTGGCTGGGGCGGGAGATTATTATTTGGGAGAGAGAAACACTGGTCTGTGGGATGGGTTGGATAATAAGCTTGAATACTCGGCGTTGAATCCGAATTCTGTAATTAGCTATAATCCGGGCAAGTACTACCGGACTGCGGCTCGGATTCCGACTTTGTGGCAGGATAACTGGAATGTCGCTGGTCAAAGGCTGCAAGGTGAGGCCGATGCTGAGATAGTAATTCAGCTGCGGCAAGACTGTGGGGTGAGGTTGGATGAGCTGGTTGACTGCAGGCGGTTTGGCTTTGACGAAGAACTAGAGCAGTACTTGGCGGCTGTATCAGAAGTAACCTAGCGGGCTTGGAAGGGTCAAAGTGTTTGGAGATGTAGAGGTGGGATGAGATAATAGGCTCATGCCGAGGTAGCTCAATGGTAGAGCAGCGGTATCGTAAACCGCAGGTTGAGGGTTCGATCCCCTCCCTCGGCTCCAAAAATATTTGACTCCCCTACCCTAACGGTTGGCTTGCATTTTTGGTGAACTTGGGGTATTACCATAGTAGTTAGGTAGCAAGAACGGGATATGGCACAAAGGAAAAAAAGATACTCGTCAAGATTGGTACGTAAAGAAAGCCAGCGGATGATGCGGCAAGGGATTTTGTTTTTGGTACTGACTGTAGGGTTGGTTGTGGTGTTGGTGGTGTGGGGAGTACCAGCGATGGTGAAATTAGCCGGGTTTTTGGGTGAGATAAGAAGTTCGAGTCAACCGATTGATACCGGAGATAAAATTGCGCCGTTTGCGCCACAGTTGTCGATTGGGTACGAGGCGACGGCAAGTGCGCGGATTGATGTAAGCGGATTTGCAGAAGCGGAAGCTACGGTGGTGTTGTTTAACAGTGGAAATAAGATATCTGAAGTGATTGTGGATGAGGACGGAAGTTTTGTGTTTAGTGATATCAGGTTGGATGAAGGAGTGAATGAGTTTGAGGCCCAAGCTATGGACTCAACGGGAAACGAGAGTCCGATGTCAAAATCGCGGAGAGTGGTGTTTGATAACACGAACCCGACACTGGGGATAGATTCGGTGGACATAAATGGCGATAATTTGCGAAGTGAGGAGAAGTTGTATGAAGTAAGAGGGTCAACAGATCCAGGAGCGAAGGTATATGTGAATGATCGGTTTGCTCGAGTGGATGATGAAGGGTATTTTTCGGTGCGGGTACCTTTGAATGAAGGTGAGAATACGATCAGGGTGAGGGCAATAGATTTGGCGGAGAATGAGTCGGTGCTGGAGTTTGGTGTTTCTTACTACGAGTAAGAGAAAGAGAATCGGTTAGAAGTAACCAAAACCAAACTTGAACGAAGGGATGAAAAAGGGTGTTGTTGGTGAATGAATGGGCAATGATGGCGATTAGCGTCAGAAACATGGTTGGAGAGAGGTGGAGAAAGGTACGAAGCAGAGTGAATTGCCAGTAGATGAAGACCAGGGTGCCGAGGATGCCGGTGGTGGTAAGCAGAAGGAGGTAGGAATTGTCGGGAGCATTGGCATGATCGGGCATAGAGTTGACGGGTTGTTTATCTAGGGCCAGGGAATAGGCGTTGAAACCGTAACCCAATAAAGGGCGGTGGCGAAATAGATCCCAGGAAGTAATGGAGGTGGAGGCACGAGCGGAGATGGAATAGGTACGTTCGAGGTTGACACCTTCTCCAGCGGAGCGAGGGAGAAGAAGAATGAAGACAGTAAGGAGAAGGATGCGGGATAGTGAAAAGCGGAAGCCGCGATAGAAACCCAGGAGAAAGTAGACGATGAAATAGACCAAAAATACGGAGCGGGCGTAGGTAAGAGAGAGGGCGAGAAAGAGGAGGGTGAAGATGAGGCGTGAACGGGGTCGAGGTGAAGTTTCGTAGAGAATAAGTCCTTGAAGGAGGAGGATGCCGGTGAAGCCTGGGTCAAAGATGGTACTAATGATGCGGTTTAAGTGGTCGTCCCAGCCTAGAAGGTAAAGAAAGCGGGTGTCGGGCAGAAAGATGTATTGGAGTAAGCCGAGAATGGCCCAAGAGAGGCTGACGGTGAGCAGAAGTGAGGTTGTGGGTGGTTGGAGGAGTTTTTGGACGCGGAGGTTGGTGAGGGTGACGGCAAGGGCGGCGAAGTTGGTGAGTCGGAGAAGGTGGAGACCGCTAGTGAGAATACGGGGGCCGAAGGTAGGAAAGGAAAGGAGGAGAGAAAGCAGAGCTACGCCAAGGAA
>CAYNFZ010000139.1:0-2618 GCA_964396725.1 uncultured Pseudomonadales bacterium
AAAATAAATCAAAAAGTAAAAATCAAAAAGAAAAATGTAGGTAAAAATGCAAAGAGTGGAGAGTGGGGATTAGTTGGCTTGGTAAAGGGTTTTGAGGCCGGAGGTGGGTTTGGGTTGGTTGGGGAGGGGAGGGAGTTTGGCGGAAGTGGAGGGGGTGGGGGTTTGGGGAGTATTGGGATGGGTGAGGTGGGGGGGTGAGGCGGTGGGCGAGCTGGGATTGGCATTAGGGTTGGAAGGAATTGAGGGAGGTGGGGTGGATAAGGTGGGTGATTTGGAGGTGAATTGGGGCCGGGCGTTTAATAGTTCTTGAGGATTGGTGGTGATGAGTCGGTGCTCTTCGGGGGAAGCGATGATACGCATGGCAACGTGGTTTTGACCGGCGAAGAAGAGGCCTTCACCGACATCGGCGGCAAGAAGAAGGCGCTTTTCGCCTTCGGAGAGATAGAAGACGTCGGCGATGCGATCGATGGCGGCGGTGGATTGTTTAAGAAGAAGCTGGAGAGAGGAGTTGGTGACGATGGCTTTGCCCTGGTCGGTGCTAAGAAAGTCTTCGACATCTTGGGTGATGGTGGTGACGCCGAGGTAGTATTTGCGGGCTCTTTTGGCTAGGGTATAGAGAAAGGAGCCGGAGTCGGGGTATTTCATGAGATACCAGGCTTCGTCGACGATGAGGAGGCGTTTTTTGAGATCGCGTTTGATACGAGTCCAGATGAAATCGAGGATGATGAACATGGCGATGGGGCGAAGTTCTTCTTCCATTTCTTTGATACCAAAGACGGTGAATTGGTTATTGATGTCGAGATTGGAGACCCGGTCGAAGATACCACGGAAGGAGCCTTTGATGAATTTTTCCAGACGATAGGAGAGACCCTTGGCTTGGGGGGTTTCCATACCAAGGAGGGCTTTGTAGAGATCCTCCATTAAAGGAGGCTGTTTGTTTTGGGTGGCAGGGTCGGGGGTAATACCTTTGGCTTTATAGGTGGCGATTAAAGCGCGGTCTAAGATGGCTTCTTCTTCGGCAGTGACATCTCCAAGCATGATTTTGAGGAGAGTGTGGAGGGAGAGGATTTTGAGACCGAGTTCGTTTTCGCCTTCTTCATAGACGGTAGAGAGGTCGAAAGGGTTGATTTTGACGGGGGAGTTGAAGGTAAAGTCGACGTATTCGCCGTTGACGGCTTGGCACATGGTGCGGTATTCGTCCTCGGGGTCGATGATGATGACTTCGGTGTCGAACATGAGAGAACGGAGACATTCTAGCTTGACGGCGTAGGATTTGCCGGCGCCGGATTTGGCAAAGACGACCATGTTGGCGTTTTCGAGAGAGAAGCGGTCAAAGATGATCAAGGAGTCGTTGTGTTCATTGATGCCGTACATGATACCTTTGCCGGCGGTGAGTTCGGAGGAAGTGAAGGGGAAGGTGGTGGCCAGAGAAGTGGTGTCCATGTTTCTGGTAACCAAGAGTTTGTCGATACCTAGGGGCAGGGTGGTTTTGAAGCCGTCTTCCATTTGGAGGGTGGCGGATTTGGAGACGATCAAGAGAGAACCGAGGGTGGATTGGATTTGCTTGGTGACGAGGTTTAATTTGTCCAGGGTATTTTCGGCGATGGTGACGTAGAGGCCGAATTGGTAGAATCGTTCGGAACCTTTGGCGAGCTGTTCTTGGAGGGTGTGGGCGTCTTCGAGTTGGATTTGGGTTTCGATTTGGGCAATGCGGCCTTGTTTCATGTCGGACATGATTTCGGCTTCCATCTCGGTGATTTTACGGCGAAGGTCGTCCATGATGGCTTTACCTTCGATGGGGTAAACGAACATAGAGATATCGAGGGAGCGATCGAAGTTGATTAGAGGTGAGAGCCAATTGGCGGAGACGAAGCGAGGGTAGCCGGCAATAAAGAGAGTGCGGACGTATTTTTCGCCGATTTTGAGGTGATTGAAGTCGACTTCGATCGCTTCGGGAGCAATCAGGTCTTGGGTGTTAACCATGCCGGAGGCGAACTGGGAGAGCTGCTGGTTGAGGTTTGGATCGGGAGTGGTGCCAGTGGGTGGATGGGGAGGGGAAGCCGTTGGGGAAGGGTTGGAGGGTGTGGGAGTGGGGGAGGGAGAGGGCGGAGATTTGGACTGGGAAAAAGGAAGGGCAAGTTTCATGGAAAGTGATAGTAACGAGAATGTGGTTTTTATTGTAACCGATTGGGGAAGGGAATTAAATTAAGCTGATTGTGCCCATTGGCCTAAATAATGATCAAGCTTCAATAATCAAGCATCAAATAAGGGCAAATCAACAACGACCAATTATCAATTTTCAAGCGGAGATTGGTGGAAGTGAGGGATAGGAATTTTTGAAATAGAAGGGAGGGTTGGAAGTGGTAGAGGTGGGATACATAAAAGCTCCCGAGGGAGCTTTTTATGATAAGAAAAATGGCGGATTATTTGGTGGGAGTGTCGGATGAAGGAGCCCCGGTGGTTAAGTCTTGAGCAGCGGAGTTGATGGTGGCCTGGGGGTCGGTGGAGGTGGCGTCGGGTGTGGTTGCATCGAGGGGAGGGGTGAGACTACCTGATTCGGTGGGAGGAGCGGGGGTGAGGGAAGGGCTGGTGGGATCGAGAGTTGTCGGAGTGGTGAG
>CAYNFZ010000140.1:0-2528 GCA_964396725.1 uncultured Pseudomonadales bacterium
GGTGGATGAGGGATGAAGGGATAGCTGGACCAAAAATTGTGGTGGTTAGTGATGGTCGCGAAGGGGGTAAGGTGTTTGAAGAGGGGAAGGGTTTTGCTTATGAGCGAACTGCTACGGAGACGGTGGAAGAGACGGGGGCTGGGGATGCGTTGGGGAGTGGGTTTGTGGCGGGTTTGATAGCTGGAAAAGATGTTAAAGAAGCGATTCGTTGGGGGAGTAAGCAGGCAGCGAGTGTGGTGGGATATATGGGGCCAAAGAGAGGACTGTTGTCACTTGAAGAGATATCGAAATGAGAAAGAGATTGTTTCAGGTGGCCATTGACCCACGCACCAGTAACTTGAGTTTCCACAGACTGCTTATTCCTCCTTCGCGTGAAGCTTCGGAAGGATGCAGTCAGCCGTTTTGGAAATCAGGTTATGGTGCGGGGCGAGAGTATGACGGTGAGAGTTGCAGTTGGTGTTGGAGATTTGAATGACTGTGCAATACTTTCAAATAGCGATAGATGGTCCGGTGGCTGCGGGAAAGAGTACGGTGGCGAAGATGTTGGCGGAGAAGTTCAATGCGGTGTATGTGGATTCGGGGGCGATGTACCGGGTGGTGGCGCTTGATTGTGAGCGGGAAGGGATTAGTTGGGAAAATGAGGGAGCGGTGGGTGAGCGGGCGCGGAAAGTGGAGATTTGTTTGGCGCGGCCGGTGGGGAAGAAGAAGGATGGTAGGCCGGTGACCGTGTATTTGGGGGATGAGGACGTGAGTTGGGAGATTCGTAATTCTCATATTGGAGAAGGGGCTTCGGTGGTGGGGCAATACCGAGGTGTGAGAGAAGCGCTGGTGAAGATTCAGCGGAGGATGGCGCGGGGAGCGAGAGTGGTGATGGAGGGGCGGGATATTGGTACTAAGGTGTTGCCTGATGCAGAGGTGAAGATTTATATGACAGCGGATGTGGATAAGCGGGTGGAGAGGAAGTGGAGGTATTTGAAGGAGAGAGGGATTGTGATGACGAAAGAGCAAGTGAAGGATGACTTGGTGCGGCGAGATACGCGGGAGATGACGCGCAAGAATAATCCGCTGATACCTGCTCGAGGAGCGTGGATTTTGGATACGACAGGGATGGAGATAGATGAGGTGGTGGAGAAGATTGTAGAGAGGGTGGAAGAATTAACCTAATTGATCTAATTTCTAATTGACCTAAGACAAAAAGAGTGAGGAAGAGAGTGGTTTGAGTAAGTAGGTGGGTACGCAAAGTGTGCCTTCACTCTGCTAAGTTCTTTGATCCTTCGATAAACTCAGGACAAGCAAGCTTAGAGTAAACTTGGTGGTAAAATTAAGACCCAGTGTGAGTACTGGGAATTTTCAGATTGAGATAGACTCCGCACAACTTCTGCCTGAATTCAGGTTGGAGCCTGGCTTTCAGATGTGTCGTATGCGGGGCGAGAGCCTGACTGTGAGGGTTGAGTTCGGTAGTGGGAGGTGGATACGACTGGTAAGAGTGTGGATGAAGTTGTGGGAATGATTGTGGAACGGGTGGAACGGATGCAGGAGTAGATGGGCGATGAGGGTATAATGGGAGCATGTTAGGAAAATTGTTGAAGAATAAGAAAAGTAAAGGAGAACAGAAGAAGTTGCCGTTTGATAAAGAAGAGAAGAAAGAAAAGAAAAAGAAACCGGGAGCGGCTGGTCCGAGCTGGGTGGCGGCGGCGATTTTGGGGGTGTCGATATTGTTGGGAGTGTTTTTTTGGGTGTATGGGAATATGGATAAGTTGCGAACAGGGGAGCTAACAAAGCGCGAGAAAGTGAGTCGGGAGGTGCCGTACAATGAGGAGGGGTTGATTATATTTGAGAAGGAGTGAACTATATGAATAGATTCGAATGTAAGGCGTATGGATACGAATGCGAGGAGAGTGATACGTGAGGGAAAATGGAAGTTGGATAGTAGTACTAAGTGAAGATTTGTTTGGAGGAGGTTAGTTGTTGGAGGTTTCGGGGTGGAGAATGCGGGCGATTTGGTCCTGGTTGCAGTGGGTGGTCGGTTCGGTGCCGGGGATGAAGTATTCTTCGCGGGTGGGGCAACCGTTGCAGGAAAGAGTGCCGGTGAGAGTGCAGACGGCGACTTTGTTTAAGTTGGGGGGAGGGGTAAATTGGTGAGGGTGCTGGCGATCGAGGAAGAGGGAGATGATGTGGTTCCACATGGGAGAGGCGCCGGTGATACCGGAGGCGATGTAGCTCATGGGAGTGTTGTCGTTGTTGCCGACCCAGGTGGCGACGAGGAAGTCTTTGGTGTAACCGAGAGTCCAGTTGTCGCGAAGGTTGTTGGTAGTGCCGGTTTTGACAGCGATTTGGTGGTGGGGAATATAGAGAACGGAGTTGGAACCGAAGGCGGCGCTTCTGGCTTGATTGTCGGAGAGGATGTCGGTGATTTGGTAGGCGACGCGAGGGTCGAGAACGCGAGATTGAGGGCAAGAACGGGGGGAAGTGGGGATCAAGGGGGTGGTGCTTAAGTGGGGATTGGTACAGTTTTCTTCGAGGATTTT
>CAYNFZ010000141.1:0-2520 GCA_964396725.1 uncultured Pseudomonadales bacterium
ATATTCGGGCTCGAATACTCCACCACCACTCGTTTGCCTATAAATTTTGCATTTTTAACTACATTTTGCGTCAGCCGCGCTCTACGGGGATCTCTGAGATTTGATTTTTGAATTATCTCCCCCATCTCCTCCACATACACCCCATCACTCAAGAAAAAATTCACAAACCCCGGCCCCGCAACTTCAATCTTCTCTATAAATCCATACCTATCCTCATTTTGATCTTTGATTTTTGCTATTTGATTGTGTATCGCCTCCGCCAATTGTCGAGGAGTTCTCCACTCTACGTCATCCTGATCAACCTCGGGCTGAGAAAGATCTAGCAGAGCGCCAATCCCTTTGGAATTTGGCATTTGAGATTTAGAATTTATTTGATGCTTGATGCTTGGCGCTTGTAATTTTGAGAACATCGTCAGGGCGATGTTCGAGCTCCACTCCCCATGCTCTTCATTAGTGGGATGCCCTAGGTCAATCTCCGGGTATCCCATCACAAGTTCATCTAGCGCCACTTCGATCAATTTAATTATCTCTTCCTTCTTCATCTTGCCTCAACTATATCACTTTTTAATTCGGCTTTTTGCTCAACAAAAAACCACCCGACTGTCCAAAGGACGCATTTCGCGTGGTACCACCTAATTTCAGAGTTCTGAATTCCCAATCTGAATCCTGAGCTCTCTCACTCCTGCTATCACAGGCTTACCCGGTCGACATTTTGAACCGTACAATCCTAAACGATTCACCCTAAACCGTACTTCGTTCTGGTTTAGTGGACTCCGACACTGCGTCTCACGAGAGACTTAAAGGATCGCGACTCCTCCATCAGCTTTCTTGATTTACATCATTCTACCACATCCCCAAACTGTACAAATGTATTGATATATTTGCACACTTTTTCAACAAAAAAGCCAGAGCTCCCGCGAGAAAAAACCTCACAGTTACTCTGGCCAATACCTTCAGCTGGAACACTATGCTTCAACACTTCCAGCTTCTTGGTCTCCCCACACTGCCTCAATCGTGGCCAGCATCAAGGTATGCATCGCCGCCATAATCAACAGTTTGGGTGGCATCTCCGGCATCGCTTCAATTACTGCCACAAGTTCTTTCTGCTCCTGCTGCAGCTGTTCTAGAGTTAATGGTTCAACTCCCAACAACCTCCCCGCACTTGCCAAAGCTGCCGCCCGTTCCAGGATTTGGGCTTCCAGAAATCGCTTCTGCTGATCGTGAACATTGTCAAGTGCCTGCCACACTTCAGGACAAAGCGGTGAATCAGTTGCCAGAGAAACCCATGTCTTCATAGCAGCCCACACGGCACCATAGTCATGGTCAAGTTTGCAAGTCAAACCAGCCACCCGATATTCCTCCAAAACCCACACCGAGTCGCCCTTAAAACCTAATTCGTCTAGATTTGCCATGACGAAGCACAGAGCAATAAAATCTTGATCAGCAATCGCTAGCGCCGCTCGTTCCATCAGCAACAACCGTTCCTCTTCCACAGAAGGAATTATCGTCGCCGGCACAAATTCGGGACCTAACTGGGTATCGCCGCATATTCCCCCTATCTGGATATCCATTCGATACGGGTAATTACGCACCCCAGCTTCCTCCAAGTTCAAGGCGGTTACCTCAAACAAACACTTACCACCCTCCATTTGAGCCTGGCTCTCGGCCACCGCACTTAACTCTGTGTGAATCTTGTAGTAGATCGTAACTGCTTCATCTTCGGGCAGCTTATCATCACAAGTCACCGTCACTACAATCGGATCTCCTGCTCTGATGTCACCCAGCACCGTCCGAATCGCCCTGAGCTTTCGCGCTTTCGGTTTCACCATCAGCGATCGCTCAATCTCGCAACTCTTCCCGGCGACGGTCACCGAGAGCACTACTGCAACCGGCAAATCACGCCAGCCAGGATTTGTAATCTTAAACGAATCTCTGGTGGAACCATCAGGTTCGATATACAGCGCGTGAGTTCGATCCGCTTGATCTTCAGCTTTCCAGGTTACTGATACGCCTCCTTGGGGCACGCCCTCAACTTGAAGCATAATCAATTCCAATGAAACAACAGATTCTGGCAATGAAATCGTCACCTCAGAAGCAAGCACTTCCAAAGCAATCCCCAGTAAATCCTTCTCAATCCACTCCTGGAGAATATATCGATCGGGCTCCAGATGCAAAAATGCATAATGATCTAGGAACTCCGTCAACGACCAATCTTTCTCTTCCAAAATCATCTGCAACGCCACTTCGCGCTCAGTCGTCATCGTCATACTCCTTACTCACACAAACCAAACGAAAAAACTCCTCGATCTTGAGTTACCAAGCCATCTATATTATTTCTGCCAAGGTGCGTCCTAGTATCGATTCCAGGACCCCATTTCTGCCCGCATTCTAGCATTTTCCGATCTCTTCCCATAAAAAACCTGGCTTCCTGCATCGAGTTTTCACTCAACACAATCCACCAGGGGGGGGAAATTCAATCGTCGGTCTAGTCGTCGCTTTCGTCGCCTTCTGGCAACTCAC
>CAYNFZ010000142.1:0-2490 GCA_964396725.1 uncultured Pseudomonadales bacterium
TTTTAGCCGCCACTGGCCGATTGTCAAGATTAAGAGGAGAATTGGAGCCAAAAAGAGAGGATTTGGTGTCTTGATCGAATAGGGGATTAAGTTCGGCGGTTTCGAACCCGAGGTCTGAGGAGGGAAGTTTGTCTGGGGACAAGGAAGCTGATTTTTTGGCCATAATGATAGTTTGGGTAGGGAGTTGGAGTTTGTCTTGTGAGAAGGATATCAGAGTGGAGATGGCTCTGTAAACATCTTGGCCGGCCAGGATGGAGGAGGCAAGGAGCTGGCGACGGTAGGTAAGCGCCAGAGTGGTAAAGGAGCCTTGGGTGAAGAGAACCAGCTGGGGAGACTGAGTGGGAGGAATAGAGGCAGCTAGAGCCGCAGCTAAACTGGTGACTGCCTCGACAGAGAAATCGGCGGCTTCGGCGGCTTGGCCGATGAGAGTGAGCAGAGGTTTTTGGACGGCGAAGATTTGGTAGAGAGTCTGGGATTTGAGGGTTAAGACTTGATGGTGATCTAGAGCCAAGGAATCGAGAGGGTGAGGGATAACTTTTTCGGCGTGGGAGAGGATTTTTTCGGAGGGATCGGTGATTTTGGAAGAAAGCAGGACGGGAGCGGAGAGAGCCAGGTTATCGGCAAGGATAACTTTGACGGCTTTGTTGGTGAGGTTGATGGTGGCGCGAGTGAGGACGTCGACGAGATTACTGGTGTTCCAGTCGTGTTTGGCGAGGGCGGTGAGGGAAGGGACTTGGTCGGGAGAAAACTCGGCCACTTGGAGCCAGTTGCGACCGATGAGGATAACGGTGTGGATGGGGGCAGAACCACTCGGGGCAGATGGTTGAGGCATAGAGAAAAGACGCTAATTACTCTAGTGGGTGCAATTGTAACACATGACTAGTTTAGCGAGTAGCGGAATGATTGATCGGATAACACGATTGATTAAAATATCGATTGACCAGCATACTGCTGGGCGGGCTTGTCTTTGGAAGGCAAAGCTTGATTCACGACAAGTTTGCGATTTTTGTATTCACGACCATTGATTTCTTCTGCGGCTTTTTGTGCATCCTCCGCTTTGAAGTAACGAACGAAACCATAGCCTTTGGATTTGCCTGAGACGCGGTCTGTAATAACAACAGCCTCTTCAATTTCACCGAACTGGGAAAAATATTGTCCCAATTCTTCACTAGTAACTTCATAGGGCAAGTTACCGACGAATAGTTTGTTTGGATTCAAGTGAATCACCTCCTGTCTACAATAGGATTTCTAAATAACTGTAATCTCTTGATCGTTATGTTGGGTCAATCTGTCTTTGGATGTGAGTTGCAACTAGCTGGGCCTTTTTCCATCATCAATCTAACAAATGCTAACAATACTGATTCACACGATGTGTTCACAAAGAGATGTAACCTGGTAATTATAACAGAGAAGCTAAAGTAGTAAAGGGTAAACTATTTGGATCTGATGGCGATTTTCTTGACTTGGTCCATGTGAGAGACGAATTTGAAGTTGATGTCACGGATGACTTCGTCGGGGATTTTAATTAAGTCTTTTTTGTTGTCTTGGGGGAGAATGATGGTGCTGATACCGGCTCGGTGGGCGGCGATGACTTTTTCTTTGACGCCACCAATCTCGAGAACTCGACCGCGAAGAGTGACTTCACCGGTCATGGCAATGTTTTGTCTGGTGGGTTTTCTAGTCAAGGCGGAAATGATGGCGGTGGTCATGGTAATACCGGCTGAAGGGCCGTCTTTGGGGATGGCGCCTTCGGGAATGTGGATGTGGATGTCGATGGATTTGTGGAAGTCTTTTGCTAGTTTGAGTTCTTGCCAACGGGAGCGAATATAGGAATGGGCGGCTTGGGCTGATTCTTTCATGACGTCACCCAGTTGGCCGGTTAAGATGAGCTTGCCTTTGCCGGGCATCAAGGCTACTTCGATGAAAAGGATGTCGCCACCCGATTGAGTCCAGGCCATGCCGGTAGCCATGCCGATTTCGTCTGTGGTCTCGGCGAGAGTCTCGGGATATTTGAACGGGCCTAAATAGGTGGAGAGATTTCTGGTGGTGACGCTAACTTTGGATTGGTGACCTGCGGCGAATTTCTTGGCGACTTTTCTAAAGATTTTGTTGATTTCGCGTTCTAAGTTTCTGACTCCAGCTTCGCGGGTATAGCGTTGGATGATGAGCTTCATGGCAGGATCGGCGACGACGAGATGAGAAGGTTTGAGACCGTTTTTTTCGAGGTTTTTGTCGAATAGGTGTTTGAAGGCAATATTGAATTTCTCGAGGATGGTGTAACCAGAAAAGCGGATGATTTCGAGGCGGTCGCGCAAGGCCGGAGGGATGGTTTCCAGGGTGTTGGCGGTGGTGATAAACATGACTTGGGATAGGTCGTAGGGAACCTCGAGGTAGTGGTCGGAAAATTCACTGTTTTGCTCGGGATCGAGAGCCTCTAGCAGGGCTGAGGAAGGGTCGCCGCGAAAGTCAGAGCCAAGTTTATCGGCCTCA
>CAYNFZ010000143.1:0-2466 GCA_964396725.1 uncultured Pseudomonadales bacterium
GGCACAGCTGACCCTTGTTATGATCTCACCCCATATCTAGTCACCAACTATCTCATCGACATTCCTTACGACCCCACCACCGGTACCCCCGAAGACACTCACTATCAGCTATGGATTAATTCCCAAAACATCATCACAGTCACCGCCACAGGCCAAATCACACCCACATTTTCTGTCACCTCCAACCCACTCTAGCTTTACTTACCCTTGACTGGCCTTCCACACAAACCTCCATTCTTTCTTCGCCCACTCGTCCTTATTTCTCTTTTCTCCACCACCAACCCCTTGTCCTCCACCCACAACCTCTTACTTTTTGTCACGTCTTCCCCATACAGCTCCCCATCCAACTCCAGTCTTTTTCCCAGCTTTCCTGGCCCCACCACCTTCCTCGTCCCTCGTATCAACACTGCTTGAGGTTCATCCTCTTTCCCCGTAACCAAATTCAGTAACCAATATCTCCCATAAATCAAATACACATAAATCCTCCCTCCCTCTGCATACACAACTTCCGTTCACGCCGTTCTTCCTACCCGAGCATGACACACCAAATCTTCCTCTCCTCTATACGCCTCCACTTCCACGATTTCATCTCTAAACCAACCCCCATCATTCATCCGACACACCAACACCTTCCCCAACAATCGGGGAGCAACTACCAACACATCTTGTCCAAAAAACTCTCCCCTCAATCTCTTCATCTTCGACTCACACTTTACCATTAGTCACTAATGTCCCGATCTCCCTTCCCAACACCGCTTTCTTCAAATTCCCCTCCACAAACAAATTAAACACCAAAATCGGCATCTTGTTATCCATACACAAACTCACCCCACTTTTGTCCATTACTTTTATTCCCTCTTCACGAATCACATCCACATAATCCAACCGCTCATATTTCTTCGCATCTTTGTGTTCCATCGGATCCTTATCATACACTCCATCAACTTTAGTCGCCTTCATCAACACCTCACAATTAAGCTCCAGCGCTTTCAACGCCGCTCCAGAATCAGTCGTTACGTAAGGACTTCCCGTACCCGCCACCAAAATCACCACCCTGCCTTTCTCCATATGCCGAATCGCTCGCCGCCGGATAAAAGGTTCCGCTACCTTGGGCATATCCAGAGCCGACTGCACCCTAGTTGGTACCCCAATCTCCTCCAGAGCATTCTGCAAAGCCAACCCATTCAACACCGTCGCCAACATTCCCATATAATCCGCTGTCGCCCTCTCAAACCCGCTCCGGCTCGCCGATAATCCCCGAAACACATTGCCTCCCCCAATCACCACCGCCACTTGCACCCCCAGCTTGTGAATTTCCTTCAACTGTTCAGCTACTTTAAGCGCAGCATCATACGAAATCCCGTATTCCCGATCACCCAACAAGCTCTCTCCACCAATCTTCAGCAATACCCGTGAATACTTCTGTTTTTCAGCCATTGTTCGTCATTCTATCAACCGGTTTTCTATGTATCAATTATCTCCCCAATCCCATTCTTTTCATTTTTACCGCCACCAATTACAATACTTCCAGATTACTTTCTCCCTCCATTTGTACCCGTTATTTCGATTTTTCGGGAATTCAACCAATCCAACAGATTATGGTCACCAACCTTCTCAAACACAGTCAAAAACTTTTCGAACGCCAGCAAAACTCCATTCTCTCTGCGGCCGCCATCATTACCGCCGCCGTTTTTCTCTCTGCTCTCTTGGGTCTTATCCGTAATCGCCTTCTGGTTGCCTACTTCTTTCATGATCCTGCATCCCTTGATGCCTACTGGGTCGCCTTTCGCTTACCCGATTTAGTTTTCCAACTCCTTGTATTGGGCGCCCTTTCCGCCGCCTTTATCCCCGTCTTTTCCAAATACATAGCCAAAAATCACCAAGAATCCATCGACGTCGCCAACTCCATGATCAACATCATCATTCTTCTCTTTGCCCTCCTCTCCCTTATCATCTTTATCTTTGCCGAACCCCTAAATCGCCTTTTTACCGGCGAAAACTTCACTCCAGAACAACTTGCTCTTGCCTCCAAATACACCCGTATCATGCTTTTTGCCCAATTCTTTTTTGCCATATCAAATTTCATGACCGGTATCATTCAAGCCCATCATCGTTTTCTTGTTCCCGCCCTATCTCCACTAGCTTATAACCTTGGTATTATCGCCGGCATCATCATTCTCGGCCCTAAATTCGGCGTCTATGGCGCCGCTGTTGGCGTAGTTCTTGGGGCTTTCCTTCACTTAGCCTCCCAACTTCCTCTAGCCATTAAACTAGGATTTTCCTATCGCCCTATCATTCTCTTCGACCATCCAGGTGTCAGGGAAATCGTTCGCCTTATGCTTCCTCGCACCCTCGCCCTTTCCGTCAACCAACTCGAAATCTTTGTCCTCACCTTTCTAGCCACCACCATTCCCTACACTGGAGCCCTCACCATTGTCACCTTGGCCCAACAACTCATGAGCCTAC
>CAYNFZ010000144.1:0-2444 GCA_964396725.1 uncultured Pseudomonadales bacterium
TATTTCCCAAAAACCATGAGTCCGGGCCATTGTTTCTTCTTCGGTATCAGATAAATACTCATACTGCTCTCTGGTAATCGGTATCTTTTTGGGATTTTCTTGCTCTTTGCCATAAATATCGGCCAGGGTCAGTTGCTCAAAATATGAAACCAACTCACCATCTTCTACCCTCTCGGCCACTAGCGGTGTTTCACCCATACCTCACACCTTACATTTTTTTCTGCGACATATGCAACTTCTCACCTCAACTACACAAACTCCAACAGACAATTCCGTAGTTCTTCCGAGGACGAACATTTCAAGATATACTAACCCAACATGACAGAGGAATTCATATCACCAGAAATTAGTGATACTGAATCGAAGCTATATCAACAGGAAGATGCATATCGCCCAATAGATTCGGGATACAGGTTTACCATTGTTGCGCGTGATGATGAATTGTGCTCCCCGAGCATCACTTTTTTTCTCGAAAATATTGACAGGCTACCAGTATTGAGAATACCCAAACAACCTCTCGCCCAAAGTTCTGGAAAACTGGAAGTTATTTCCCCCCTCCACTTTAGAACCACAGCTATAGAACAGGCTGGGGGACATACTATCAAATCAGACGCACCTGAGTATCCGGCTTTATCACTAAAGGGAAATTCTCTCGTTCCCGACATGCAACTAGCTACATTTGATTTCGATCCAGCAACTGGAATCAGGATCCAGGGTTTCCTCATTGGCGATGTGAAATCTGCCGACGTATATATACAACGGTGTAAAAGAATTGCCCAGGCAGGCCTACCTTCAGAAAGAATAATCGCGGTCCTCCAAGCCACCCATGTTCCATATGAAGAATTCGCTAAACCAGAAACATTTAATCAACCTAGAAAATGGAACCTTGCTCTCAGGCAAAAATTAATCAGGGAAAAAAGTGGGAATCCCGATGTTCAGATCAGAATAGATAGACGCCAAACTAGAACTTGGGGAGGTGACACCTCCAGTAACTCTAGGAGAACCTCTAATCTGATACTAAACGGAGAAATCCTTATGTTGCTTAGAGCTATGCAGGTCAACGAAAGAATCAGAGACCTTAGGTTAGTAAAAAGTAATCAAGATCTGGCCACCATCTGCGCCCCTGCCATCAGCTTTTTGTCTATTCAAGACACTCAAAAGTACCAATACTTACCCCTGGAAGAATCCATCAGCGTACAAGAATTTCTAAATAATTGGTTACCAAAGCAAATGGGTTTTCACCTCGGTTCCTGGCATGCAAAAGGGTTAGTACACGGATACGCTCATGGTCAGAACTGGACCTTGGCGGGAACTTTGGTAGATGTTGATTCAGCCAGAGAAAAATCCGAATTGACTACAAAACAACAATCAGAGGAAAAAGTTTTCCAAGGATATGTCAAATACGACGTTATCAGATCCTTCCAGGCAGCGATAGAGAGTCTAGATGGCTTGATCGATTCCGGGGTGATCGACAAAAGTAACATTATCAAAAAATACCACCCTGCCTTAGAATCATTTTTGATCGAATATGCCAAAACATCATTTACTCATCTCTCCACACTCAATCGTAGAGTCCAAGCTTTATTGAAGCTTCTTGAACAAAAAGAGCTTCCCAACCCTCACTTTGATTCCTTTCGTGACGGCCCAGAAGACGAATTTGTCGATGCTCGAGTGGTAATGAGTAGGAGGGATTTTTCATTATTGTCAACTGTGACGAGCAGCATAAGAAATCGATATCTTCATTAGCGGTTTCTCACCACTACCATTTCACTATTATTCCGACCTCAGTCCTTGCAAACCATTTCTAAAATCATCATAATTAACCCCTAACATAATCGCTCGAATTACTAATTCTCACACACTTCCATGAAAAAACTTTTCCTTTCTTTCTTCATCAGTCTCTTTTTCTTTCCTCTGCTTGCTTCACCCACGAAAGCCAAAATCATCACCCACGAAAAACTCGCCGAAGTCAAAACCGATGAAGTCATCGACGACGATCTCTTTATTGCCGCCGAAACCGTCAACATTTCCGGCACCATAAACGGCGACCTCTACGCTGCCGGCGGCAATCTAAACATCACCGGCCAAATCAACGGCGACATCATCGCCGCAGGTGGCATGATCACCATCGACTCCGCCACCGTGTCCGAAGACATTCGCGTCGCCGGCGGCAACATTATCATCACCTCCACACAAGTGGGCGATAACCTCACCTTAGCTGGCGGCAACGTCTCCGTCAGCCAAGACACTTCCGTCAACGGTACTGTCACTTTTGGCACCGGCGCCATCAACTTAGCCGCCAACATTCTCGGCAATGTCCTTGGGGGTGGGGGAGCCATCACCTTAAACGGCCCCATCGCCAGAGACGTCACCGTAGGCGGCGGCACCTTGAGTCTCTCCGACAAGGCCAGCATCCAGGGTGATCTCCTCTACGATACCGAAAA
>CAYNFZ010000145.1:0-2409 GCA_964396725.1 uncultured Pseudomonadales bacterium
ACTTCAATCCTGTCCAATCTCCCATACCTCTCCAACAATTCCCGAGCTTCAGCCAACTCATCCTTCCTCTCCGCCGGCTTGATATACGTTACCTCACAAGGCCCTACTTGTACCCGTAAAATCGGCTTCGCCGGTACCGCAGCCATCACCTTTCCAGGCAGTTGACCTCCCCCCACATCTCCAGAAACACCCTGAGCATTAGTTGGTACAGCAGAAGTTTTCACAGCATCTGTCATAATTCCTCCTTACTTACCCCGCCATCATACCAAAATCCACCACCCCATCACACCCCAAATCCATTAGCCACAAACCATTACCACCACAATTCGACTCGGTTACTAGACACTTCTCTCCTCCACCCTCCTCCTCCCATACCCCTCACACTTCACCCTCGACTCTCCACCATAAACTACCTGCCCCTTACCTCCCCCATCTGGGTTTGTAACATTCGGTATCTCCAAAAATTCCCTACTCGAGCGGTTGCGGAAACTTATCCCCGAGAAATACTAAGTGGGTGAGCTGCCAGAAAGAGCCATGCGCTTCCTGGACTCCGCTCTCCCTTCCCAGGGGTTTGTCGAGGAAATTCAGTTCCCGCAACCAACTCTTGTAGGGTACCTCCATTATCCCAAAACACTCAATTTTGTCAATCAGAAAAGACCGATACACCAAACAAAACAACAACACACCCGCATCCCAATTTGCGCTTCTACCCTCTTTTTATACTACTCCTACCCACAAGTCAATCACAACCAAAAAATACCCAAACATCTGCTATAATACACACCCCAGCTTACTCGCGTATGTTTTACGTTATTCGCTCTTTCACACAGTTTACTAGCAGCTTTCCACACCTGTCTCATACCAAAGGAGATATAGCATGGAACCCGGAAAACTCAGAAGTGGAGGTTGGTACAGCCATATTACCCAAGGCCGAGTTCAATACGATCAGAGCAAGCAACTTCTTGTTGGTAGTCCGTCCGGATATGGACGTTGGGTCACGCACTACATCTTCTACAAACCCGGCTGGTTACTCAACACACAAGTTGCCCTTACAGCCAACGAAGTTCGCCAACTTATCGTACCACTATAGACTCAATCACAACCCCGAATCAGATCATGGAAGTCAATCAATAACTCACTCTCCCCCTGAACCCACTCCCTGACTTCGATCTCTGCCAACTTGCAAGCATCTTTTGTTAACATCGCTCAAGGCCTCACACCTTCCACCACCCCAGGCCTTGAGCAACCTTCCCTCTAAATCTAGACACCCCACTTATGCACCACATCTTTGCATTCTCAATTACACTTTGATTTTTGAGGTTTAATCTTTGCATTAATACCACCCCTCACTCCTTCTTCCCCAACTCCAACCCTCTCAAATACTCCCGAAATTCCTCCTTAATATCCTCATGGCGCAGCGCAAACTCCACTACCGTCTTCATATACTCCAACTTGTTACCCGTATCATAAAACTTCCCCCCCTTAATCTCCGCCGCCAGCACCCTATGCCCGTCCTTGAGCATCAACTTCAACGCATCATTGTAATACAACTCTTCCCCCTCTCCCATTCGTTCCAGCGCCTCATCTAGATACTCAAATATCTCCGGCATCAACAAAAACCCGCTCACCGTCCCCAAATCACTCGGCGCCGCATCCTTACCCGGCTTCTCAATAATCGTCTCACAATCAATTAATCCATCTTTTAATTCCTTACCTCCAGCAAATCCATATCTATCATAATCCTCATCCGTCTTGGCCTTGATCCCCGACAACACCGAACACCCATATTCTTCATATATATCCAGCAACTGTCTAAATCGAGTCGGTTTGGCCGCAATAAAATCATCACTCCAAGCATAAATAAACGGCTCGTTCCCCACAATCGGCCTCACGTTCAACAAAGGCGTTCCGTTTCCATACGGTCCTTTCTGTCTTACATACACAAAGTTTGCCATCTCACTAATTCGCTCAATAGCCTCCCGCAACGGCCTCTTCTTCTCCCCTCCCATAATCAGATTCTCGATTAACTCCCGACTTGGAGAGTCAAAGTGGTCCTCAATCGTCCGCTTATGATATCCAGTCACTATAATAATATCCGTAATCCCCACCTCCACCAACTCTTCCACCACGTACTGAATCACCGGTTTATCCACTACCGGTAACATCTCCTTAGGCATAGCTTTTGTTTGCGGTAGAAATCTTGTACCAAAACCTGCGGCTGGAATCACCGCTTTTCGCACCTTGGGAAATTGTCTTTTTGCCATCTTTACCTCCAGAGCCCAAAACAGCCCGCTACAGCAAGCCGCATATTATTATTTTCATCTCTATCTCACCCTCAAATCCTACCCCTTCCCCTCACCCTCGTCAACCAAACTCTACATCAACAAACGACACCAAGACTACCAGCTT
>CAYNFZ010000146.1:0-2325 GCA_964396725.1 uncultured Pseudomonadales bacterium
CGAAATAGAATTATGTACCGAGTGGGAGAGGTGGTGTTGGCGTTAGTGGTAGTGGTGACGATGACACTGTTGTGGGAGCGGGTGGGGCTGGAAGTACTGGAGTAGTTGAGGCGGCTTATTGTGAGGGAGTGGAATTGATGGTAGAGTGACAATGATTGATATTAGTAGAGTAAAGTGAGGGTGCATGGCAAAAGTGTTGGTGATTGAAGATGATTCGTTGATATTGCGGCTGTATCAGAAAGCGTTTACTTTTGAGGGGTATGAGATTGAGACGGCGGCAAATGGAGAAGAGGGTTTGGAGAAAGCCAGAACTGTAAAACCGACTTTGATTCTCCTGGATGTGATGATGCCGAAAATGGACGGGTTACAGGTATTAGTGAAGCTGAAGGCGGATGAGGCGACAAAGAATATTCCGGTGGTGATTTTGACTAATTTGGCGGGGACTCAGGATGCGGAGACGGCTTTGGAGCGAGGAGCGGTCAAATATATAGTTAAAAGTGAGCATGATCCGAAGGAAGTGGTGGATATGGTAAAGCAGATATTGGCTGGATATACGCGTAACGAAGTACCGCAAACGGTGGTGGCGGGTTAAGGCAATTGGGGTGATGGGGTGTGACTTGCTAAAGAAGAAGGGTGTATGGGGTGGGGAAAAAGATGTGGTTGCAGTAGATCGTCCGGAGAGTGTAATCTGGAAATGGGCAGGGGTATTAGTTTGGGAGTTTGGGTATGGGAGTAAGTTTAGATTTGGTGAATGCGATTACTTTTGCGGTGATGATGTATTTTTTAGTGTATTTGTTAGGCGAGTTGGGTAAAGCGGCGCACGTGAAGTATTTGATTTGGATGTTGGTGTCGTTTTTGGGGTGGTTTGTGGTGGAGTTTATCTCGCGGGTGGCTGCGGCGGATGCGATAACGACGGTTTTTTGGAGAGTAGCTCACGGAGTGATAATTTTTTATCCGTCGTTGTTTGTGTATTTTGTGGTGAACTTTTTGGGGAAGAAATATAACAAAATGTTAGAGAAAATGGTCTATGGAGTTGTGGCTATGGTGGGGGTGGTAGTGGTGGGAAGTTCGTGGGTGATAGCATCGGCAACAAGTGTGGTATATGAAACTGGATTGGGGTTTGGAGTGTACTCAGTCATGTTTTTTGCGCAGCTGGTGATGGTGGTGATGATAACTTTGGGATTGGTGTTGCGGGAGAAGGATCCGACCAAGAAGGGGCAGGTGAGCGGATTTTTCGTGGCGATTTTGTTGGTGGCGCTTTGGGGGGCGATAGCGAAGGGATTGCTTCCGAATATTGGGGTGGATACCTCTCAAATACCGGCGAATTTGGGTACGGCGGCAATGATGATAGTGTTGTTTTATTCGATGTATCGGTGGGAGTTTTTGGAATTTAGATTTGATCGGTTTTCTTTGAGTTCTCGTATGGCTTTAGTGAGTGTGGTAAGTGCTTTGATTGTGTCGTCGATGTATGGGTATTTTTCATATTCTCAGGGATTGATGGCCGTGATGCAGAGTGCCGAGGTGAGCATGCGGGGTGATATGCTAATTCTAGAGGAGAGACTAATAGGTTTTGGGGAAAGGTTGGGTAAGGAGGGTAAGCGGCTAATGATCGAGTTGGAGGAGGTGGGGGTTGGGAGTGCAAGTGCGAGTTTGAGAGATGTGTCAGATTTGGGAGAAGGGATAAAAGCGAGATGGGTGGTGGGTGGGGATGCGGGGGGGGTGGTGGGGCTGGATGGAGAGATTTTGGATTTAGAGGTCGAGGAGGGAGTTGTAGAGAATAGACTGGAGCGGGGATTGGTACGGCGGGGTGATGAGTATTATTGGGTGACGGAAAAGATTCGTTCCAGAGGGAATGTGGTGTATTTGGTGGAGGAGAGATTTTTGGAGGATATTTTTAAAGATGTGGGCGAGAGCGGGGTGGTTGCGGGTTTGGTAGTTGATTCGAGGGTGATTGGTGGTTGGGGAAAGCAAGGAATAAATGAGATCTGGATGGGAGAAGAGTGTGAAGGGAACAAGGGTGAATTTAAAGTGGATGGGAAGTTGCAGAAAGCATTTATGGGGCGGATAAATGAGGATTGGGGAGGATGCATGGTGTTGGAGAGGAGTGTAGTGTATGAGTATAGGTTGGCGAATAAATTGCGGGTGATGGTGTTGGTTTTGGGTTTGTTGTCGGTAGTTTTGGTGGCGACGGCAAGCACGGTGTTTGCACGAAGTGTGACAGGAAAATTGGTTGAACTGAAGGTATTGGCGAATCAAGTGGCTGAAGGTAATTATAAGATTAAACTGGATGTTAAAGGGCGTGATGAGGTTGGGGATCTGGCAAGG
>CAYNFZ010000147.1:0-2300 GCA_964396725.1 uncultured Pseudomonadales bacterium
ATGGATTCTGCCCTTGTACGTCTAACCAGGAAAGTTGTTTTAATACTCACCCCACTCGTTGCAGCCACGCTAAGTTTATCCCAAGTATTAGCTGCAACGGGTGGAGGTCAGTATTGTCGTCCTGGTGGAAATTGCATTATTGGGGAATTTTTGTATGATGACAATTATGCTCCGATAAACGACGCGTTGTGTTTGTTGTCCAGTTACTATCCAAATGGTACGGGATTGTTTAGTGATGAGGTAATGGCAACTGGATCGGCAGGGTGGTATGCGCACGAATTTACAACTCCGGCGACAAATGGATATTACCGGTCGCAAGTGTGTTGCCATACTAATGGAGAGATGCTGTGTCTGGATAAGAGTTTTGAGGTGGAAGAAAATGAGATGAATACCGAGGGTGCGGTAGCGGGAGCGGTGTGGGATGCGGATAGATCAAGTTACAACACGGCAGGAAGTTTTGGCGAGGCGTTGCAAAATACGACTTTTTCTACGGGTGACATAGCGTCAGCCGTATGGGGGTATTCAGGCAGAACTTTGTCGGATTTTGGGACTTTGGTATCGGATGTGTGGAGTTACTCGACTAGGACCTTGTCGAATTTTGGGACGCTAATTAATGATATTTGGAATTTTAGCGATCGATCATTGACGACCCTGGAAGGTCAAGTGAGCCAAATTTGGAACCATGAAGATAGGTCGTTGACGAGCTCGGTGCACGTGCATGATCAGTCGGTGAGCACGATTACTAATAGTGTAGTGGATTCCTTGGAGGGGAATATTGGTAGTTTCTTGGAGGGGGATTTGGGGGAACTCAAGAGTTTGGTGTTGGCGAATCGAGATTTGTTGGAGAGATTGGTGAACGCGCCGATCGTGGAGACTTATATTGAAGAAGAAGAGGAGGTGCCGGATCTTTCGGAGAAGATTGAGGAGACGATTAAGGTGGCTAACAATTTGTATATGGATGGCCAAGTGATGGAAGGGAAGCTGGGACTGTTGAAGGTGAATTGGGAAGAGATGAGTGAGAGGGAATTGGCGGATCACGCGGGGTCTTTGAGTGAAGTATTGGGAGGGGAAGAAGATAGTCGGGAGAGGGGTTCGATGTTTGGATGGGTGAATTGGATAAAGGAGAATTGGGGATTTGAGGTGGCGGAGAAACTATATTCGCAGTTGGTGGAGATGCGGGGGGTGGTGGTGAAGTTGCAGCCGCTGGCTGTTGTGGGGGAGGGGGAGAAGGAGATAGGAGGGGTGGTGATGGAGTTGGTGGCTTTCCGGCCGGTAGTAGCCGGGTTAATTGGGGGAGTAGAAGAGGCGGGGAGTGCGAGTGTGTATGGGGAAGTTGAGAGAGTGAAGCAAGTGGCAGAGAAGTTGGATTCCCAGGAGAGAGAAGCGTTGGGTTTGATTGAGGCGTGGGGAAATGATTCGAGTGAGGGGCTTTATAGTCGGGCGAATCGATTGGCTATCGAGTTGACAAAGGTAAATCAGTTGAATCGAGTAGCGAACATGATCGAGGTGGGGGTGCGGGGGATGTTGTCAAAGAAGGAATTGAAGAACACTTTGTTGTCGATACGGGGAGTGATTGCGGCGAATAGAAAACTGTTGGCGAGTAAACCAGGCCAAGGATTCTGGAATGTGTGGCTGGAAGAAGGAAGCATGGTGTTTAAGGCGTTGATTACCAATCCATCTAGGAGAATCAGCCAGGAAGTACCGTTGAAGTATTATTTACCTCCGGAATTGCGGGAGGAGGATGTGCTGGAAACTGATCTGGGGTTGTCGGTGGTGTATGATGCGGAGCGAGATCAGTACTATGTAGAAGGGACTTTTGAGTTGTCGCCGAGTGAGTCGAAGACGGTGGCGGTGAGGACTGAGGATATATGGAAAATTTCGGCGGAAGAGATTGATAGTTTGAAGGTGCAGGTGAGTGAGCTATCACGACCTTTGGAGAGGACGAGTTACTTTGCCCAAGGAGTGACGCTTTCGAGTGATATAAATGTGACTCTGGATAAGATTTTGGTGGAGCAGGTGGCGGCGGTAACTCCAGAACAGCAGATTCGAGCTTATCGAGAAGCGCAGGTAGAATTGGTAGGGGTGGCAGAAAAGATTGGAAAGTTGCAAGAGTTGGTGACGATGGCGGGATCTCAAGGTTCGTTGTTGGGTTTTGTGGGAGGAGCGCAGGCGATTGCGGTGTGGGGACTGATTATTATTATGGTGGCAGGGTTTGTGTTTTTGGCTTTGTATATGAAAGTATTGCGGGGGGGTGCAGGGTTGGCGAGGAAGAGTAAAAAGATAACAAAAGTGTCTCGATC
>CAYNFZ010000148.1:0-2300 GCA_964396725.1 uncultured Pseudomonadales bacterium
AAGCAACACTAATTGGAATCGGGACTACACGGAATCCTTGCAAAGAGCTAAAAGTAACTACATCGGAGGGAGTTTTCTCGGCTAGTGACGGTATTCACTGTGGCTTTCAAACATCAGATTCAGGAAGTAGAATAATATTCTACATTTTAAGACCCCAATTTGATGTAAACGACGCAGAAGAGCCCAAATACTGGGTGGTCCCACTTTCAAACTTTGTATCCGATTTTAGGCGGACTCATGATAATCTTAACAATCATCCCCTCCGTATCTTTCCGACACCCGTGCTACCCGAGGATTTGCCCGATGAAGAAAAAACATATGCGACGTTTTTGGCCAATCAAAAGAATCATCTGATTGTTTTTGAGTTCAACGGTAGTTTGGGCTTCATCGAGCCTTTAACTGACTATGATGAGCGAAAAGAAAGTCTCCTTGAACGGCGAGCACTGGAGAGAGTCACAGCAGTAATGATCGGTGATGTAGGTTCAAATTCCATTTCGTTTGGCGATTTAGGCGACTGGTTCCCGTTTGAGTTTCTTCTCCTGCTTGGACTAGCAACAGGTATTGAAGTTGGCGCACCTTGGATTGAGTTCCGAGATGCAAAAGGCGGGCTTGTTCGACGTGTACACAGCAACCTGGAGCGTCCGCGATTTTCCAAAGGGCATGCTGCCATCAAAGAAGAACTTCATCGCGGTATAGGAAATCTACTGACAAAATCTCAATCTTCCCCAGCATTCAAACAATCCTTTCTTCGTGTTGCTATGATTAATTTAATTCGAGCTGGATTATACACTCATAGCATTGAGGATAGGTTACGTCATCTTCTGCTCGTTTTCGACAACCTATGCGATGAATACGGGGTAAGAGGAAAACTGAGCGTTAGCGAGAAAAACAAACCAATCGTGAATGGGGCATTGAAACAGGCCTGCAAAGCTATCAATAAACTAGCAAAGCAGGCTCAAAATGAGGGAGATACAGGTGAAGCTGAGATTCTGCGAAGAATTGCCCAAGGGATCTCTGGTGCAAAGCATGTATATACAGGGTTTGGCGAAAATGTGATAGCTTTGATAAACAGATTTGGCTTTCCTGATGCAGACATCTTATCGGATTTCTACGAAGCAAATCCACGGCCCGATGGTAGAAAATGGAAGGATGTAATCTCCTATTACCGCGGAGTTGCTATGCACCGTAGTTATTTCGATTTTTTTCGGGGTCACCATGATATGGATGATGTTTTAAAGACCATCAATCATCTACACGATATTCTTTTGCGTATCATCTTTCAGGTATTAGAGTATGATGGAACTTATCAACCAACGGTGATTACTTTGGGCAGTGATCAGCCAATTGATTGGGTGAAGCCTGATACGCCAGCAAGTCGCTTAGGATATTAAGCTGTTCACCGGTCAACAATAGCTTGAATTCCGTCACCAGACCGGCTTTGCGACAGTCGGGTGCGGCTCTGGCACCGGTAGTCCCTTTTGCCGCAACAGCCGAGCGTACTCTTCTTCCACCTTCTCAAACACTAGTTGCTCGTCAAAACGCTTCAAAGCCATGCGGTGACCTTCTCTCCCCATGCGTTGGGCCTTCTCTCGGTCAGTGAGTAGCTCAACAATGGCGTCGGCCAGGGCCTGGACATCACCCAATGGCACGAGTAGGCCGTTGCGGTCATGTATCACTGCCTCTCGATTGCCTTTTACATTCGTTGCTACGACAGGCACACGCATCGCTGAGGCTTCCATGACAGCTCGGGGAATACCTTCAAATAGTGAGGGCAATACCAGAACGTCCATCAGAGCGTAAAGGAGTGGTAGCTCCCGATTCGGTCGCCACCCCAAGAAGAGGCAATCATCCTCGATACCATAATCTCTAGCCACCACAGGTTCCACTTCGTCAGGTTTGCCCGCGTCCGCAGCGCCAGCAATGAGGAGGCGAACACTTGGTAATCGCTGGACAACCTGCTGGCTAGCAATCAGAAGGAATTCGATGTTGATTGCTTTCACTGGCATTAGATCTCGTCCTACTTATGGCTAATTTCAGTTTCTCCATAGGGCTCGTATCTGCCACTTACTTGCCCCTGATGGTCCTCACAGATACTCTAACCCTACCAGCATAACCTAAGATCTATGACAACATGCCAATGACCAGTGTGGGGAGCACGTATACAGAACGGTGAAGCTTTCGCAAGGCCCCCGTAATAATTATACCGTTGTCCTCTCCTATACCGTGCAAAATTTACGTCATCCAGTTGTTTTTGTCAATCGAAAACAAGGCCATTTGTTGGCCGAAAACAAGGCCACTTT
>CAYNFZ010000149.1:0-2275 GCA_964396725.1 uncultured Pseudomonadales bacterium
ACGGGAGGAAGGAAGGGGGCGGAGAGTGGGGTGGGTGGGTGGTGGTTGGAGAGATGGGGCTGGAGAGGGTGCGGATCGGGGAGGAGTAGGTGATCTTTTTTTTCGTTTAAGAAGTCGTTGTTTGCTTCTCCTGCCCATGGAGTCAGTATAACGGAGTTGGTGGGGTGAAACTAGAAGGAATAATTAATGCTAGGCCGGGATATGTATATTATGAATGCTAAATTATAAATGATGAATGCTAAACGATTAATGATTAATGACAAAATATAAATGCTAAACGAGAAAAGAAGTTCTAGATTTAGGATTCATGATTCAAGATTTATGAAGGGTTAAGGGTAAAGGGAGAGATGTGGGAGAGAAGTAAAAACTGACAGAGGTTGCGGGGAGATTGTAGAAGCAACCTCTGTCATGGGGACTACAGCAGGATGGTAGAGAGCTGGTTGAATACTGCCTTGTGAGAATAGTTTCTGTGGGTGAGGTAGATGCCAATGGCAAAGTAGATTCCGGTTATGCCAGCCCAGACAATTGTGGGAAGTGGCAGAATCAGAAAGGCGATGAGCCCGACACTACCCACCATGCCGTATTCCAAGAGCGAATCGGTCCAGACAGTCTCAGTGAAGACTCGGGAGAAATAGACCCTGAAGAGGAGGCTGTAACCGATAATTGCCAGTATATGGGGGAGAGTGAAGGCGATTAGCGTCAGAACGCAGGCGAACGAGAACAGAATAGCGAGGGCTTGACGATACCAGGGAGCAATGGGATGGGATATGGGTTTGGGACGGGTCATGAGTTTACCTCAGTTGGTGCGTTGCTTGGTGTTCTTGCGTGGTGATCAGGACGATGACGGCGGTGAAGCCTGAGTAGATCGCGCCAAGAACGATCAGGGCGTATGGGGAGACCAGGGGGGCGAGGATAAACAGAACGAGCCAAAAGGCTATCGAGCTGGTGATTAAGAATGTGTCATTTTTGGGGACTTTGAAGAGATCGTCAATCGATTGGAAGGTGAGAATCAGGAAGAAGAAAAAGGCGGGAATTATGGGTACGAAGAGTAGGAGAATGATGGAGATGACCAGAAGGGCTAAGATGGTGACCAGGATGGGGTGGATGACGACCATGATGGCGTAGGGGATGATGATGGGGTAGTTTTTGATTTCGATGAGTAGTGACCTGATTCGGCTGAGAACGTGTAGCAACCCGCGAATGATGAACATCAGGAACTCCTTAATGTTGGGGCTTGAAGGGTAGGCGTGAGAAGCGGAGGAAGGAAAGATGATGTACCTTGTGGCGATGAATCGCCTGGAATATGTGAAGGTGCGATGAGGAAATTATAACAGGCCAAAGGCCTGTTAATGACAAATTACAAAATCCAAATACCAAATGAATGTCAAATGACAAATTGCACACTTTATGAAGATACAAGAAGCCTCACTTCGCCAAGGCTTCGCGGGGCACAGCAAGAGGCAAGTAACAAGATGTAGTATTGGGGATTGTCGCTTACAATGTTCGCTAGATTCTTCTCAGCCCGAGGCCGACTTGCCCTCCTTGAAAAGGATCGGTGAGATGGCCGGTATCCGGAAGGTAATGCCAGCGCGGCTCCTGAAGCTTGCGCCCTGCCTTGTGTCCACAGAAAGCTTAACAGGACTGGTAGGAGTCGTAAGTAGTCGCGTGCAATACTTGGACCTGGCGGCCCTGCTGGCGGTACCCGTCACTTGCTGCTGGAGAGTAGCATTGTTGACTAGGTAGCCGCGTTTGCCGCCACCTCACAGTGGTGATATTCCCTGGGATGCTGTCTCGTAAGAGACGGTGGAGGGATTGATCCACTTGTACGGTTGGTAATCTGGCCGGTTTTCCGGAAAACTATAGCACGCACCTGCGCGCGTGATGGTGATCCGGATCCAAAAAAAAGCTGGCTGTGATATGCCTGCCGAAGTAGAAGTACTCGCCGATGAAATGCCGAACCTAAGAGGGTTCAAAGTTCTCAGATAAAGTGCACACGCAATGAGCGATAAGCTCCACACATCGAAAGATGAGCGTAAGCACTAGAGAATGCTGAACCACAGGGACGGCCACATTTGTACATTTATTTGACTCGCTTGCGCGATCAGTAAATGAGTGGCCGTCTCCAAGTTTTTTTATTTACCCTGACATAGAGCAGGGTTTTTTTGTGAAAAAAATAGAGGCAAGAGGTAAATAGGGTGGATCAATTAACCTAATTAATCTAATTAACCTAATTGACCTAATTAACCTAAAAATTGACCAAGCACCAAAATCCAAG
>CAYNFZ010000150.1:0-2261 GCA_964396725.1 uncultured Pseudomonadales bacterium
GGAGGGTGATGAAAAGTACATGGGGTAAAAAAGGTACGAGAGGTATGAAATGGGTGGGGGTGAGGGTGAAGAAGCCGGTATGGTTAGGGTGAAGAAGGTGGCAATATTACATGAGAGGTAGGAGATTCGTTGGATGGGGTGAAAAGCAAGTGGCAAGGAGTTTTGGGGTTGGATGTAAGTATAATAGGTAAGTGAAAAGATTTCTGATTGGATTGGTACATAGTTGGGGAGGGTTGTGGTTTGGGTTGTGGGTTATATTGGGATCGGCTCTACTTTTTGTAATGGAGTTAGTAGCCGGAAAGAAGGCGTTGATTTTGTTTGGAGGTGGGTCCGGTGTTTGGAGTGTGAGTTTGCTGTTTTTTCAGGTAGTACTATTGTTGGGGTATGGTTATGGGTATTGGTTGGTGAGGGTGAAGAAGAAAGTGCAGATTGGGATACATTTAGCATGGGTGGGAGTAGTGGGAGTGTGGCTGGTTTGGGGTCTGTTGGGGGGAGGATTGTTTAAGACAGTTGAGGCGGAATGGGGGCCGATATGGGGCTTACTGATATTTTTATGTAGATCGATTGGTCCAGTTTTTTTTCTTTTGTCTACCTCTACTTTAGTGGGGAGTTACTGGTATGTGGGTGTGATCGAGAAGGTGGACGTTTATATCTTGTATGCTTTATCAAATTTGGGTTCCGTAGTGGGATTGTTGTTGTATCCTTTGGTGTTGGAGCGGTGGTGGGGTTTGGAGGGAGCGGAAAGGGCATGGAGTTGGGGAATGTTGGTGTACATCCTGACAGTAATGCGAGTTGGGGCCGGGGTATGGAATAGAGATAAGAAGATTGGAATGGGAGCGAAACGGACGGTAAAAGTGACTTCAGGCAATATTAGGTGGGATTGGGTGTTGATAGCAGCAATATCGGCAATGTTGCTGGTGGTAGTAACTGAGCGAATAACTACGGTAATTGCCCCTGTTCCTTTGGTGTGGATGTTTCCATTGTTGTTGTATTTGTTGTCCTATGGGGTAATTTTTAGCCGGAAAGTGGGGGGAAGAGTGCAAAGTTATTCACGAATGCTGTTGATTAGTGGTTTGGTGGCATTGGTTATTAAGTGGTGGAGTGGGAATCCACTAGTTGAGTTGTTGTTTCTTGGTGTGGTAATGATGTTTGGGTTTGTGGTGTTGCATTTGTGGTTGTATCGATTGCGGCCAAAGGAGAATGGTGTGGTGGGGAGTTATTATATGCATGGTTTAGTAGGGAGCGTTTTGGGGACGATGTTGGTTGCGGTGGCGGCGGCCCAGGTTTTTACTGAGTATGTTGAGTATTATCTGGTGATTGGTGTGGTGGTGATAATGAGTGTGGTTTGGTCAGTGAAATGGGGTGGAAGGAAAGTTAGCGGTTGGATGTTTAGTGTTAAATTACTTGGGTGGATTTTTTTGGGAGTGATGGTTGTGTGGGGAGAGGTTTTTGCGGTAGGTGGGAGAAATGAGGCGGTTGAAAGGAGAAGGAATTTTTATGGTGTGAGCAGGGTGGAGCGGAGTGAGGGAATGAGGTGGATGGTGAACGGTAGTGTTGTGCATGGAAGTCAATTTGAAAAGGTGGAAAAAGCTCAGATACCGACGTCGTATTTTGGAATGGGGAGCGGGGTGGATATGGGCTTGAAAAAATATCGGGAGTGGCGACAAAACAAAGGGAGTATTGATGGATTAAGAATTGGGGTGATTGGTTTGGGAGTTGGAACTTTGGCTTCCTACGGGGAAGAGGGGGATGAGATCGTGTTTGTTGAGATCAACCCTCAAGTGATTGATCTAGCAGAACGAAGATTTACATATTTGGAAGAATCAAGAGCTTGTGTTTCTGTAATTGAGGGAGATGGAAGAATTGTGCTGGGGGAGATGGAAGATAGAAATGCTGATGTCTTTGATGTGTTAGTGCTGGATGCTTTCTCTGGTGATGGTATTCCAGTGCACTTGTTGACTCGAGAAGCATTTTTGCAATATTGGCAGAGGCTTGAAATGGATGGGCTTTTGATTGTCCATGTGTCGAACGATTATCTGGAGCTGGGAAAGCTACTGAAGGCAACGGCAAAAGATTTAGAGTTGGAAATGGTATATATCGACCATCATCCTGAGCAAGACTATTTGATGAGATCAATGTATGTGTTGCTTACTAGGAGACCCGGTTTGTTGGAAGAAATGGGTCTGTGGGAGTATCATCAGGAGCTTGGAGGTGCTTTGCCGAGAGTATGGACTGATAATTACAGCAGCGTATTTGGGGTG
>CAYNFZ010000151.1:0-2207 GCA_964396725.1 uncultured Pseudomonadales bacterium
GAATGGAAGTGGTTTGGTCAAATTCTGGTTGGGATACGATTACGATGTTGGAGTCAATGAGTTGTTGGGACCAGGTGGGGTTTTGAGTGGTGATAGGACCGGAGCTTAGGCCGCGATCAAGCAGGGCAATGATGACTATGATGACGACTGCGATGAGGGTGAGAATCATGACGTATTCGACGAGGTCTTGGCCGGATTGGAGTTTTTTATTCATGAGATACTCCTGGTGAAGCTGGGGGTTTAAGGGCGGTGTGGGTGTAGGTGCGAACGATACGGAAGATCTTTTGCTTTCGAGAAAAGATGATGAAGAAAAGATACACGAAGCCGATGAAGAAGCCGAAAGCGAAGGATTTGTTCATGGTGGGTTCCTGAGGATTGGATGGCGATGTAAAGGTGCGGTGTAGGGGACTATGTGGGGATATTATATCTGGAGAAGGGTGGATTTGGCAAAGTTAGTGGGGGAAATTGCAGGGCAGGGTATAATTTGGGTATGGGTGAAAGAGAGCCTTGGGGAAGTTGGCAAGAAGATCCAAATCCAGTTGTTAGAGTATCTAGGTTGAAAGATGAGTTGTTTGCTGGTTATAGAAAAGCTGGTTTGGGTCAGACTGTGTTTGCTGATAAAGATATGAATGTAGTAATGGTTCGAAGTGGAATGGTGGAACTGATTGAGGAGTTGAGGCGAAGTGAGAAGGCGCTGGAATTGTTATTTGTGCCTGGTAGAGAAGGGGAGGTTAGAGTGGAGATGAGTCGGGTGGAGAGGCCGGTTTCAGTTTATGACCGAGAGGAATTTGGAGGTAGCATTCAAATGATGGCAGCTTTTCGGAGCAGGGGTTATGGTTTGGCCATGGTTAAAAAAAATGAGTTGACAAATGTATTACGATCAACATCTGTTGTTGAGGCAATGCGAAGAGATGGGGCTAAAGTGGTAGTGAGTTGGCAAGGTGAGGAGGGTTTTCGGATTGAGATCATCAAGTATAGGGATGCTTTGGATTATTGGAGGTTAGCTACCGACTTTAAGTTAGTAAATACAGATGAAGTGAGTAGAGTGGGTGGTGGAGATAGTTTTCTGACCCCGGAAGATAACACGTCAACATTAATTCTGTTGGGCCGATTGTACAGTGATTTGAAACCAGGTATTCAGGGGGAGATTCGAAGGAGTGGTTATGCTCCAGATCAGCTTAATAAGCCATATTCAGCAACGCCTTAAGGGAGAATTATGGGAGAGCGGCAGGTTTATAGTGATCCAGAGGCAGAAGCGAGGCGGTTGGAGATGGAGCAGGAAAGGTCGAGGGCGGTACATGAGCGAAATCGGCAAATACAAAGAGCGATGGGATTGTTGGGATTGGGGATGAGGGGGATGGTGTGGAAGGTGTTGGGGGCGATGATGGCACAAGATACGGGTAGGAGTGTGAAAATTGCGGGGATAGAATTACCTGGGGATGATGATCGGGGTGAGGAGACAAGAGATGATTTTTGGGGTCCGAATCCACCGGAGTTTGCGAAGAATCAGAAACCAAGTTACTTTGATCTGCCGGAGAATAGGGAGTTTTTCGGGAAGAAGTAGGAGCGGCAAAAAAAGGGCGTGAGCTCGGTGAAGAGTCACGCTGTGTGGGCTGTGAGAGTTTACTGGGTGGGTGTTGAGGTTGTGGGGTTTGGCTATTGAGGAAAGGCGGTAACTAAGGCTGCTACGAGACCCAGGGTGGCAAAAAAGAACCCCAGTACACGAACGAGAAATGGAGTGTCGATGCGGGTCCACTTGTCCCTTTTGAGAGGTCGGTAACGGTAGCTTGCGATGATTAATACAAGCCCGACGATGGCGAGAACTAGGGCGAAGAGAAGACTTACGTAGACGTCGATCTGTTCGAATCTGTCTGGCCAAAGGTAGAGAGTGTAGGTGATGGAGAAGAGTAGTGAAGCGATGGAAACAAGGGTGAGGAGTTGGAAGAAACGGGCGATTTTACCATCGGTTTCGAACATGAGAAAAGCAGAAACAATGGTGGCAAGAGACGAAATTCCCAGAAGTCCGAAGTGTGGAGCTAACATGATAATCTCCTTGTGGTTGCGTCTTGGTGAAGGTTGAAAGGGATAGGTGTGAAGGTGCGAACTGTTTGGCTATATTGTAGCAAAGACTATGAACAAAAAAGATAACAATCAAAAGCGTCCCGTGTACATCAGGGAAATAGAAATCCGCTACAAAAAGAAGAAGC
>CAYNFZ010000152.1:0-2171 GCA_964396725.1 uncultured Pseudomonadales bacterium
AATCCCTGGAACAAGCCTATCATCAAATCTGGCACCGTTATCTGGAGGGGAAACCCAAGCAAACTATCACTATCCAACCTCTCGCCAGACCATGACAACATCCCCAACAGAAAAAGCCAACCACTTCTTTAATCAAGGTAACTTCATTCAAGCCACCAAATACTACCGCCAGGCCCTCAAACAAGACCCTCTCAATGCCAACCTTCACTACAATCTTGCCACCAGCCTTCTTCGTTCCCAGAACGCTCAAGCCGCCGCCCATAGTTTCCAAACCGCCATCAAAATAAAACCGAATTTCATCCAAGCCCACAATAACCTCGCTGTCACCTACGTTACTCTCCAACAAGACAAAAACGCCCTTCGCATCATCAATCAAGCTATCAACAACCACCCTCAAGAATTTTCTCTCCACCTCACCCTTGGTAAAATCTATCTTACTCAAGATAAATTCTCCCTAGCCCTTCCACCTCTAGCTCAAGCCATTGCCCTCAATCCGTCCTCCTCCCAAGCCCATAACGACCACGGCATTGCCCTTCACCACACCCACCAAACAACCGCCGCCATCACCTCTTTCCACCAAGCCATCAAATTAAATCCCCATTTTGACCTTGCCTACAAAAACCTCGGCATTGTCTACAACTACCTTACCGATTACCACCAAGCTATTATTTTCCTCGATACTGCCATCAACTACAATCCCCGCGACCTCGATTCATACATCGAAATCGGTAAGGCACACCTCAATCTCGAACAATACGACCAAGCTATCCAATATCTTTCTCATGCCATCTCCCTCAATCCCAATCACCACCTAATATGGTACTACCTCGGTCGCGCCCACCAAGAATCCGACAACTATATCGCCGCCTTCAACGCCCTTAACCAATCAGTTCTCCTCGAGCCAAACCACCCCCCCGCCCTCGCCCACCTCTACTTCCTTCTCCAACAAACCGCTAAATGGTCCAAGTCTACTCCTCTTGAAAACCAGATCAACTCTCACACCCAATCCCAACTCCGCCACCACCAACGTCCCGCCGAAAGTCCTCAGCAAAACATTTACCGCACCGATAACCTTCCCCAGAACCTCGCCGTCGCTAAATCCTGGAGCCAACACTACCAAAGTCTCCTACCCGATCTCCACCTTCCTCCCTCTTCACCCACCCTCCACTTCCCCCTCCGCCTCGGATATCTTTCTGCCGACTTCCAAGACCATGCCACCAGTCACCTCATTCGCCAACTCTTCCCCCTCCACAACCGCCAATATTTTCGTATCTACACCTACTCCTATGGTCCCAACATTTCCGACCCCTACCGCCAACACCTTCAAATCTCCTCCGACGTTTTCCGTGATCTCCACTCTGCCTCACTCCCCCAAATCCAACAACAAATCCACCAAGACAAAATCGATATCGTAATCGATCTTAAAGGTATGACCGGTAGTACCAAATTCTATCTTTTAGCCGCTCGCCCCGCCCCTCTCCAATTCACTTGGTTAGGTTACCCTGGCACTACCGGCGCCGACTTCATCGACTATGCCTTGGTCGACTCTACCGTCGTTCCTGCCACTCACCACCGCTACTACACCGAAAAGCTCATCTCTCTTCCCCACTCCTACCAAATCAACGATCACCTCCAAACCATCTCCGCCCATCTATCTACCCAAGAAACCCCTTCCAGTATCCACCAAAATTTCGTCTTTGCCGCCTTCCATCAACCCTACAAACTGAAACCACCTATGTTTACCACCTGGCTTCAGCTCCTTCAGGCAGTTCCCCAATCGCGCCTGTGGCTCCTGAATCACAACAAACTTTCTACCTATTACCTCAAGCAATTTACCCAAAAATACCACCTCTCTCCCCAACGCCTAGTTTTCTCTCCCGATTTAGAAAAATCCTTTCATCTAGCTCGCCTTCAACATGCTTCCCTCTGTCTCGACACCCACTTAGTCAACGGCCACACCACTACCTCAGATTGTCTCTGGGCTGGCGTCCCGGTCGTTACTCTCCAAGGAAACCATTTTGCTTCTCGAGTCTCGGCCTCACTCCTCCAATCTCTCGGCCTCTCCCACCTCATCACCACTACTACCGACGACTACTACCACCTGGCTCTCCACCTAGCTACCCATCCCCAAAAACTCTCCGCTCTCCGCACCAAACTCACCGCCCATAAAG
>CAYNFZ010000153.1:0-2166 GCA_964396725.1 uncultured Pseudomonadales bacterium
TAACCATCATCTACCATGAAAAAACCTATCCGTAATTTCTTATTCTACCTTTTTACTTTCTGGATCTTCTCCGATTTTCTCCACGTCTTCTCTTACCATGGGCCAGAACACCTAATCCAAGCTGCCCTTACACTGACTCTCTTGAACCTCTTCATCCGTCCTATAATCAACCTCCTTTTCCTTCCCATCAATCTTATCACTCTAGGTTTTCTCTCTTGGATTCCTTCCCTGCTCACTCTTTATCTCACCACCTTTCTCACCCCCAACTTTACCCTCAATCAACTCACCCTTCCTGCCTTTTCCATCCTCAGACTCCACTTTCCTCGTCTCCACTTCGGATGGTTCTCTTCCTTACTTGTCATCTTTTTTCTCTTCAAATTTACCCACCGTCTTCTCCGTAAGTTTATGTAATCAGCCGTTTACTCCAATTCATGTTAAAATTACCTCCACTATGACCATCTTTCTTCTTTTTCAAATCACTCTCGCCATACTCCTCATTTCTGCCATCTTGCTTCAAGCCCGCGGTACCGGCCTCGGATCAGCCTTTGGCGGTCAAAATAAAAGTTTCCATTCCAAAAGAGGTTTCGAAAAATTTCTCTTCAAAGCTACCATCGCCCTCTCGGCTGTGTTTGTCATTTCCTCCATCGTTTCCCTTTTTTAAACCTACTCCCCATCTCTTCCACAAGCGTTATAATTAATGCCATCCAAAGCTATGAAAAAAATTCGTTTTTACTACTGGATGTTTCAAACTCTCCTTAAAAAGCACTTTCTCTTGATCCTCATCGCTGCTAGTATCGGCGCTCTCTCTTTTACCCAAGCACACCTTTTCTTTAAATTCATCCCCAAACCCAAACCTACTACCTACATAGGTCGAGTCGGTCTCTATAACCTCTCTAATCTCCCTCTTGATATACAACAACTCGTCAGTCAGGGTCTCACCAGCATCGATTCCACCGGCACCCCTGTCTCCTCCCTTGCTAGTGACTGGAAAGTTCAAGATGGAGGCAAGTCGTATTTTTTTACTTTAAATTCTGCTATCAACTGGCAAGATGGTACTCCTTTCACTAGCCAGGACGTCAACTACTCCTTTCAAGACGTCGCCATCGAAAAACCCGATACTTCCACCGTCATCTTCAAACTCGAAGAGCCTTTTGCCCCCTTTCCCAATGTCCTAAGCCAACCCCTCTTTAAACGATCCAGCAAAACCTACCTCCATACATACACCACCAACAAAATCATCGGTACTGGTCAATACTCCATCACACGTCTCAAAAGAAACGGTAATTTTATCCAGCAACTCACTTTAGAATCACTTCAAAACAAACTCATCTATCGCTTCTATACCACCGAAACTGCTGCCATAACTGCTTTCAAACTCGGAGAAATCGACGTCATCGAAGACCTTACCGATCTCCACGATCTAGCCTCTTGGCCTCGACTCTCCATCACCAAAAATCTTAATAAGCAACGTTTAGCCGTCGTCTTCTTTAATACCCAAGATTCTGATAAAAACATGACCGACAAGTCTATTCGTCAAGCCCTCACCTACGCCATTCCCCACAAGCCCACCGATGACACTCGTGCCCTCGGTCCCATTTCCCCCAATTCCTGGGCTTTCAATCCCAAAGTCAAACCCTACCTCTATTCTCTCGAAACCGCCCAAGAACTCCTCACCAACGTCAACACCAACTTCCAGCTCGAACTTACTACTACTCCCACTTTTGTCCACCTCGCCGAACAAATCCGTGATTCCTGGCAACAACTCGGATTTACCGTCAAAATAAAAGTCACCAATATTCCCGATACCTACAACTTCCAAGCCCTTCTTATTGGACAACAAATCCCCAAAGATCCCGATCAATATCAACTTTGGCATTCTACCCAAGACACCAATATCACCGGTTATCAAAGCGCCAAAATCGACAAACTTCTCGAAGATGGCCGTACCGAAACCGATCCCTCCAAACGCAAACTTATTTATCAAGATTTCCAACGTTTCTTGGTCGAGGACTCTCCCGCCGCCTTCCTCCACTTTCTCAGTTCCTACACCATCACTCGCTAGCCATGTCGTTTGACCACCTACAAACCCTTCTTCTTTACTTTCGTCGCCTCCTCGCCATTCTCATTCTTTCTCTCTCTCCCCAGTCTTTTTCGCTCGCTACTCCC
>CAYNFZ010000154.1:0-2110 GCA_964396725.1 uncultured Pseudomonadales bacterium
CGCCATCGCCCAGCACATCCTCGATTACATCAACACTTCCTCGGTCGTCGCTCAAGCCTCGGTTCTTGGCAGCCTCCGCCGCCGCCGCTCCACCACCGGCGATATCGACATCGGCGTCGCTACTGCCTCTCCCGACAAATTCGTCACCCACCTGACAAAATACTCTCAGATCACCAAACTCATCTCCCACGGCCAAGAACTCGTCCGGTTCTTCCATTCATCCGGCCAAAACATCGACGTCAAAATCGTCGATCCAGAATCTTGGGGCTCTCTACTGCAACACTTCACCGGCTCCAAAGCCCACAACATTGCTCTGCGCGAACTCGCCCTCACCAAAGGCCTCTCCCTCTCTGAACACGGCATCAAAAAAAGCAAACAACTCACTCCCATCGCCACCGAAAAAAAATTCTACCAAACTCTCGGCCTCGCTTGGATTCCACCCGAACTGCGCGAAAACCAAGGCGAAATCAAAGCCGCCCGTGCCCGCAAGCTTCCCCACCTAGTCACCCTTGCCGACATCAAAGGCGATCTCCATACTCACTCCAACTACGCCTGGAACTCTAGCCACGACTACGGCCAGCACTCCTTCACTCACATGCTCAGCCAAGCCGCCTCCTTAGGTTACTCATACCTCGGCCTAGGTGATCACAATCCCAGCCTCAAGAGCGCTTCAGACTCCAAGCTCGAGAGCCTTATCCAAAAAAGATCACAATCTATCCTCAAACTCCAAACCAAACCAGGTGAAAAGTCCGTGAAAAAAAGAACACCCAAAATATTCATCACCCTCGAAGTCGACATCCGCCCCAATGGCGATTTGGCCATCCCTCAATCTGCTACCAAGCATTTGGATTACATCGTCGCCTCGGTCCACTCTTCCTTCCACCAGTCCAAAGCCACCATGACCGACCGTGTACTCCGCGCCCTCTCTTTTCCCCAAGTCAAAATCTTGGGCCACCCCACCGGCCGCCTCATCAACACCCGCCCCGGCTTCGAACTCGACTGGATGCCCATCCTCATCTACTGCCGCGACCACCACATCGCCCTCGAAATCAACGCCCACCCCGCCCGCCTCGACCTCTCTCCCCAACTCGCCCGCCAGGCCATCGAATTCGGCGTCAAGCTCGCTATAAACGCCGACGCCCATTCCACCCACGATCTCCAGCTCATCCACTACGGCGTCAGTGTCGCCCGCCGCGCTTGGGCTACTCCCTCCGACATCATCAACACTTTCAACTACTCCCTACTCCGCCACTGGCTAAAGCTGCACTAAACTTGCTATAATGTCCTTGTAATTTTTGAAACATCCCCAAGGAGGATTCATGCCATTTCTCATCGTTATTGCCATTATTGCTCTAGCCATTGCCGGTTACTTAATCAGCACCTACAACTTTTTCCAAACCGCCAAAACCCGCATCAAAGCTAGTATCCAAGAGATCGGTAACCAGCTCAAACGCCAGGCCAGCTTGATCCCCAATCTCGAAAGCTCGGTCAAGGGTTACTTAAAGCAAGAAAAAGACATCTTCAAAATGTTAACCGACGCCAGAAAGCAAATCACCAAAGCCTCCGAATCCGGCGACATGAAACAAATCGACAAAGCCAGTGACCAACTCCAAGCCCTACTCCCCAAACTCCAAATCGTCGTCGAAGACAACCCCGAAATCAAATCCGACCAAGTCGTTACCCAGATGATGAACGAACTCAGAGACACCGCCGATAAATTAATGTATGCCCGCCGCACCGTTATCGATCTTGCCGCCGACTACAACGTCCGTCGTGTCACCTTCCCCACCAACCTCGTCGCCAATATGTTTGGCTTTGAGCAAGAAAAAGGCCTCGACACTCCCATCACCGGCAGCCACGTCAGCGTCTCCGTCGAAGAAACCAAAGACGTCAAAGTCAACCTATAAAACAATTACCTATTCATCACCCATCTGCTATGAGCCGCCTCGGCTTCCTAGCTGCCGCCTGTCTCCTCGTTTGCGCTGGAGTTCTTTTCTTTGTCTACGCCATTCCTCGTTTTTCGCCCCCTTCCATTAGCCTCCAAGACCCCTTAATTGGTAACGTCTTTGTCAGCAGTCTCGATCTTCTCGTTCTCGAATCCTTTCCCGTT
>CAYNFZ010000155.1:0-2082 GCA_964396725.1 uncultured Pseudomonadales bacterium
CTCCCACCAGATACCCCATACTGCATCTTGTCTCTGCCAGTTTGTGTAATCCCTTCCACCCCACATACTCGCCATCTTCAAAACTCAATTTTTCATACCCCAATGATTCCAACAACGGCTTAAAATTCACGCCAGTCAATTCATCTCTGATTCTTTGTGGCATGTTGTTCACCGCCGCCAATACCCCTTGTCGACTTCTGGGTATCATTTGCGGCGAAGCATCTTTGTAACCATTAATAAAACTTGCCAGTATCTCCTGCGACTCATCTTTCATGCCATGCAAATAATCCTCATCCCCGGTCTGCACATACCGTACCGCATTGTTTCGAATCGAATTAAGATGTGCCATCCTTTCTTCTTGAGCAAACATCCCATCCAATCTCTCATAAAACACTGCCTCAACTATCCGCGCCACTCTCTCAACCTGACTCTCTTCTTCACCATTCTCCTTCTTACTACTCAGCCTCTCCCCATCAACCCCCACCAACGGTTGTATCACCGGAGTCGCTTCTGGATCATACGGATTTCTCCATCCTGCTTTTCGGTGGTGCGGATTCCCGCTAACGCCAATCATAATCGAATCCACATTCTTCATTTTCCACGCGATTATCGGCCGTATCATCGCGTGCGCCCAGTTTCTCGCCATATCCAACGACACCTGGTACTTCTCTGCCCATTGCGCATAGTTAAAACCTTTCGTCGACACTGCAGAAAGCGAATCAAAAATTGCCTTCGGATCCCATGTAAATGTCATCTGCAACACATCAGCCATCATTGGGGCTAGAGTAGATATTTTTCCATGTCTAACCGATACCGCTTCTTTCAATTCATATTCCACCATCGCTCTTCTTGCTACAGTTTTTGCCTCCTGGACCAATGCTCGCTTAACCTCATCTCCCACTTCTGGAATGTCAAGTTGATGCTGAATCTTATTCAACTCCAAAGCCTTCACCCGCCGATATTCCCGAATCACCCTCTTATTTACAGGACTCATTGGGCTCCCATCAGCCATAGTTGTCTGAAAACCTCGCACCATATCCAAAGAATAGCCTTGGCTAGCTAATTTCGCTTCAAGTTTAGCCAACACCTTAGCGTACATCGACCCCTTACCCATCTCATCTCGCTTTTGGTCACTCATTGTGTAAAACCCTTCCCCATATACCTTCCTGCCTACTCTAAAAGGGTCTTGCTCAGGTGGGTAAACTGCTGTAAGTCGGCCATCAGACTCAATAGAGCGCCGCACGTTAGCGTCCAAACCATCCAATTCGGGCCATATAAAATCTCGATTAAGTACTGGGTGTCTATATACTGGCCATTTCTTCCCATTCACCTCTCTGACTACCTGTTTCCCTTCATGTCCCGACAGCATATCCAAATACTCTGCTGTTGAAATCTCCACACTCACTTTTTCATATACCGGCTGTTGTACTTCCACAACTTCCAATTTATCTCTCACTTTCCCCTCAACTACCCTGGCTTTTCGGGTATCCACAATTCCACCAAATCTCACCTCATATCCCCCCATCACCGCTCCCGTAAGTTTGTTTACCACTCTCCACTCCTCACCATCCCCATCTTCATTGGCAACTTTTCTCGCCTCTGCCACCTTCTGCAATTCTACATTTATCAAATAACCCTTTTCATCAACAAAGAATGTATCTTCACGAAACACCATGTTTGAAGTGTCCACCATCTCTTGATGTCCCTTTAATACCCTTCTCTTCCCATCCCTCTTATAAATCTTATTGGTAACTCGCCTGACAGTATCCTCCCCCACTTTCACTTCGGCCACCAACGGCAACCGCATCAACCACATTACCGCCGCCAACCTCTCAGCTCCTGGAGCTGATTCGGTCAGACGCTTCACCACCCCATCAGACCCAGAATGAAGAGTGTCTGAATACTTAAACAACTCACCTATCCCATATCCTAAATTTGCCAAAGAAGTTGGCATTGAAAGACCTTCTCCTTCAGCGGCTGTCTGCAATATCTGCGTCACTTGTCGATAAGCTGATCCGGCAGTATAGGCCTCAATCATAAACCTGTGAGATTTCACAGTTTCCAAAAAACTTCCAAATAAAG
>CAYNFZ010000156.1:0-2044 GCA_964396725.1 uncultured Pseudomonadales bacterium
TGACGTGAAATGTAAAACGATGGGATGATGGTGAGGGATAGGCGATGGGCGGTAACGTAGAAGGTGAGTTGGATGGTGTGGCTGGCGGATTGGAGGAGGCTGGCTTGGGGTTGACCAATGAAAATCATACCAATGGGGTTGTGGTTGTAATCGATGAGGGGAGAAAAAGCGGCGTAGTAGGGAGTGTTAAGCAGGTTGACTGATCCAAAGTAAGGTTGGTTGTGTTTGAGAACGGTATCGAGGACGATGGGGGTTTCTTGTTTGATGCCCAACCAGCGAGATTTGCCGTCGGGGGCGACGAAGGTGGTGGCAGATCGGGTGTTGCCGGCGTAGATGGTGGATTCGAGGCCGGTGGCGGTTTTGATACCATCGACGAATGCGTTGTCGATGGGGGTATCGATGAGGATGGCGCCGAGAGGAGTGTTTTGGTAAGTGATGGCGGCGGCGGCTTGAAGGGAGAGGGTGGGGTGGATGGAGGATTGGGCGGAGGTGATGGCGGAGACCGATTGGTGGGTGAGGGCGGGATTAATGAGAATGTGGTGGGAGAGGGAAGAGCCGACCGTTTGGGGGGAGTCGGTACTGGCGAGAATTTGTCCTGCAGGTGAGACGAGGGTTAAGCTGGCATGATTTTTGGTGGAGATAAAATCCAACATGAGCTGGTTGAGTTGAGGATGGTGGTTTTGTAATAAAGTTTGGATAAATTCTGGGTTGGCGGCGATGAGTTGGGCGTCGGAGAGGAGGCTTTGGAGTTTGATGGTAATGGCATAATCGAGAACTTTGGTGTTGATCTGGAGATTGGTTAAGGTGTTTTGTTTGAGGTTGTTTAGTGAAGTGCTAGTGAAGAAAATGGTGGTAATAAGGAAGATGAGCAGGGTGGTAGAGGTAAAGATCATCATAAGTTGGGTTTCTAGGCGTTTGATTAAGTATCCCCAGACCCAGATGGCCAAGATGATGATGGCGACGATGAGGATGAAGTGTTCGAGTAACCAGAGATGGCCAAAGGGAGCGACTAAGTTAGCAAGGTTGATGTTGGAAGAAGCGCGAAAGAGGGACGAGAGGCTGAGGAGTTCATATACAGCCAGGACGAAGAAACCTCGGGCGATGGGTTTGAGGTGGTGTTCAAGACCGGCGGTGGCGCGTCTTAAATAGAGAAAACCGGTAGCGACTGCCAGGATGGGGGAGAGAAAGGGAGTGAAGATGGTGAGGCCGGAGGTGGGGAGGATGAGGTGGGTGGGTTTGGTTCGGTAGGAAGGGAGGGGTTGGAGAGGTTTGTTTAGTTGAGCGAAGATGAGGGTAAGATAACCGAGAATTTTACTGAGGGTAGCAACGAGGTTGGGGAGGAGGATTCTGACCAGGTGGGATTGGAACAAAGGCTGTTCGATTAAGGTGGCATGGGCAACAAAAGATGCGGAGAGTAGGGTAAAACCGAGCCAACGAATTGTGTCCCGGGGTTTTTTGTGGGCGGTCCAAGCGTCGAAGTACAACCAGGCGACGGCAAAAAGTACCAAGGCAGCGATAAGGTTGATGGTGAAATGCAGATTGATGTAGATGAATTGGAGCTCTAGGGACATGGGTAGATTTGAGTTATGTAATTACTGTACATAATTGGAGGGGATGAATCCAGATCTGTGTGGTGGAAGTGGCTTGTGTTGGGCGGGGTTTGTAGATAGGATTAAGTGATGGATAGACGACAAAACCTTGGGGTGGTGAGTGGGCTACAAGCAACACCAACTGTGGAAAAGATGGTTTCTGGGAAGGTAGGGGGTGTGGTGAGTGGTCAGCAGAATGAAATCCAGCAAAGCGGGGGGAGTGGGGCGGTTGGAGCAGATCAGACCGGAGGGCAGGAGTCGGAAAATGAAGTACCTTTGGAAAAACGAAATAGAATTATGTACCGAGTGGGAGCGGCGGCGGCGGCGGTAGTGGTAGTGGTGACGATGACACTGTTGTGGGCGTGGGTGGGGCTGGAATTATATGAGTAGTTGAGGCGGCGTATTGTGAGGGAGTGGAATTGATGGTAGATTAACAATTATGGATATAAGTAGAG
>CAYNFZ010000157.1:0-1919 GCA_964396725.1 uncultured Pseudomonadales bacterium
CAGCAATGGGAAAAAACCAAACAAGAGGAAGAGCAGAAAAGAGAGCAAAAGAATATGGTGGAGGTAGAGGAGAAAAAGGAGATTAAACAACTCAAGGAGGAGAAGCAAGGGGAAGCGTTGGTTTTGGCACAGGCAAAGCAGGATCGGGGTTCGGGGGAGATGATGAGGAAGAAGAACTAGCATAAGGTGCAATCACCAAGCATCAAGTTCCAAATTACAAATAAATTTCAAATTTCAAAATTCAAATTGCAAATGAGTGACAAATGCTAAAAGAGATGCAAGAAGTGTAAAGCGTTAAGGGGAATGGGTAAAGGGGAATGGGTAAAGGGGAAACAAGAAACAAGTTGTAAGAAACAAGATGCAAGATACAAGTTTTATGTAGATCGTTTTATTGAAGTTGGTGGGAGTGTGATAAGATAATAAGCAGTAAACCGATGAAGGGGAAGTGTGCGTCCCTGAGGGTGGGAGGAAAATTTGGCTAAAGCTGAATGAGTAAAACCCAACGTGAACCTGCGTCAAGGGAAAAATCGAGAATGAGCTGAGGTGGAACCTCCTTTGGGGCCGCAGCGAAGAGCAGCGGCTTTTGTGTGTAAAATGAGTATTAAAAGTGGTTGAGGAGAAACCATGAGAATTTATAATTCGCTTACAAGAAGGATTGATAATTTTAGTCCGTTTAAGGATTCGAGGGTGGGGATGTATACTTGTGGCCCGACGGTGCACCACTTTGTGACGGTAGGGAATTGGAGAACTTATGTGCTAGGAGATTTGTTGGTACGAACACTGAGAGTGTTGGGATATGAGGTGGATTATGTGATGAATATTACAGATGTAGGGCATTTGACGGGAGATAATTTGGGAGATGCGGATGTGGGTGAGGATCGGATGGAAAAGGCGGAGAAGAGGGAAGGAAAGACAGCTGAGGAGATCGCAAGGTTTTATACTAATGACTTTCTGGAAGGATATAAAACATTGAATTTGGTGGAACCAAGGGTATTTTGCAAAGCTACGGAACATCTAGGTGAGCAGATTGAGATGGTGAAGGAGATTGAGAAGAAGGGTTATGCCTACAAGACTAGGGACGGGATTTATTTTGATACGGTGGCTTATGAAGCGCGAGGGAATAGGTACGGAGAGTTGTCGACTCTGGATGAGGTGAAGGAAGGGGTGAGAGTAGGGCCGAATCCAGACAAAAAGAATCCGAGGGATTTTGCGCTGTGGAAATTCTCACCTGCGGGAAAAAAGCGGCAGATGGAGTGGGATTCTCCTTGGGGTGTGGGATTTCCAGGGTGGCATATCGAGTGTTCGGCGATGAGTGTGAAGTATCTGGGAGAGCAGTTTGATGTACATGTAGGGGGAGAGGATTTGAGAAGCACACATCATCCAAATGAGATTGTCCAATCTGAGGCGGCTACGGGGCGAGTGCCATTTGTGAAGTACTGGGTACATGGGGCGTTTTTGTTGGTGGATGGAGGGAAAATGGGGAAGAGTTTGGGTAATGCTTATACACTACATGATGTAGAACGAGTGGGGATTGAGCCGTTGGCATTGCGGTATTTTTATCTGACTGGGCATTATAGGAAACAGTTGAACTTTACTTGGGATACCTTGGAGGCAGCCGGGGTAGCGTTGAATAGGTTGCGGACTCAGGTGGGGAAAATTAAGGAACAAGCGAGTAAAGAGGGGACTAGGGTGCAATCTGAACGGATGAGAGTACATGAAGCAAAGGTGGCTTTTGTTCAAGCACTGGAAGATGATTTGAACGTACCGAGAGCGTTGGCTGTAACTTGGGAGGTGGTTAAGTCAGAGAGGATGGCGGCTCGAGATAAACTGGAGGTGGTTTATGATATGGATCGAGTATTGGGGTTGGGTGTGGAGAAAGTGAAGGTAGAAAAGAGGAGGGTGGTGATACCAGATAAGGT
>CAYNFZ010000158.1:0-1882 GCA_964396725.1 uncultured Pseudomonadales bacterium
CCCTCTTGCCTACCCCCAGAACGCAGCTTTATGGGGATTTTTGATCTTTGATTTTACTTCCTCCCACCCAACTCAACCCTTAACCTCCAACCATCTAACCACCCATTCACTCTAGCCAAATACCTGTTATCCTTTCACTCATGAAATCCCCAACTCCTCCTGACTTATACGCCCAAGCAAAAAAAGCCCTGCTAGCCAACCAAACTCACCGTGCGACTAAACTCTTTCAACAAATTCTTCACTGCCATCCCCATCACCACGACGCCCACATCCACTTAGGAGTCATTTTCCAAAACCAAGGCCTCCTCGACCAAGCCCTTCATCACTTCCAACAAGCCCTCACCTCCCAGCCCAACTCCCCCATCGCCTACAACAATCTCGGCAACATCTTTCTCTTCCGACACCAAATCTCCCAGGCTCTTTCCTGTTACCAACAATCGCTCCAATTCCATCCCCACTATCCCCCAGCCCTCAACAACCTCGGTACCTGCTATACCAAACTCAACCAAATCCCTCAAGCAATTGCCACTTTTCGCCGCGTTATCCAGCTTCATCCTTCCCACGCCTTCGCCCACCATAACCTTGCTAATCTCTATCGCCAAGTTCACCACTTCAATCAAGCCTCCCGTCACTACTTTCGGGCTTTCCGCCTCGATCCTACCCACACCCTCTCCTTCGATCACCTCATCTCCACCCTTTACCACCTCTGCGACTGGTCTCAACTCGACCAGCTTTCCGCTACCTATCCCCACCTCTCTCCCCAAAACCCCTTCCACCTCCTCACTACCACCCAATCCAATACCGCCATTTTATCCGCCACCAAAAAGTTCACTACCCGCTACCCCACCCCTTCCCCTCTCCCCAGACCCCTTCGCCCTTCAACCCCCCTTACCCACCTCAACATTGGTTATCTCTCCGACGGCTTCAAAGATTTCCCCACTGCCCACAACCTGGTTCGCACTCTAGAACTCCACCACCACTCCTTCCCCTCCCACGCTTTTTCCCTTGGGCCCTCCGATCAAAGTCAATACTCCCATCGTATCCACCAAGCCACCCACAGCTTCATCGATCTCACCTCTAGTCCTATCCCCCAATCGGTCCGCACCATCCGCTCTCACCACATTCATCTCTTGATCGATCTCAAAGGCCATTCTCACGGAAACCAATTCGCCATCTTCTCCCACCACCCCACCCCCCTCCAGATTTCCTGGCTTGGCTATCCTGGTACCACCGGTTCCCCACACATCCACAACCATATCAGTGACACCACCGTTTGCCCCTCCACTCACCACCGCTACTACACCGAAAAGCTCATCTCTCTTCCCCACACTTATCGCCCCACCGACAACCGTCCTCCCTCTTCTCCCTCCCGACCTTCCAAACCCTACTTTCACCTTCCCGCCAATCGCCCTATTCTCGCTAGCTTCAACCTCACCTACAAACTCCGCCCCCTTGAACTCCAAACCTGGTTTTCAGTCCTCAAACAAGTTCCTTCTTCTGTCCTCTGGCTCTTGGCACCCAATCGTACTACTCAACAAAACCTCCTCCACTTCGCAACCCAACACCAACTCAATCCCCACCGCCTCGTCTTTGCTTCTCGTCTTCCCAAACCTGAACATCTTGCTCGTCTGCCTTTGGCCGATCTAGCTCTGGATACCTTTACCGTCAATGGTCACACCACCACCGTCGATGCCCTCTGGGCTGGAGTTCCAGTCGTTACTCTTCTCGGTCACCACTTTGCTTCTCGAGTCTCTGCCAGTACTCTTCTGGCTCTGGGAGTTCCCGAACTCATCGTTCACACTCCCCAACAATACCTCGATCTCGTCATCCACCTGGCTACCCATCCCCAAAAACTCTCCGCTCTCCGCACCAAACTCACCGC
>CAYNFZ010000159.1:0-1860 GCA_964396725.1 uncultured Pseudomonadales bacterium
GGAAATGGTGAAGTTGTCGGGTGATGGCTTTGTGTCGTGGTTTCCTTTTTTGCGGGCGGATGAGTGGGGTATGGCGTTGTGGTTTACCAGTCCCCTACTTTTGTATTTGATCAATGTGAGACGCAAGAATTTGGATGGGGCGGCGCTGGTGACGATGTTGGTGCTGGCGGTGCCGGTGCTAATGTATTTTGGAATTGGGATTGTTCAGTTTGGGTATCGCTACAGCTTGGATTTTTTGGTGTTTGGGTTGTTGGTATTGATGAAAACGTTGCAGCCGAGACTACCGGTGGGGGCAAAAGTGCTGATTGGGTTGGGGGTGGTGTTTAACTGTTTGTACTACACGAGTTTGTGGGGGTTTTATCCACATTTTTTTGGGTTAGAGAAAGTATTATAAAAAAGAAGGGTCAATATCTTATTCTATAGTTTGATTTTCTTGGGTTGATATGGGATAATTTGAGACTGATAAGCCAGCTTTTTTCCTACTACAGCTGATTAGTTCTTGAACAATTCAGCCTGTTTACATTTGTTAAATCTAAATCTGGAAAAGGAGAATGGCATGGCCTGGGAAAGCGCGACAAGGCAGTTTGGCGCAGAAGAGATGGAGAGGATTGAGACTCTGTATGCCGATGAGGTGGAGCCGATGATTGCGAATTCTGATCCGTTGGTGACGCTTAGTGTGTTGACGGAGTTGAGCCTACATCAGGACATCAAGTGATTGAAGGCACTACTCATGCGCCCAACTGTAAGAGAACACTGGATCAGTTTCCACGAAGATGCTTCAGCAGATGGCCTGGACCACATCCGGGCTTTCGCGATGACGCAATGGCTTGAGAGATTTGATGGTCAAAACGCAGAAAGGGAGAATGTCTGATGCCAAGAGGAGTAAACATTACTGCCCAGCGGGCGAGAGAATTCGGAATACAGGGCCAGCAGTCGGTCGAGAGTGATGAATCCTTTCGCAATCGAGTCAGTGCAAAATTGCGAGCAATGGGTCAGTTTATAGAGGCTCATGAGGCGTACAACAATTCCTTGTACGATGATCCAAACTCCATGGCTGCAGTTGGTATAGTCGGGGTTGTAGCCCAAGCTGTGCAGGGTCAAGGCACTGGAGCCCGCACGTGGAGCCAGCAAGTGGGAGATGATATCGCGATGGGCATTTTGGCTCTTGACCCAAAAGAAGAAATGTCTCCGGAGATGGCGATGCTGATGATTGACCTGTTTGGAAGACAGTAAAGCTCTGGAGACAGGCCTTTCGGGCCGAAATGCCGCACTGGTTGGTGATGAAGTGTTCTTGTTTGTCAGGTGACAGATACGAGAATACTTCGTAACCGTAATTCCAGTGCTTTTTTATTTTGCAGAGCAGAATACCGTGATTGTGAAATCGCGGATGAATGCCGACAGGTTGCTCATTCTGATGAGAAGGAGCTAATACCCCGATCGTGAGGTCGTGGGAAGTTTATTTGGTAGAGAGATTGATGGAGTCGAGGCTGACTTGAGCAAAGAGAGTTCTGAACTTTGTATGGTTGAATTGAAGATTAATGGGGCTGACGCCGAGCTGAAGGTTGAGGTGGTTTTCCTCCCAGACGAATTTCGCCATTCTCGACTGCTTGCTCTAATCTGAACAGGCTCGCCGGAATGTGTATAAAATCTGCAATATTAATACCTTGCATCTCACCACTTTTCACAGCAGCCAATACTGTACCATAATCGGGTTGTTCATCTAGGATCGGTCCAAAATACTCTGGCAATAACATTTCAAGACGTGCCCACACCTTAAGCTCTAGATTTTCTTTTCCCTCCTTCACGGCCACTGCTTCCACCACCTTATGCAAAAACATCTCATAGTTTTTGTGACCACGG
>CAYNFZ010000160.1:0-1851 GCA_964396725.1 uncultured Pseudomonadales bacterium
GTTAACAATTGAAACTGATAGATCGGAACCTTGTGAAATTCAAGGGCTGTGCCGCAACTGTAAAACTAGCGCTTAGTGTCTAGTTAAGCCAGATACGAGACTGTCAGGGATCCCTCCCGAGCAGGACCCTTCGACAAGCTCAGGGCAAGCGTAACGCTTGTGCTTGAGTGTTGTTAGAGTTTCACCTTCCTGCGGGAAGGTTTTTTAGTGGAGAAAAAGTGAGATCAGTTGAATTGGCAACAAATAGAAGAGGTGGCTGGGATTTGAAAAATGAGAGACGTGGTGGTCAAGTATTAGGTTCGGCTGAGGAGCTGTATGGCTGTGTGGTTACTGAGAAAGATTTTTGTTGGGAAGTGGTAGAACTACCTCGATTGGTATATGAACCAGTAAATGATGTGGGAGAGAATTCGTATGGGGAAATGCTGGCATATGATCGGGGTGATGTGTTGGCTAGATATGGGAGATTGGGGGAGTGTTTGTCAGAGTCTGAAATTAAGCAGTTGGTGGTAAGCGATGAGCGAGATTTGCTGACAGCTCATCTGGCGGAAGTAAGCGAGTGTGAATTGTATCCCTATGAATTACTCTTTATCGATGGAGATTTGGGCTCAGTGATTGAGATCATGGGAGATGATGGAGATGTGGTGTGGGTGTTTCGGTCGATGAGAAATATGTTGGATTCTAGGGTGAGAAAGTTTCCTAATGATGTTCGGTCGGGTGTGGTGCGGGATGTATTTACCCAGAAAATTGTGCCGTTTGTAGGACATATGGGAGCGGGTGAAAAGTTGGTGTATTTTAGTCCAGCGGATGAGGGCGCGGATGTGGAGTATAAGTATGGATTTATGTATGTGATGGAGAAGGTGGTGGAGGAAAAGACTGGGGTGGTGAGGATGAATTCGTTGTCAGTGAAGGTGGATTGGGATAGGGAAAATTATGAAAGCGTATTGGGAGATGTGAGAAGTGGGAGCTATGGGGAAGTGATGAATAAAGTGCTGGTGTTGGGGGGTGCTGGGGAGTCGATTGAGGATGTGGTGTTGGAAGTGTTGGGTCGAGCGGGCGAAGAGGTGGATAGTGAGTGGGTGGAGAAGCATCGGGAGGTATACAAGAGGGTGGGTGAGTTTGTAGGAGGATGGGAAGAAGAGGTGGTAGAGAGAATTGTGAATAATGACCGAGTGGGGTTGAGTGGGATAATGTCTCGAATGCAGCTGGCGTGGTTGGCATATGACCAAGTGGAAGTATATGAGCAAGTAATGTTTGAGCTTCAGCGATATGGGTTTAGTAGTTTGGCTCTTGCCTGTGGAGCCTTGCAGTTTGGGGGAGTGGGGTTTGGGGGTGGCTTGGAGAGTTTGATGAGAGGTGTGGGAGGAAAGGATTGGGAATACCACAATGGAAAGTGTCAAAAGTGTGGGAGAAAAAATGTGCGAGTGGGGCCTTGTGAGATTTGCGAGTCTTGTGAGGCAAAGTATGACCGAGGTGAGTTGGTTTAGTTGGGATGGGAGTGGTATATGGGTGGCGGCGGATGATTGGTATGTTTAGATGAAGTGGAGAGGAGATTGGTTGGGTTGGTGGGGGCAAAAGTGGCGAATGAGTAGATTTGTGAAAAAGAAACAGGTGAGAGACATGAATGAGGGTGGGGGAAAAGAAGCAAAAATTGCAAGGAAAAAAAATATGCAGATTTGTCTCTGGTTGTAAATTGAAAAAGAAAGATGATATAGAAAGAGGTATTGCGATTGGTTGACAGTGAAGGGGTGATGGGTGTTTAGTTGAAAACACGAAACACTAATCTTAGTGTTTTACAGTTTAGAGAGACACTAGGAGCAGCGTTATTAAAAAGTTAATAAACACAGGTCGAAA
>CAYNFZ010000161.1:0-1698 GCA_964396725.1 uncultured Pseudomonadales bacterium
ACATCCTCAGCTTCTACTTCCACTTCCGACTCTACCACTCCCTCCACTAGCTCCTCACTCCCCCCCTCCCCTTCTCGCTCTATCGATTTCATTTATCCTCCTCAGTCCGGCATTATAGCAGTCTCCAATCTTCTAAAAAAACTTCACTCACCTTCAACCACACCATCCTCACCACCAGATACCAACGCCTGCCTCCGACGCCACTCCGCCCAATTAAACCCTTCTATCGCCGCTGCCCCCAGCCTACTCGACTGCACTTGTTCTTCATCAGTCCACGACACACCATCAGGATTCACACGCATATCCGCATGCTGTGTCTGCTCATCCTTATCCACTCGGTTTCTAGGCACACCTTTTCTTCTTTCCATCCCGCAATCTTACTCCTTCATCACCAAATTCACCAACCCATTCCCACCATTCTTGGGCGGAATCCAAATCTCCTTCACCACCTTCTTCCCCTCCAACCACCTGGCCACTTTCTCATCATTCATCGCTAATTTAATCACTTCCTGTTGTCCATCTGGAGCTTCGATATTCAAATTTCGAATTTGAAGCGTGCTTCTCACGCGCCCATTCACCTGCACCACCACCGTCACTATATCAGAACATATCATCCCCTCATCCCACTCCGGCCACTCCGCCATATGCACCGATTCACTCTGTTTGCAATTTGCTTGCCCCGAGGTGAGCGTAAACGAACTTTGCGGGGGTGCTTGATGATTGGTGCTTGTGAAGAGTTGCGTACAACTCTTCACTCACAAACGGCGCCAGCGGTGCCAACACCCGCACCAACTTGTCTATATCTTCTCGACTCAGACATTCACCGTCTCTCATCCACACCTTAACCATCCCCATCAACGCCGATACTGCCGTATTAAAACTCAAACTCTGGATATCCTCCTCCACCTTCTTGATCGTCAAATGTAGCTTCACCCCCACATTTCTAGAACTTTCCTCTCCCACCTTTTCTTCATCAGTCACCAGACCATAAAACCGCTTCACAAACCGATACACCCCATTTACCGCCGTCACACTCCACGGCTTATCCGCCTCCAACGGCCCCATAAACATCTCATACATTCTCAAAGTATCCGCTCCATACTTCTCGATCACTTCATCTGGATTGATCACATTCCCCTTACTCTTACTCATCTTCCGGTTATCCGGCCCCAATATCATCCCCTGATGCCGCATCTTGACAAACGGCTCATCAAAATCCAAGTACCCCTGATCCCTCAAAAACTTCACGAAGAATCTCGAGTACAACAAATGCAACACGATATGCTCCGGCCCGATCATATAAAAATCCACCGGTAACCACCGCTTCAATCTCTCTTGACTCACAAACTCCTCAGTATTCTCCACATCCACAAACCGCAAAAAGTACCAAGAAGAATCCACAAACGTATCCATGGTGTCATACTCTGGACGCCAACCCTCTCCATACAGCCTCTCTACTCTCTCCTGCAACTCATGGCTCGAAGCCAAAGGTGACTCCCCCTCAGGTTTAAAATCCACATCCGTCGGCAACATCCACGGCAAATACTCCTTCTTCACCAAATGCGCCTTGCCTTCTGGATCATACACAATCGGAATCGGCACACCCCAATAACGCTGTCTCGAAATCAACCAATCCCGCAGCCGGTACATCGTCATTCGCTTTCCCCAACCTTTCTCCTCCAAATGATCCATTATCTT
>CAYNFZ010000162.1:0-1599 GCA_964396725.1 uncultured Pseudomonadales bacterium
TACAGCAATTTTATGCCTCCGCCCCCCACATCCCCCCCCTCCTCCTGCTCCAGCCCCCGGGGGGGGGGCAGGGCCGGCGGGCGGCGGTGGCGGGGCGGGAAAGTGAAGGTGTTTGGAGGCGATGAGGGGGGTGATGATGATAAATAGAAAAATGATGCCAACTACGGGGGTAAAATACCAGCGGGAGGCATGGCGGTGGAGAAAAGTGGAAATGGAGAGTCGGGTTGGAGTTAACATAGGATGATCGAGAGTAAAGTGGGATTATTATAACGCAGACAGTTGGAGACAAGTACAGAGAGGATAACTGGTGGGAAAAGTGGAAGTTATGGAGAGTAGGAGTAGAGGTCGATATAGCATGGATACGTCTTGAAATTTGAGTATCCAGAATGGAGAATGGGTAGAATTTGGAGGTAATTATGGAGCTGGAGATGGAAGAAGGTTTGGGTGGAGATGAGATGAGGTGGTGGGATTTTGAGGAGGATGTAGGGGGAGAGAGTGGAGAAGGAGAATGGGGAGCTGGTGAGAGTGGGGAAAACCAAGAGAGAGACTTTTTTTGAGACCCTGAGTTGAGTTCAAGCATAAGGTGTTTGGTGACAAAAAACTAAGCATTAATTTCCAATTTTCAATCAAGTTCCAATTTACTAATAGATCTAGTCTGGTGGGGCGACAAAAGTGGTGGTAGGAAGTTGTGGGGGGAGAAGTGGTGGACAAATATGGATATGGAGTGCAACATACAAATACCAGTAGCGTTATGCAAGTACAAGGGTGTAGATGAATTTGAGTGAAGAAAGACTGCTAGTTGAAGCGGCGCGGAAAGATCCCGATAAATTTGGGGAGTTGTTTGAGGTTTATTATCAGCCAATATTCAGGTACTCGTTGAGGCGGGTAGCGGATGTGGCTCTGGCGCAGGATATAGCTTCGAGAGTGTTTTTGAAGGCTTATCGGAAGTTGTGGCAGTTTCGATGGAGAGGGGTGTCGATATTGGCGTGGTTGTATCGGATTGCGGGGAATGAGATTAAATCTCATTATCGAAAAGCTAAGCACGAGGTGGTGTCGGTGGAAGATTTGAAGGAGTTGAGCGGGTGGGAACCAGAGGATATGCAGAATGTGGAGCAGGAGTTGGTGGAGGCGGAGGAAAAGTTGGAGAGACATAAACAGTTTTTGAAAGTAAATCAGTTGATGAAGAATTTGGACATGAAGTATCAGGAAGTGTTGTATTTGAGGTTTTTTGAGGATAAAAAGATTCGAGAGATAGGGGAGGTGCTAGGCAAAAAGGAAGGTACGGTGAAGTCGTTACTTTCTAGAGGTTTGGTGAAATTGAGAATGTTATTGCGGGAAAGGGAGGCATTGGTGAGAGTGGAAGGGTTAGGAACGAAAGAGAAAACTGAAGACAATTATCTGTACCTGCAACGGAGGATAAGTGATAGTTGAGGATATGAATCAAGGTGGGTGGAAGCAGGTATGTTTTGAGAATCCGTGTGATGTGGAGACGCCGCTTTATGGAGCAATGGTGAAGCAGGCGATGGTACATTTGGCACACAACAAGAAGGTGTCCTTGATGGATATGGTTGAAGATGTGGTAGGGGGTTTGATTAACCA